>CAIMSP010000068.1 GCA_903844215.1 uncultured beta proteobacterium | reverse complement strand
CCGGCCAGCAGCCGCGTGCTCAGCTCAATGGCGTGGGCGGCGGCCAATAGCGGCGCGACCTGCAGCGCCTGAGTGGGTACGGGAAACCACAGCAGTCGGCGTTGCATCGCCGCGGCGAAAAAGCCCAAGACCGTGTAGGCCAGCGCATTCTGACCCAGCAAGGCCCCCTGATGCACGTCCAGCAGCAGGCCAAAAACAAAGGCCGTGCCCACGCCCACGCGCAGCGGTTGGTGCACGCACCAGAACACCAGCGCCAGCGCCAGCAGGTCGGGCGCCCAGGCCGCGCGCGGCCACAGCCCCATGTGCTGCAGCATATTGAACAGCAGGGCGGCCATCAGGCTACCCCAGATGAACAGCGGACTGGCCGGCAGCAGCAGCGGCTGCCCGGGACGCATGATCATGGCGCGGCCTCCGCCGGGAGGGGCTTGGCTTTGGGCTTCTTGCCAACAAGCGGTTCGGGCAGTGCCTCGGGTCGGGACGGAATCAGGCTGGACACGGGGCCGATCACCATCACGTGGCGCGCCGAGTTGATCGCCGCCACCGGGGTGCAATAAATGCGCGCAAAGGCCGAGTCGGCGCGACGCTCGACCTTGCTCACATGCGCCACCGGCAGGCCCGCCGGATAGACCCCGTCAACGCCGCTGGTGGTGAGCAGGTCGCCGGCGAGCACGTCGGCGTTGGCGGCCATGTAGCGCAGCTCCAGCCCACCGCCGTTGAACGTTGGATCGCCAAAGGCGACGCTGCGCGCGCCGGTGCGCGCATTCAGCACCGGAACCGCCTGATCGCGGTCCACCAGCAGCGTGACCTCGCTCACCAGGGGATAGACCCGAGTCACCTGTCCGAGCACGCCGGATTCGTCCATCACCGAGGATCCCAGGGCAATGTGATTCGACGATCCGCGGTCCACGATAAGCTTGCGGCCGTAGATGTCGGCCGCGTCGTACAACACTTGCGCGGCCTGGCCGTCCGAGGGCAGCGTCGGCCGCAGTCCGAGCAGATTGCGCAGGCGGGCGTTTTCAAGCAGCAAGGTCTCAACCTGACCGGCGCGCACGGACTGTGCAGCAAGCTTGCGGCGCGCCGCCATTTCCGCGCTTTGCGCGGTCGAGACGGTGGTCAAGAACTCGTTTGCGCTGGAGGCCAAGGCGATCGGCTGCAGCGCCAGCCACTGCACCGGCTGCAGCACCACGGCAATCACGGTGCGGACCGGCTGGGTGATCTTGAAGCGCTTGTCCGCGACCATCAGGAACAGCGCCAGCGCGCTGAAAAACACCAGCTTGGAAAAGGCCGACGGGCCCTGCCTGAAAAAAGGCGGCGGCGCGCGGTCGAGCGTTCCTAAAGGCATAGGGTGTATCCGCAGCCAGGCAAGCCCGACGCGCCGGACTATTCGCTGGTGAAGATGGAGCCCAGGCGCTCCATGCGCTCCAGGGCGATGCCGCAGCCGCGCACGACGCATGTCAGCGGGTCTTCGGCCACCAGCACCGGCAGGCCGGTTTCCTCGGCCAACAGGCGGTCCAGGTCGCGCAGCAGGGCGCCGCCGCCGGTGAGCATCATGCCGCGGTCGGCAATGTCGGCGCCGAGTTCGGGCGGGGTCTGCTCCAGCGCGTTCTTCACGGCCGAAACGATGTTGTTCAGCGGATCGGTCAGCGCTTCGAGGATTTCGTTGGAAGAAATGGTGAAGCTGCGCGGCACGCCTTCGGACAGGTTGCGCCCGCGCACTTCCATTTCACGCACTTCGCTGCCCGGGAAGGCGGAGCCGATCTTCTTCTTGATGGCCTCGGCTGTGGGCTCGCCGATCAGCATGCCGTAATTGCGCCGGATGTAGTTGATGATGGCTTCGTCAAATTTGTCGCCGCCCACGCGCACACTGCCCTTGTACACCATGCCACCCAGGGAGATGACGCCGACTTCGGTCGTGCCGCCGCCAATGTCCACCACCATGGAACCGCTGGCCTCGCTCACCGGCAGGCCGGCACCGATGGCCGCCGCCATGGGCTCCTCGATCAGGTAAACGTCGCTGGCGCCGGCGCCAAGCGCGGACTCGCGGATGGCGCGGCGCTCGACCTGGGTCGAACCGCAGGGAACGCAGATGATGATGCGCGGGCTGGGTTTGAAGAAGCTGCGCGGATGCACCATCTTGATGAACTGCTTGAGCATCTGCTCGGTCACCGTGAAGTCGGCAATCACGCCGTCCTTCATGGGGCGAATGGCCTCGATGTTGCCGGGAACCTTGCCCAGCATCGCCTTGGCTTCGCGGCCCACGGCCTGAATCGTCTTCTTGCCCTGGGGGCCGCCTTCGTGGCGAATGGCCACGACCGACGGCTCATCCAGCACAATGCCCTTGTCGCGCACAAAAATCAGCGTGTTGGCCGTGCCCAAGTCGATGGCCAGGTCGGTGGAAAAATACCGACGGAATGATTCGAACATTGAAAAGTCCTATTGAGCATGGCACGCGCCTCGGCCTGCCATCGCCCCGTTAACGTCAAAGAAGCCACTTTCATGCAGCGCTGCGTTGCGCAGCACAGCATGTCAGTTCGCGGGTAAAAAACTATCCATTTTTGGGCGAAAGTCGGCGTTGACGCGCAGCTTGTGCCAAAGGCAGGATAATACCCCATCCCCTGTGCGGCATCGTCGTTTCGACCACCGGAAGCTGCCATTTACCTCCGGTTTCAACATAACTTTTTCTATGTCCCTGACTTCTTCCGATATTGCCCGCATTGCCAAACTGGCGCGAATGGAACTTCCTGCCGCCCAAGCCGAGCGCATGCGCAGCCAACTCAACGATTTTTTTGGCATCGTGGAAAAGATGCGCGCCGTCGATACCACGGGCATCGAGCCGCTGGCGCATCCGGTGGCGACGATCCAGGACATCGCCTTGCGACTGCGCGAAGACCGCGTGAGCGAGAGCAACCAGCGCGAGGCCAACCAGCAAAACGCCCCGGCGCTGGAGCGCGGCCTGTTTCTCGTCCCCAAGGTGATCGAATGAGCGCCGCCATGGACCGGGCGTCGGCCGCCCCGCAAGCCGATTTGCACGACCTGAGCGTGACCCAACTGGCCGGCATGCTGCGCCAGCGCCAACTATCCGCCGTCGAAGCCGCGCAGCACTTCCTGGCCCGGATCCGTGCGCACCAGCCCTTGGGCGCGTTCCTGGCGTTGAACGAAGACGCCACGATGAGCCAGGCGCGCGCCGCCGATGCTCGCCTGGCTGCGGGCACGGGCGGGGCGCTCGAAGGCGTGCCGCTGGCGCACAAGGACATCTTCGTGACCCGCGACTGGCCCAGCACCGCGGGCTCCAAAATGCTCAGCGGCTATCGCTCGCCGTTTGACGCCACCGTCGTGGCCAAGCTCAAGGACGCGGGCGCGGTGACTCTTGGCAAGCTCAATTGCGACGAGTTCGCCATGGGTTCGAGCAACGAAAACTCGGCCCAAAGCCCACTCGGTTTCACGGCGCCCGAGCCGGTGAAGAACCCCTGGGATGTGAGCCGCGTTCCGGGCGGCTCGTCGGGCGGCAGCGCGGCGGCCGTGGCGGCACGCCTGACGCCGGCGGCCACCGGCACCGACACCGGCGGCTCGATCCGCCAACCGGCCTCGTTTTGCGGCATCACCGGCATCAAGCCGACCTATGGGCGGGCCTCGCGCTACGGCATGATCGCCTTTGCCTCCAGCCTGGATCAGGCCGGACCGATGGCACGCAGCGCGCAGGATTGCGCACTGCTGCTGTCCGCCATGTGCGGCGCGGATCCGGATCGCGACTCGACCTCGCTGGACCTGCCGGACGAGGACTTTTCGCGCCCGTTGAACGACTCGATTGAAGGCCTGCGCATCGGCATCCCGAAGGAGTTTTTCGGCGCGGGCTTGAGCGCCGATGTGCGCGCGGCGCTGGAGGCGGCGCTCAAGGAATACGAACAACTCGGCGCCAAACTGGTCGAAATCAGCCTGCCGCGCACCGAGCTGTCGATCCCCGTTTACTACATCATCGCCCCGGCCGAAGCGTCGAGCAATCTGAGCCGCTTTGACGGCGTGAAGTTCGGCCATCGCGCGGCCCATTACACCGACCTGGCCGACATGTACCAGAAGACCCGCTCCGAGGGTTTTGGCGACGAAGTCAAACGCCGCATCATGATCGGCACCTACGTCTTGTCGCACGGCTACTACGACGCCTATTACCTGCAGGCGCAAAAAATCCGCCGCATGATCGCCGATGATTTCCAACAGGCGTTCGCGCTCTGCGACCTCATCGCCGGCCCGGTGGCACCCACCGTGGCCTGGAAGATCGGCGAGAAATCCGCCGACCCGGTGGCCAACTATCTGGCTGACATCTTCACCTTGCCGGCATCGCTCGCTGGCCTGCCCGGAATGAGTCTGCCGGTGGGCTTTGGCGCGGCCTCCATGCCCGTCGGCATGCAATTGATCGGCAACTATTTTTCCGAAAGCCGCTTGCTCAACGCCGCCCACCGCTTCCAGTCGGCAACCGATTGGCACAGCCGCAAGCCGGCGGGAATCTGACCATGACCCACTCCTTACTCGTCCAGGGCTACGAAGTCGTCATCGGCTTCGAGACGCACGCCCAACTCTCCACGCAGTCCAAGATCTTCAGTCGCGCTGCCACGGCCTTCGGCGCCGAGCCCAACACCCAGGCCTGTGCGGTCGATCTGGCCCTGCCAGGAACGCTGCCGGTGATGAACAAGGGCGCCGTCGAGCGCGCGATTGAATTCGGCCTGGCCGTGGGTTCGCAGATCGCGCCGAAGAGCATTTTTGCGCGCAAGAACTACTTCTACCCGGACCTGCCCAAGGGCTATCAGATCAGCCAGTTTGAAATCCCGGTGGTGCAAGGCGGCGCGGTGGAGTTCTTCCTCGGCGATCCTTCGTCAAGCTCAGGACAGGTCAAGAAATCCGTGCGCCTGGTGCGCGCGCATCTGGAAGAGGACGCGGGCAAGTCGCTGCACGAAGACTTCATTGGCCAAACCGGCATCGACCTGAACCGCGCCGGCACGCCGCTGCTGGAGATCGTGACCGAGCCCGACATGCGCTCCAGCGCCGAGGCGGTGGCCTACGCCAAGGAGTTGCACAAGATCGTCACCTGGATCGGCATCTGCGACGGCAACATGCAGGAAGGCTCGTTTCGCTGCGACGCCAACGTCTCGGTGCGCAAGCCCGGTGCGGCCCTGGGCACGCGGCGCGAGATCAAGAATCTGAACAGCTTCAAGTTCATGCAGCAGGCGATGGACTACGAGATCCTGTGGCAGATCGAGCAGATCGAAGACGGCCGGGCGATCGAACAGGCGACCGTCCTGTTCAACCCCGACAGCGGCGAAACGCGCGCCATGCGCAGCAAGGAAGACGCCGCCGATTACCGCTATTTCCCCGACCCCGATCTGCCGCCGCTGGTGATCGCCGACGAGTGGGTGCAGCGTGTGCGCTCCGAGATGGCCGAGTTGCCGCGCGTCATGGCGGCGCGCTTGTGCGCCGCTTACGGCTTGTCCGAATACGACGCCAGCACGCTCACGCAAAGCCAGGACATGGCGGCGTATTTCGAGGCCACGGCCCAGGCCTGCGGCCAGCCCAAGCTGGCGAGCAACTGGATCACCGGCGAAATGTCGCGCCGGCTCAACGCCAGCGATACCGGCCTGGCGCAGGCCCCGGTGACGGCAGCGCAACTTGCCAGCCTGATCCGGCGCATCGCCGACGCCACGATTTCCAACAACGCCGCAAAGCAGGTGTTTGACGCCCTGTGGAGCGGCGAGTCGGCCGACGTGGACGCCGTCATCGAGGCCAAGGGCCTCAAGCAGATGAACGACTCGTCGGCGCTGGAGAAGATCCTCGACGAGGTGCTGGCCGTGAATGCGAAGAACATCGAGGAATTCCGCGCCGGCAAGGACAAGGCGTTCAATGCCCTCGTGGGTCAGGTGATGAAGGCGAGCAAGGGGCAGGCCAATCCGGCGCAGGTGAACGAACTGCTCAAGCGCCGGCTGTCCTGAGCGTCGTGCCCAGGGCGCGGGCTATTTGCCCTTGGGCGCGCTCGCAGGCGCCGGGACCGCCGCCTGCATGGCCCAGCGCGGCGCGAGCTTGATCAATTCTTCGTCGAAGCGCTGATTCACGCGCTTCTTTTCTTCGTCCTGATCGCGCAAGAAGCGCTGCTGCGCCGCGATGTTCAGGGTGTTCTCATTGATCCGACGCTTCAACGAGGCCGAGGCCTTGGCGGGGTCCTTGCGGAAGAACTCCATTTCCACGTCCAGCTCCTTGCGCTGCTGCGCCAGCTCCAGCAAGCGCAGCTTCGAGGTGCGAATGCCTTCGTCAAGCTGCACCAGGGCTTCGACCCGTTCGCGTTCGTGCGCCGCCTGATTCGGGTAGCGCGTCAACAGCGCCCGGTCGCGCCGCCTTTCGTCGGCGATGCGGGCCTGCTCCTCGGACTCGCGCTTTTGCGCCTCTTCCTGAACCGATCGCTCCTGGGCCGTCAGGCTGGGGCCGACGATGCGCTTGGCGCCGCCGCCAGAGCTAAGCACCTTCTGCTCCCGGTCCAGGCACTCGGCGATGGGCCGGTCGGACGTGAGCCGGTGGCCCTTGCTGTCAATGCAGCTGTAAATCTCCTGGGCGCTGGCCAATTGGAACGCCAATGGCAGCGCCGCGAGACAGCCGGGCAGGAGAATCTTCATGGGAGTGTTATCCGTCTACGCCGTAGCGTTGCCGATAGGCGAGTACACGAGCATGGTCAAGGCTCCAGTGAGGGTTGTGGTGTTCGTTCAAAAATTGCAGCAAGTCCGCCAGCTTGGCAATGGCACACACTTCTAGGCCGAGTTGCTGGCGCACATACTGCACTGCGCTGTAGTTTACGTCCAGTCCGTTTTCCGTGGCTTTTTCCTGCCGATCCAGGGCGATCAGCACGGCGTGCGGCGTGGCGCCGGCAGCGCGGATCAGCTCGATCGATTCGCGCACCGCCGTGCCCGCAGACATCACGTCATCGACAATCAGCACGCGACCCTTGAGGCTGGCGCCCACCAGGCTCCCGCCTTCGCCGTGGTCCTTGGCCTCCTTGCGGTTGTACACAAAGGGCACGTTGCGCCCCAGGCGCGCCAGTTCCACCGCCAGCGTGGCGCCCAGCGGAATGCCCTTGTAAGCGGGGCCGAAAATCATGTCGAACTCGATCCCGCTGGCGAGCAAGCGGCGCGCATAAAATTGCGCCAGCCGCCCCAGCTTGGCGCCGTCGTCGAACAGGCCGGCGTTGAAGAAATAGGGGCTGAGTCGGCCCGCCTTGGTGGTGAATTCACCCAGGCGCAGCACGCCACAGTCCACGGCAAATTGCACGAATTCCTGCGCCAGCGGGTCCTGGCCTACATCAACTGACATGGAGCATCCTTGTTCAAACTCACCAGCCTCAATCTCAACGGCATCCGCTCCGCCACCAGCAAGGGGCTGGAAGCCTGGCTGACACAGTCCAAGTTCGATTGTATTTGCGTGCAGGAAGTCAAGGCCCAGGCCGCCGACGTGGCCGGTCGCTTTGAACAACTCGCCGGGCTCCAGGGCCACTTTCACTTTGCCCAGAAGAAGGGCTACTCGGGCGTGGCCGTGTACACGCGGCACGAACCCAGCGAGGTCATCGTCGGCTACGGCTCGGACGAATTCGACGCCGAAGGCCGCTATGTGGAGCTGCGCTTTGACACACCGCGCGCCAAGCTGTCGCTGATCAGCAGCTACTTCCCCAGCGGCTCCTCGGGCGAGGAGCGGCAGCAGGCGAAATTTCGCTTCCTGGCGGAGTTCTTTGCGCACCTGACGCAGTTGCGCCAGCAGCGCGAGTTCATCCTGTGCGGCGACGTGAACATTGCGCACCAGCAGATCGACCTGAAGAATTGGCGCAGCAACCAGAAGAACTCGGGCTTCCTGCCCGAAGAACGCGCCTGGATGACCAAGCTGCTGGATCCGGCGCAGGGCGGCCTGGTGGACGTGCACCGCCAACTCCAGCCCGCCGCCACCGACAGCGCCTACACCTGGTGGAGCAATCGGGGCCAGGCCTACGCGAACAACGTCGGTTGGCGTCTGGACTACCAGTTGGCGACGCATAGCCTTGCCGCAGGGGCCAAGTCGGCGGCAATCTACAAGGAGCAGAAGTTCTCCGACCACGCGCCGATCACGATCGAGTACGCTTTTTCGCTGTGAAAGCGGGACGACGGCCTCGCCCCCTCGCAAAGCGTGGTGGCTCACACTTTCAGTGTTGACGGCACAAAATTTCATAATAGATTTATGTTCCAACAAAATTTTGTTGGATATGACGATTATTGTGTGGCATGATGGCCATTGGCTCAAAGTCAAAGGCCAACCATGCTTCACTACTACGCATTCAAAAATTTTCAGAGCTTTAGAGAGCGAACCGTTGTCTCCATGGAGATCAACCGGAAAGCGCCACTCCATGGCTGGCAGGTCACATCGCGCGCTGGGCATCGGCTGAGCACAATTTTGGCCGTCATGGGCGCCAACGGTGCCGGTAAGACTGCCGCATTGAAACCACTCGCCTTTGCCGAGTGGTTTATCTCGCAATCATTCAACGCGCCACCCGAAAGCCCTATCCCCCTGGTGCCGCACCTTTTGGGTGGTATCGAGCCCACCGAGATTGAGTTGGAGGCTGAAGATGACGAGGGTGTGGTTTGGCGATACGAGCTAATAGCCAACGAACGGCAGGTGCTGCGCGAAGCGCTTTACCGCAAACGCGAGCGCTTCAATTACGTATTCATTCGTATTCTGGATGCAGTCACAGGCCTTTACTCTATCAAACAGCAGGGCTTTGATTTCAATCCCGCTGAGGCAAGAAAGGTGCGCTCGAATGCATCCTTAATCGCCACAGCAGCACAGTATGGAGTCGAACTGGCCCAGAAGATTCGCCGACTCAATTTTGCTAGTAACGTTACCGTTAGCGGTCGTGCGCACTTTGCTACCCCTCAGCTTACGTATTCTGCCGAGCAGTTCGGCAAGGATGAATTGCTTCGCGCTCAAATGTCTAAACTGCTGTCTTCTTGGGACTTAGGCCTGTCCAATGTGATGGTCAAGGACTTCGAGCGCGATCAGGCCGACGGCACCAAACTCAAGACGTGGCTAGCCATTGGGCAGCACAAGGTGATTGGCGGTGAGTTCAGCCTGCTGATGGAGCAAGAGTCCAGTGGTACGCAGAGCGCCTTTGTCCTGTTGTCGCGGATACTTCCGGTCCTGAGCTATGGCGGATTGGCGCTCCTTGATGAACTAGACAGCGACCTGCATCCCCTCATGATCGAGCCGATCCTGGAATTGTTCGCCAGTCACACCACAAATCCGACCCAGGCTCAATTGATCTTTACTTGCCATACTCCCGAGGTGCTGGACTTGCTGCAAAAAAGCCAGGTCTTGTTCGTCGAAAAGGTCGACTGCGCCAGTCGCGGCTATCGTGCGGATGAAATCAAGGGACTACGAAGCGACGACAGCCTGCGCGCAAAATACTTGGCCGGCGCACTAGGCGGCGTACCGCAACTCTGATGATGCAGCGGAACGCCCCTCGTCAGATTCGCCGCACTGTCCTGATCGTTGGCGAGGGCTTGGCTGAGGTCGAGTTCTTAACTCATTTGCGTGCACTCTATACCGCCGGGCAGCAAGGCTGCCGGTTAACAGTCAAGAACGCTCGCGGGCGCGGTGCAGGCCATGTTGTTAAGCATGCAATTGGTCAACGGGCACAAGCGTCTTACGATCGTGCCGCAGCTATGCTTGACACAGATACGGACTGGACGGTAGCTACCCAGTCGCTCGCCCGGCGCAACAACATCAAGGTGCTCGCGTGCGACCCATGTTTGGAGGCTTGGCTGCTGCGCTTAGCGGGTCAACGTCTACGTGAAGGTATCGATGCCGGCGACGCCAAAGCTCGCTTCGCTGCTCTGTTTGGGGGGGGCGCCCACGACAACGGCGTCATAGCGAGACACTTCACACGCGAAGTGCTGGACGCCGCAGCAATCAATGACCCACTTCTAAGCGAACTCTTCGACCTTATCTTGAACTGGTAGAGCGGCTCCCCCCTGGTGACAGAAGGCAATGTAGGTTTTTTGCCGTCTGGACTACCAGTTGGCGACGCCGGCACTGGCTGCGGGCGCGCAATCAGCGGCGGTTTACAAGGGGGAAAAGTTCTCTGACCACGCACCCCTGGCGATCGAATACGAGTGGCTGAGCTGAACGGCGCGGCCCCGCCTCAGGGCTCGGTCAAGGCCGCCAGCAGGGCCGCCGTCTGCGCGTCGGGCAGGCCGTCATAGCGGCTTGGCCGGTACTTCATCTGAAACGCCGCCAGCACCCGGCGCGTGGCGGCATCGAGTTCCCCGCTTTGCGGCACGGCGAAACCGTGCTTCATTAGCCTTCTTTGAAACCAGCCCAGATCGGGCAACTGGGCTTCGTATCGCGGCTGGTAGCGCGCCACGGCGCTGGCGTCGGGCCACTGCACCAGACCGGCGTCGGCCAGTCGCTTCCAGGGAAACAGCGGTCCCGGATCTTCCTTGCGCTGAGGCGCAATGTCACTGTGCGCCAACACCCGCTCGGGCGTGATGCCATGGCGCTTGGCAATGTCCTTGAGCAGGGGGATCAGCAGGTCGATCTGGTTGGACTGGAACTCGTCCCAAACCGGGCCACTCGGGGTATCGCGATAGCCGGGATTCACGATCTCGATGCCCACCGAGCTGGCGTTGAGCTGGGTCACGCCCTTCCAGGAGCTGGCGCCGGCGTGGTAGGCGCGCTGGCTTTCGTCCACCAGGCCCAGGATCTTGGGCGCCGGCCCGTCGGTCAGGAGGTAGTGGCTGCTGACCGCCTCCTGCGTGAGTTCATGCACCGAGCGCGCCAGATCGAGCGCCGTGTAATGGATCACGATATAGCGCACGCGGCTGTCCTGGCTTTGCGCCGACAGGCTCCGGTCCACCCAGGGGCCGCTGGCGCAGCCGGCAAGCAACAGCGCGCACAGGCAGAGAAGGCTATTTTTCATGCTGATTTTCGGATACCAAAGTCGGGGTCTACCTTGATCAAGGCGGTGACAAGGAAACTCGGAATGGCAGCGACGCAGATCCAGATGAAGAAATTCGCGTAGCCCAGTTGCGACTGCAGCCAACCACTGAACATGCCCGGCAGCATCATGCCCAAGGCCATGAAGCCGGTGCAGATCGCGTAGTGCGCCGTCTTGTGTTGGCCCGCGGCCGTCATGATCATGAACAGCACAAAGGCGGTGAAGCCAAAGCCATAGCCGAACTGTTCGAACGCCACGGCCGCGCCGATCAGATAGAGATTCGTGGGCAGCGCCAGGGCGAGATAGACATAGACCAGATGCGGCACATTGATGGCCAGCGCCATGGGCCACAACCAGCGCCGCACGCCGTCGCGGGCCACCAGCCAGGCGCTGAGCAAGCCACCCAGCGTCAGCGCCAGCAATCCGATGCTGCCGTAGATCAGACCCACGTTGGCGGTTGACAATTCAAGCCCGCCCCGGGCGCGCGGGTCCAGCAAGAAGGGCGGCGCCATCTTCACCAACTGCGCCTCGCCAAAGCGGTAGCACAGCAGATAGGCCAGCACGACGCCGATGCCATTTTTTTGCATGAACTTCTTGAACACCGCGACCACCGACTGCAGCACATGCGCCGGGTCTCCCTGCGCCACATCTTCCAGCGGTCGCGGCAGCACGCGCCGGTGGTACAGCGACATGGCGATGAACATCGCCGCCAGCACGAAAAACACCACCGACCAGGCCAGCACGCGGTCGCCCGTGCGCTCGCTCAGCTTGCCCGCCAGGTACACCAGCCCACCCTGGCCGGTGATCATCGAGAGGCGAAAAAAGGTGCTGCGTATGCCCACATAGGCAGCCTGCTGATGCTGGTCCAGGCCCAGCATGTAAAAGCCGTCGGACGCGATATCGTGCGTGGCGCCGCTGAAGGCCAGCAGCCAGAACAGCGCCAGCGTGATCTGGAAATAGGCCGGCAGCGACAGCGTCAGCGCCACCGACGCAAACAGCGCTCCGATCAGCAGTTCCAGCGACGCCACCCACCAGCGCTTGGTCTGGTACAGGTCCACAAAGGGGGCCCACAAGGGCTTGATGACAAAGGGCAGATAGAGCCAACTGGTGTAGAGCGCGATCTCGGTGTTGGACAGGCCCAGGTTCTTGTACAGGATGACCGACAGCGTCATCACCACGACATAGGGAATGCCCTGGCCGAAGTACAGCGAAGGGATCCACCACCAGACATTTTTTTCGGCGAGGTGGGGGCTGGGCATGGGCAGTGGGTGGTGTGCGGTGAGCCGCGATTATGGTGCCGGACCTGGCCGCCCGGCGGACGAACAACCCGCAGAGGGGGCCAGTGCGCCACCAAAACGGCGCTGCCCACTGATTGAATGATGTGCAAATACAACACAGGCAACATTCAATGGCATCTTTACACGCTGATTCGCGGCAAATCAAACACAAGCAAACGTAAGAGGTGCTTTCCCTATGTAACAGGCTCGTGTACTTGAGTAAAGTCAACGCTTCAACTTTAGGAACCCTGACCGTGAAACTGAAGCAAATATCCCAGTGCCTGGCCCTCGCCGGCTTCGCCAGCTGCGTCGCCGCCCAAACCGCCGACACCTCGCTGCAACGCGTGGAGATCACCGGCAGCTCGATCAAGCGCATCGCCAAAGAAGGTGCCCTGCCGGTGCAGGTCATCACGGCGGCTGACCTGAAGAAACAGGGCATCGTCACGGCCGAGCAGTTGATGAGCTCGCTCAACAGCAATGGCAACGGCATGGACAACCTGGCCAGCAATTCTGATGTGGCCAACGGCTCGGGGCGTGGCAGCAATGGCTTGTCGGCAGCGAACCTGCGCGGCCAGGGCTCAAACAACACCTTGGTGCTGCTCAACGGACGCCGTCTGGCGGCGCACGGCCTGAATGGTGGCGTGGTCGATCTGAACCAGATTCCCATGGCCGCGCTTGAGCGCGTCGAAATCCTGAAGGACGGCGCTTCGGCCATCTACGGCACGGACGCCATCGGCGGCGTCATCAACTTCATCCTGAAGAAGAACTACAACGGCGTGCAAATGGAGGCCTTCACCGATGTCACGCAACAGGGCGGCGGCAACATCAGCCGCCTGAGCCTGACCGGCGGCCTCGGCGACCTGGAAAAAGACAAATACAACCTGCTGTTTTCTTTGGGACACAGCGAAAGCCAGGCGCTGCGCGGCAACCAGCGCGATTTCGTGAATCTGTTCCAGTCCAGTCGCGGCCTCTCGCCCGACACCACGGGCGCGCCCTTTGCCACGGTGACTGGCATCGCCAGCCTGTCCAGCGGCTTCACCAACAAGACCACCACGGGTCCCACCCAGGTGGGCAGCACGCAAACCTACCGCTACGTGAACCCGCTGAACCTGCCCGGCGCTGCCGGCTGCAACTCGGTGGCGGGAATGGGCGCCTACGATGCCGCACTGTGGGGCGCACCTGGCAACAAATACGCCTGCGCTTTCGACACCGCAGTCGCAGCGGCCCTGCAACAGCCGGTGAACAACACCAACCTGGTCGCGCGCGGCACGATGGCGCTGGGCGCGCACCAAGTATTTGCTGAAGTCACGGCGGCACAGGTCACCTCGGCGAAGACCTTCTCGGCGCAGCAAATCAGCAGCTCTTCGAGCGCAACGGTCACCAACGGCCTGGGAACGACCATTGCGAACCCGCTGTACAACCTGGCCTATCCCAGCACCGGAGCCTCCTATAGCGCCGTGGCCGGTCAGTTGATCGCCGCGTTTCCGCAACTCGCAGGACCCAATTACGTGGGCAAACCCCTGGCCTTTAAATGGCGCTGCATTCCCTGCGGCTCACGCCAGTACGACACCACGACCGAGACCTCACGCGTGCTTATCGGCGCCGATGGCCCCTTGCCCTGGCTGAAGGACTGGGACTACCGCGCCGGGCTCTCCGTGGCCAGCAGCGAATCCAGCTCCGTCCTGGGCGGCGGCTACTACTTTGGCGTGCCGTTTGCCGCCTTGATCAACACCGGCGTGCTCAACCCCTTCCTGTCCGCAGGCCAGTCCCAGACCCCCGCCGCGACGGCCGGTCTGGCCGCCGCATCGGCCCAAGGCACGAAGTTGTATGGCGGCAAGTACACGCTGAGCCAGGCCGACGCCACCGCCTCGGGTCCGGTCTACAAACTGCCAGCCGGTGACGTGATGGCGGCCGTGGGCGTGGACTTGCGCACCGAGAAGTTCGCCTTCAACGGCAAGACCACCGATGTCGCCGTGCAATTGGGCATCCCAAATGCCGCCTTTGACGTGGCCAACTCCACGGACACGTTGAAGCGCGACATCAAGGCCGTCTTCACGGAAGTTCTGATCCCCATCACCAAGCAACTCGAAGCCACTGTCGCCGTGCGCCACGACGACTACACGGGTTTTGGCGGCACCACCAATCCCAAGGTGTCGATGCGCTTCGCACCGATGGAACAGCTCCTGCTGCGCGGCTCCTACAACACGGGTTTTCGCGTGCCTGACTTCAAGCAGCAGTTCTTCGGTGTCACAGAAGCCCCAGGCGGCACGACCACCGTCGATCCGACCAAATGCGCGACGCTCAAGGTGGACATCACCAAGCCGGGCTGCGAGGCCATCGTGTTCAACACCTTGTTCGGCGGCAACCCGGCCCTGCAGCCCGAGAAGAGCAAGCAGAGCAGCGTGGGCTTCATCTGGGCGCCGAGCAGCAGCACCAGCCTGGGTGCAGACTGGTGGACGATCAACAAGACGGGAACGATTCAGTCCACGACCGTCCCGACCCTGCTGGCCAACTATGCGCTGTTCCCGGAGCGTTTCATCCGTGACGCCGCTGGCAGCATCACCCAGATCGACACACGCTGGATCAACGCCGGCGAGACCGTCACTTCGGGTGTGGACATCAATGCCAACGCCAACGGCAACTTCGGCGAATCCAAATGGGGCGTGCAGCTCGAAGGCACTTACCTGATGGAGAAGAAATCGCGTGTGATCGCCAGCGCGCCGTTCGGGAACAGCGAAATCGGCCAGTTCAACCCGCTCACCGACCCGGGTCTGCGCTGGAAGCATTCGCTCACCGGTACCTATGCACGTGGCGACTGGGTTGGGACGCTGACCCAGGTGTACCGCAGCGGCTACAAGCAAAACGTGATCGGCGCCGTGGGAGGGGCATTCATACCGGCTGACTGGAACCCGAACGTCGCGGCCTACACGCTGTACAACGCCAGCGTGAGCTATTCCGGCTTCAAGGATGTGGGCATCACCTTCGGCGTGAAGAACCTGCTCAACACGAACCCGCCGTTTGCCATTACCTATGACACCAACACGGGTGCTGGCAGTTCCTGGGATCCGCGCGTCGCCGATCCACGCGGTCGTGCCTTCAGCTTGCTGGCGAGCTACCAGTTCAAGTGATCCAGCGCTTCATCCATCCAGGGTGAAGACCAGCCCTCTGCCGCTCAAGCCGTCAGAGGGCTTTTTTGTGTCCGACAATTCAGCATGATCTGCCGCGCCCCGCACCACTCCTCACTTCGCCGCCTGTGGCTCGTCGCCCTGCTGGGCGCGGCGCTGTCGGCCCAGGCGCAAAGCGCGCTGCCGCCGGGCGTCGCGGCCGCGCTGCGCGACGCCGGCATCGCCGATGCCTCACTCAGCGCGCTGGTGCTGCCGCTGCAGGGCGGCGCGCCCCGGCTGGCGCATTTCGAGCAGCGCCCGATGGCGCCTGCGTCCACCATGAAGCTGGTGACGACGCTGGTGGCGCTGGACGAGCTGGGCCCGAGCTTTCGCTGGCGCACGCAGTTGCTGAGCAGCTCGCTCAGCCAGGGTTCGGTGTTGCGCGGGCCCTGGTATCTGCGCGGTGGCGGCGACCCGAATTTGACCTGGGACGGGCTGCGCTCCCTGCTGCGCACGCTGCGCGCCCAGGGCGTGACGCGCATCGAAGGCGACCTGATCCTGGACCGCTCCCTGTTCCAGCCCACGCGCCTGGATCGGGGCGCTGCGCCCTTTGATGAGGCGCCGGACGCGTACTACAACGTCATCCCCGACGCGCTGCTGCTCAACAGCAACCTGATCGAATTCACGCTCGATTCCAGCCAGGGCCCGACCCAGGTGCGCAGCCAGCCGCCGCTGGAGCGCGTGCGGCTGAACGCGCAACTGAAGACGCGGGACGGCGCCTGCGACGATTGGGACAACGACGAACTCGTGGCCAAGGCCCAGCCCCAAGCCGGTGGCGCGATCGAGCTGACGCTAAGCGGCACTTTCCCGGCCAACTGCCAGGTCAAAACCAGCTTGAGCCTGCTCGATCGCAACCTCTACATCGAACGCTTTGTGCGCAGCTTCTGGCGCGAGCTCGGCGGCCGCTGGAGCGGCCAGGCCCGCGACGGCCTGACCCCGGCGCAGGCGCGCGTGCGGGTGGAACATCGCTCCGACACGCTGGCCGATGCGGTCAAGATCGCGAACAAGACCTCGGACAATGCGCTGACGCGCAGCCTGTACCTGAGTCTGGGCGTGCAGTACCAAGGCCAGGAGCGCGGCGCGCTGAGCTTGGCGAACGGCGAGGCGGCGCTGCGCGCCTGGTTCGCACGGCACGGCATCGCCACCGAGGGCCTGGTGCTGGACAACGGCTCCGGGCTGTCGCGCCTGGAACGCATCAGCGCCGGCCAGCTCGCGGGCCTGCTCCAGGCCGGCGCGCGCAGCCACTGGTTTGCCGAGTTCGCCACCAGCCTGCCGATCGCGGGCGTGGATGGCAGCATGCGCAAACGTCTGCGCGACACGCCGGCGGCGGGCCGCGCCCGCATCAAGACCGGCTCGCTCAAGGACGCGGTCGCGGTGGCGGGCTATGTGCGCGACGAAGCCGAGCGCGACTGGGTCGTGGTGGCATTCATCAACGACGCCCAAGCCAAGACAGGTCGGGCGGCACTCGACGCATTGATCCGCTGGACCGCCAGCACCGAAGCACCGGTCGCACTCCCTTGAATACCACGCCGCCCGCCGCTTCGCTGCTGAGTCGGCGCCACCTCTCCAAGGGCATGGCGCTGGCGCTGGCCGCCCCCTTGCTGCCCGGCACGGCCCAGGCGGCCAGCGCTGGCCGCCTGCTCAAGCCACCGCGACTGAAAGAGGGCGACGTGGTCGGACTGATCACGCCCTGCGGTTTTCTCGAGCAGGACGGCATCGACAAGGCGGTGCGCAACATCGAAGACCTGGGCGTCAAGGTCCGGCTCGGCCAGCATGTGCTGGCGCGGCGCGGTCGCTACGCCGGCACGGTGGAGCAGCGGCTGCAAGACCTGCACGCCATGTTTGCCAACCCCGAAGTGAAAGCGGTCTGGGCGGCCACCGGCGGCTCGGGCGGGATCTCGCTGCTGCCCTACATCGACTACCGGCTGATTCGCCAGCACCCAAAGATCTTTGTCGGCTACTCGGATGTGAGCTGCCTGCATCTGGCCATCCAGCGCCAGACCCGCCTCGTGACCTTCCACGGCCCGGTGGGCGTGTCCACTTTCTCCGACTACTCCAAACGCCACCTGCAGGCGATCCTGATGCAGCCCCAAAAGAGCTACCAGATGGCGCTGTCGTCGGAGAACCAGGCCAAGGCGCAAACGGCGCCGCAGTTTGCCGCGCGCACGCTGCGCGCCGGCGCGTCCAGCGGGCGCCTGAGCGGGGGCAATCTGAGCCTGGTGGCGGCACTGGCGGGCACGCCCTACGCGGCCGAGCTGCAAGACCGCATCCTGTTCCTGGAGGACAT
>CAIMSP010000067.1 GCA_903844215.1 uncultured beta proteobacterium | reverse complement strand
CTCCCGGTATTTTTCTCGGTTCCCGCTTTTGCACCTGACCTCGCGAAAATCATGCGCAAATACCGCCGCCATGACCCGCCACCTGATACCGAGCGCATGGCAGCATGAACGCTACGGGAGAACTGGGCACTGTCCAGTTCCTTAGGGTTGAAGCTGCAGCACGGCGTGCCGCGAAAAATGATTAGCTCTTCTCGACCACCAGGCGGCTGCCAATGATTTCGACGATGGTGTGCGCCCCGGTCGAAGGCGCCTGGCCGCTGCGGTGCACGACGGTCCACTGCGCGCCGCGGTATTTGACGCTGGCCGTGGCGTCGGGGTTCCAGGCGTCGACCTGCACCGTGGCGCCCACGTCGAGGTTCACGTCGGGGTTCTCGCTGGCGGGCATGGCCCGGCTGCGCCGGCCTTGCACCATGCGCCAGGTGTTCACGGCGCCACCGCCCACCAGGGCCGCCACCAGCAACTGCAGCACGCTGCCGGCACCGGCGTGGGCCGCCAGCGCTGCAGCGCCCAGGCCCAGAGCCAGCATCAATAGATAGAAAGTGCCGGTCAAAAGCTCGGCGACGATCGCGCCTCCGGCCAATAACCACCAAATTGTCGCGTCTGCCATGCCTTCGCCTCCTGTGTTGTCAGACCCACATTCTGGGACATAAATTGCCTGGAGCCAGCGTTGTGTCACTTTAATTCCTTACACTTCGCCTTCTTTCCACGCAGCACCGGTTGTCCAGCCATGAAATTTCGTTTTCCCATCGTCATCATCGACGAAGATTTTCGTTCCGAAAATACCTCCGGCTCGGGCATTCGCGCGCTGGCGCAGGCGATTGAAACGGAAGGGTTTGAAGTCCTGGGCGCGACCAGCTACGGCGACCTGTCGCAGTTTGCGCAGCAGCAAAGCCGCGCCAGCGCCTTCATTCTGTCGATCGATGACGAGGAGTTCACGCCGGGTCCGGACCTCGATCCGGCCGTGCTCAACCTGCGCCACTTCATCGAGGAGGTGCGCCGCAAGAACCTGGATGTGCCGATCTACGTCTATGGCGAAACCAAGACCTCGCGCCACTTGCCCAACGACATCCTGCGCGAGTTGCACGGCTTCATCCACATGTTCGAGGACACGCCCGAATTCGTCGCGCGCCACATCATTCGCGAAGCCAAGAGCTACCTCGAGGGTGTGCAGCCGCCGTTCTTCAAGGCGCTGCTGGACTACGCCGAGAACGGCTCGTATTCCTGGCATTGCCCGGGGCACTCGGGTGGCGTGGCGTTTTTGAAAAGCCCGGTGGGCCAGATGTACCACCAGTTCTACGGCGAGAACATGCTGCGCGCCGACGTCTGCAACGCGGTCGAGGAACTGGGGCAGTTGCTGGACCACGACGGCGCGATCGGCAAGAGCGAGCGCAACGCGGCGCGCATCTTCAACGCCGATCACTGCTTCTTCGTGACCAACGGCACCAGCACCAGCAACAAGATGGTGTGGCACCACACGGTGGCGCCCAACGACGTGGTGGTGGTGGACCGCAACTGCCACAAGTCCATCCTGCACGCCATCATCATGACGGGCGCGATTCCGGTCTTTCTCAAGCCCACGCGCAACCATTTCGGCATCATCGGCCCGATACCCAAGAGCGAGTTCGAGCCCGCTGCGATCAAGGCCAAGATCAAGGCCAATCCGCTGATTCGCGAGCACCTCAAAGGGGTGGACACCGCCAAGATCAAGCCGCGCGTGCTGACGCTGACGCAGTCCACCTACGACGGCGTGCTGTACAACACCGAGACCGTCAAGGACATGCTCGACGGCTACGTGGAGAACATCCACTTTGACGAAGCCTGGTTGCCGCACGCGGCTTTCCACCCCTTTTATGGCTCCTACCACGCCATGGGCAAGAAGCGCGCGCGCCCCAAGCACGCCATGGTGTACGCGACGCAGTCGATCCACAAGCTGTTGGCGGGCATCAGCCAGGCCAGCCACGTGCTGGTGCAGGACTCGCAGACCGTCAAGCTGGACAAGCACCTGTTCAACGAGGCCTACCTGATGCACACCAGCACCAGCCCGCAGTACAGCATCATCGCCAGCTGCGACGTGGCCGCCGCGATGATGGAGCCGCCTGGCGGCACGGCGCTGGTGGAAGAGAGCATTGCCGAGGCGCTGGACTTTCGCCGTGCCATGCGCAAGATCGATCTGGAGTACGGCGACGACTGGTGGTTCAAGGTCTGGGGACCGGACAAGCTGGTGGAAGAGGGCGTGGGCCGCGCCGACGACTGGATCATCAAGGGAGAATCGGCCAAGGCCAAGGCCGGTGTCAACTGGCATGGCTTTGGCAAGATGGCCACGGGCTTCAATATGCTCGATCCGATCAAGTCAACCATCGTGACGCCGGGCATGGACCTGAATGGCAAGTTTGCCAAGACCGGCATTCCGGCCAGCGTCGTCACCAAGTTTCTCGCGGAGCACGGCGTGGTGGTGGAGAAGACCGGCCTGTACAGCTTCTTCATCATGTTCACCATCGGCATCACCAAGGGCCGCTGGAACAGCATGTTGACGGCGCTGCAGCAGTTCAAGGACGACTACGCGAAGAACCAGCCGATGTGGCGCGTGCTGCCGGAGTTTTGTCAAAAGTATCCCAAGTACGAAAAACTGGGCCTGGCCGACCTGTGCCAGCACGTGCACCAGCTCTACGCCAAATACGACATTGCGCGCCTCACAACGGACATGTACCTGAGCGACTTGATGCCCGCGATGAAGCCCAGCGACGCCTACGCCCATATCGCCTTGCGCAAGACCGAGCGCGTGGAAATTGACCACCTCGAAGGGCGCATCACCGTCGGTTTGGTGACGCCTTACCCGCCGGGAATCCCGCTGCTGATTCCGGGTGAAGTGTTCAACAAGAAGATCGTGGACTACCTGAAGTTTTCACGCGAGTTCAACGCCCAGTGCCCTGGCTTCGAGACCGACATCCACGGCCTGGTCGAAGAAGAGGCCGCAGACGGCCAAGTGCACTATTACGCGGACTGCGTGAAAGTTTAGGACCCCAAGCCTCTTCCCCGGTTGCGGGGGGGGGGCGAGGGTCCGGCTCTCTCGCCCGCTTTGGCGGGAGAGGGCGGGGGGGTGAGGGCCTGATCAGGTCTCCACCACCGCCACGGCGGTCTGGCTGACGCCGCAGTCAACGTAGGAGATCTGCCCGGTCATGCCGGAGGCCAGGTCGCTCAGCAGGAAGGCCGCCACGTTGCCAACCTCTTCGATCGTCACGTTGCGTTTGAGCGGCGAGGCGCTGGCCGAAATGGCCAGCAGCTTGCCAAAATCCTTGATGCCGCTGGCCGCCAGCGTCTTCACGGCACCGGCGCTGATGCCGTTGACGCGCATGCCGCGTGGGCCGATGGCGTCGGCCAGGTAACGCACGGACGATTCCAGCGACGCCTTGGCCAGGCCCATGGTGTTGTAGCTGGGAACGACGCGCACGCCTCCCAGATAGGTCAGCGTCAACAGCGACGCCTTGTCGCTCAGGTAGGGCATCGCTGCCTTGGCCATGGCGGGGAAACTGTAGGCGCTGATGTCATGCGCGATGCGGAAGTTCTCGCGCGTCAGGCCATCCAAAAAGTTGCCCGCGATGGCTTCGCGCGGGGCAAAACCAATGCTGTGCACAAAGCCGTCAAACTGCGGCCAGTGCGTGGCCAGGTCCTTGAACATCTGGTCGATTTGCTCGTCGCTGCCAACGTCGCAGTCAAAAATCAGTTTCGAATCAAACTCGGCGGCGAATTCTGTGATGCGCTCCTTGAAGCGCTCACCGACGTAGCTGAACGCCAGCTCTGCACCCTGCTGGTGGCAGGCACGCGCGATACCGTAAGCGATGGAACGGTTGGACAGAACGCCCGTGATCAGCAGTTTTTTTCCAGCCAGAAAACCCATGTGTCAGTCTCCAAAAAGATATGGGCAGGATTGTCGCATGCTCGCCTGGGCTATGGAAAACCCTAGGCTCAAGTAGCAAAACTACACAGAATCCTGGTCGATCTCAACCTATACTCTGGGCTCCCGGAAAAAGTCGATTCTGGCTCCATTTTTTACGCGCAAGAAATCACGCGTTCGCACTCAACAAAAGGAAACTGCTGTGCCCATTCAATTTGGTTCTTCTCTCAAGTCCCTGCTTGCTGCCGTCATCTTGGCGTCGGTCTCGATGATCGGAACGTCCGCCTTGGCGCAAACGCCAGCCGCACCCGCCGCTGTTGCACCTGCTGCCGTCGAAGCCGCCAGTGCCGCTCCCGCTGCGGCCCCTGCAGCCGATGCCGGCAAGAAGGCCGCCGAATCCGCCGCCAGCCCCTACGGCTTTGAAGCCCTGTTGAAAGACTCCGATCTGGTGACCAAGACCGTGTTGGCCCTGTTGCTCATCATGAGCATCAGCAGCTGGTACGTGCTGATCGTCAAGCTGCTGGAGCAGGCCAAGATTGGCTCCCAGTCCAAAGCGGCGGCTCAGGATTTCTGGTCCGCTGGAACGATACAGCAGGGCTGCGCCAAGCTGGCCGACAACAGCCCCTTCCGCTTCATCGCCGAAGCCGGCCTGGAAGCCACCAAGAAGCATGAAGGCCTGATGGGCCACGTGCCGCTCAACGACTGGGTCACGATGGGCATTCAGCGCTCGGTCGATCGCGTGGCAGGCAATATGCAAGGCGGCTTGTCGGTGCTGGCCACCGTGGGCTCGATTTCTCCTTTCGTCGGTCTGTTCGGCACGGTCTGGGGCATCATGCACGCCCTGACCGCCATCGGCATCTCCGGCCAGGCATCGATCGACAAGGTGGCCGGCCCCGTGGGCGAAGCGCTGCTGATGACCGCCATCGGTCTGGCCGTGGCCGTGCCGGCCGTGCTGGCCTACAACTGGCTGGTGGGTCGCAACAAAAACGTGATGGCCGATGTGCGCGCCTTTGGTGGCGATCTGCACGCCGTCATTCTCGGTTCGGTCAAAGCCGGCTGATTCCGCAGCAGTGCGGCATCCCAGGAACAATCTATGTCAATGAATGTTGGCTCACCGGAAGGCGGCGACGACGCTGTCATGTCGGCCATCAACACCACGCCCCTGGTGGACGTGATGTTGGTGCTACTGATCATTTTCTTGATCACCATTCCCGTCGTCACGACCTCGATTCCAGTGGCCTTGCCCAAGGAACGGGTTGAGGTGCGGGAAACCAAGCCTGAAAACGTCATCATTTCGGTGGACCAGAAGGGCAACATCTTCTATTACGAAGCGCGCATCAACAGCGTGGACGCGCTCGTGGAAAAGCTCAAGAAGGTGTCCGTGCTCAAGCCCCAGCCTGAAGTTCAGGTGCGCGGGGACTTTGCCGCGACCTATGAAGGCGTGGGCAAGGTGCTGCTGGCCTGCCAGCGCGCTGGCATCGTGAAGGTTGCCTTCATCACCGAACCGCCGCCCCTGGGCGGTTGATACAACAAGGATTCATCCCATGGGAATGAACGTAGGAAGCTCCAGCGGCTCGGATGAACCCGAGGTGCTGATGGACATCAACACCACGCCGTTGATCGACGTGATGCTGGTTTTGCTGGTGATGTTGATCATCACCATCCCGATCCAACTGCACTCGGTGAATTTGGAAATGCCGGTCGGCACGCCGCCGGTGAACCTGGTCAAGCCGGAGAAGATCCAGATCGATATCGACGAACGCAGCACGGTTTATTGGCAGGGATTGCCGGTGAGCGCCGCTGAACTGGACGAGAAGATGAAGACCATCGCCGGCCTGGACAACCAGTCGCAGCCTGAGGTGCACATTCGCCCGAACAAGAATTCGCAGTACGCCGTCTTCGCCAACGTGTTGTCGTCGAGCAAGCGCCTGGGTCTGAACAAGATCGCCGTGATCGGTGCGGAGCAGTTTATCCAATGAATACGCCCGCCATGAATATGCCCGTGTTGAGTACACCCGGCATGCGTCACAGCTACGAAAGCCGGGACCCTTCGCGACGCGTCAAGGGCCTGATCATCGTCGTTGCGATACACGTTTTCATCGGCTATGCGCTGGTCTCCGGGCTGGCGCGCAAGGGTCTGAACCTGATCAAGAAGCCGCTCGAAGCGGTGGTGATTCAGGAAGTGATCATTCCGCCGCCGCCACCGCCGCCACCGAAGAAGGTCGAAGTCGTCAAGGAAATGCCTCAGGTGCAGGCGCCGCCGCCGCCCTATGTGCCGCCGGCCGAGGTCACACCCCAGGTCAGCACCGCGCCATCGATCGTGTCGGTGGCCACGCCGCCGCCCGCACCGGCCGTGATTGCACCACCACCGCCGCCCGCGCCCACGGGTCCGCGGCGCACGACCATTGGCCTGGCCTGCCCGACCCAGGTGCCGCCCGAGATGCCGCGCAAGGCGCTGCAGGACGGCACCACGGGCACGGTCAAGGCGCAGATCCACATCAAGGGCGGCGTGATCCAGAGCGTGGACATCCTCTCCGGTCCGCGCGTCTTCCATGCCGCCGTCAAGGCCGCGATGATGCAATACAAGTGCGTCACCGACGGCGCCGACGTGGTCGCGACGCAGGAGTTCGATTTCAAGATCGACTAATTGGCGTCTCGTCCAAAAGCAAAGTAAGCGATCTATTAACCGCGTACCTTGCGTCGCCGACTCAGATGTGATTGGCGTGGGCGGCTCGGCTGCTCGACGTCATTCGGTCGGCAGCGCGATGTTCCAAGGCAGCAGCGCCTCGTAGTCGTCGGCGGT
>CAIMSP010000066.1 GCA_903844215.1 uncultured beta proteobacterium | reverse complement strand
CGCTGCATCCGAATGCACCCCCGTCGCGCCCACGCCCAAAGTCCGACAGGCTGCTAGGCGCAAAGCGCAGACATAGCGGCGGCTATGGCGAGCATTTGCAACAACGGCATGGGTGCGAAGGCGCGCTTTCATGTTTCGATATTTCTGGGTTGGAGTACTAGATTTTTCGGGCTGCGGAACGGCGTATGACTTCGTTGATCTCGGCGATCGAGCGCTCGATGCTGGCGTCGTCCAGGTCTTCCTCCATCACTCCGAGCGCGGAGTCCTGAAAGGTGGAGGCAAACTCGCCGTCACCAATGTCTTCGGTGGAAATATTGCGCGTGGACTCCGCCGCATTCGGCGTCTCCCACTCCAGCGCGATGACGGAGACGTTGTCGCTGCGCGCGCCGGCATTGTGCAGCGCCATTTCCACCAACTGCGGTACCGATTGGGAGACCGAGTTCGCGCTCAATTGGCCGACGATGTCGGACTCGCGCACGCTGTCCCACAGACCGTCCGAGCACAGCATGATCTTGTCGCCCTGGCGCAGTTGCACCGGGCCCACGATTTCAAGCACCGGTTGGGTGGGAGAGCCCAGGCAGGTGTACAGGATGTTGCGGTTGGCAAAGCTCAGCGGGCTGGCCGCCGCACGGTGCTGCTCCGCGAAGGAGTGGTCCTGGGTGCGGGACACGAGGGCGCCGTCACGCACCAGGTACAGGCGCGAATCCCCGCAGTGCACCCAAGTGGCGCAGTTGCCCTGAACCACCACCGCCACGATCGTGGTGCGCGGTGTATCGAGCATGGCTTTGTCGCTGGCATAGCAGATCAGCGCGTGGTGCGCGGCGAGCAGCGCCGAAGACAGGAAGGTGCCCACATCCCGGATCATGGGCTTGGCTTCTTTCTGATAGCGCTCGGCCACCATCTGCAGCGCCAACTGTGCCGCCACCTCGCCCTCGGGATGACCGCCCATGCCGTCGGCCAGCACAAACAGACCGGACTCACGGGTATAGCAGTAGCCCATGCGGTCTTCGTTGTTCTCGCGCCCGCCTTTGCGGCTGACCTGAAACACGGAAAATTTCATAGCTTGCTCGCCCCGGCTTTGGACGTTGTCTGGGTGCTGTCTTTCTTGCCCGTGACCAGGCCGTTGATTTGCAGGCGCATTTTCTCGGTGAGCGTCAGCTTGGTGTAGCGGCGCTCGCCCTCGTTGCCCAACTCGCGCAGCAGCGCGAACACCGAATGCGGACGCTCATTCTGGTCTAGCGCCATGCACCACAGCACGATTTCGATCAGGTTGTCCGAGTACACGCCGCGCAGCCGCGACAGGGCCAGTTCAAGCTTGTCCTTTTCCTTGCGCTGCGGCGCCGGCGCGGGCGGGTAGCCCTGCATGCAGGCGTAGATGCAGGCGCCGATGGCGTAAACGTCGGTCCAGGGCCCCATGACGCCGTCGCGCTTGTACATCTCGGGCGCGGCAAATCCCGGCGTGTACATGGGCCGAATGTAGTTGCCTTCCTTGTTCAGCACTTCGCGCGCTGCGCCAAAATCGATCAGCACCGCGCGGTCTTCATCCGAGACGAAAATATTGGCCGGCTTGATGTCCAGATGCAGCATCTTGTACTGATGCACGATGCGCAAGCCGCGCAGGATTTCGTCGAACAGCGAGCGGATGGTGGACTCGCTGAAGATCTTGTCTTTTCTGCGGTCGCGCGCCGTGATGATGTAGTCCTGCATGGTCGCGCCTTGCAGGTAATTCATCACCATGTAGACGGTTTCGTTTTCACGAAAGAAATTCAGCACGCCCACCACCGAAGAGTGGGAGATTTGCGCCAGCGAGCGGCCTTCTTCGAAAAAGCTCTTCAGGCCCTGGTGGTACAGCGACTGTTTTTCCGGCGCCACTTGCGGCACCAGGGTCCCGGGTTGGCGCGAGGCCAGGGACGCGGGCAGGTATTCCTTGACGGCGACCTGTGTCCCCTGTTCATCGACTGCCAGATAGACCACGCCAAAACCCCCAGCGGCGAGCTTGCGCACGATGCGGTAGCCGCCAATCACGGTGTCGGGGGGCAGAGGGGCGGGTTTAACCTTGACGATGTTTTTCGCTTGCATGGTGCGCGAACAGATTCCTGGGGCAGGGGGCGAATCCGGTTATTCTTCCGAGTTCCGCAACAAAAGTTCTATCTCCATGGCAGTTTACAGCATGACCGGCTACGCCAGCGCCCAATGCGCCAGCTCGGCCGCAGCGGCTGACGGCGCAGCCAAGCCGCACACCAGCGCGCGCCTGGGACTCGAAATCCGCTCCGTTAACAGCCGCTTTCTGGACCTGGCTTTTCGGCTGCCCGAGGAGTTGCGCCACGTCGAGCCCGCGCTGCGCGAGCGCGTGAATGCGCGCCTCAAACGCGGCAAGGTGGAACTGCGCCTGACGCTCGAGGGCGACGCCAGCGCCGCCCTGGCCGAGCCCACGCCACGCTTGTTGCAGCGCCTAGACGCGGTGCAAGACAGCGTGCGCAGCTGGCTGCCCTTGGCCGCGCCGCTGAGCGTGGCCGAAGTGATGCGACTGGCCGGCACGCAAAGCAGCAGCGCCCAGGACTGGACCGATGGCCAGGTGCTGGAGCTGGTCGATCAGGTGCTCGCCGGTTTGCTCGAGGCCCGCTCGCGCGAAGGCGCGCGCCTGGGAGTCATGCTGCTGGAGCGCGTCGCGCAGTTGCGGGCCCTGGCACAGCAGGCCTTGCCGCTGATCCCGATGCTGGTGGAGCAGCAGCGCCAGCGCTTTGTGGACCGCTGGAAGGACGCCATGGCGCTGACCGACGGCGCCACGCTGCCCGAGGCGGCGCGCGACCGCGCCCTGACCGAGGCCACGGCCTTTGCCATTCGCATCGACGTGGCCGAGGAATTGACGCGCTTGAATTCACACTTTGACGAGGTCGAGCGGCTCATCGGCAAGGGCGGCGAGATCGGCAAACGCCTGGACTTCCTGATACAGGAGTTACACCGTGAAGCAAATACCTTGGGCTCGAAATCGGCAACGCTGGAGATGACGCACATTTCCGTGGATATGAAGGTGCTGATCGAGCAGATGCGCGAGCAAGTGCAAAATATCGAGTAACTGCCTCAACTTCCCCTGCTATGGACTACCCTGGAAATTTGTTCGTCGTCGCCGCGCCCAGCGGGACTGGAAAATCAAGCCTGGTGAAGGCGTTGATGGAACTCGATGCGCGCGTTCAGCCCTCGGTATCGCACACCACGCGTGCGCCGCGCGGCCAGGAAAAACATGGGCGTGAGTATTTCTTCGCCTCCGAGGCTGAGTTCGACGCCATGGTGCAGGGCAGTGCCTTTTTGGAGTGGGCGCTGGTGCACGGTCACCGTTACGGCACGTCGCGCAAGGCCATCGAGGAGCGCATTGCGCAAGGCGCCGATGTGATTCTGGAAATCGATTTTCAGGGCGCCTTGCAGGTCAAGAAGATCTTCGCCAACGCCGTCCTGATCTTCATCCTGCCCCCCAGCTGGGAGGAATTGCGCTCGCGTCTGGAGCGGCGCGGTGAGGATGCGCCCGAGGTGATCGAGGTCCGGCTGCGCAATGCGGCGATCGAGACGAAGCAAGTGCACCAGTTCGACTTCGTTATAATCAACGAGGTATTCGACCGCGCGCTTTTTGATCTGAAAGCGATCGTCCATGCCCAACGCCTCAAGTTTGCCGCACAACGCCGCGCCCGGGCCGACACCTTCCAAGCATTGAACATCACCTGATTTTTCGGAGAATTTATGGCCCGCATCACCGTTGAAGACTGTCTCGAACTGATCCCCAACCGCTTTCAATTGGTTTTGGCTGCCACCTACCGCGCCCGCATGCTGAGCCAGGGACACGCGCCCAAGATCGAGAGCAAGAACAAACCCTGCGTCACGGCGCTGCGCGAAATCGCCGCCGGCAAAGTGGGCCTGGAAATGCTGAAGAAGGTGCCGCTGTAAATAGTTTGGGCTCTGACCCCCGTTATTTGAAAAGCACCGGCAACGGTGCTTTTTTATTGCGCCCCCGCTCATTCGCAGGAAATTTCAGGCTGCGCCTGAGGCGCAGCGAAAGCGCTACATTTAAGGGATGAAAGCGGCCACCCATCCGACTGCAGCGCCCGCCCCAAAGGCGGCTGGTTCGGCGCGCGCGGGAGCGCAACAAAAAGCGGCGGCCGCCAGCTTCGCCACGCTCACGGCCAGCCTGGATTACCTGGACGCCGCAGGCATCGAACAGGTGCGCCAGGCCTACCGCTTCGCCGACGAGTCGCACCTGGGCCAGTTGCGCAGCAACGGCGAACCCTATATCACGCACCCGATCGCGGTCGCGGCGCAATGCGCGCAGTGGCGCTTGGATGCGCAAGCGCTCATGGCCGCGCTGTTGCACGATGTGATCGAGGACTGCGGCGTTTCCAAGGCGGAGCTGATCGAGCGCTTCGGCGCGCCGGTGGCCGAGTTGGTCGATGGACTGACCAAGCTGGACCGGCTGCACTTCAATACGCGCGAAGAGAGTCAAGCCGAGTCGTTTCGCAAGATGCTGCTGGCGATGGCGCGCGATGTGCGCGTGATCCTGATCAAGCTGGCCGACCGCTCGCACAATATGCGCACGCTGTGCGACGTTCCCCAGGAAAAGTGGGCCCGCACGGCACGCGAAACGCTTGATATCTACGCGCCCATCGCGCACCGCCTCGGCCTGAACCAGAGCTACCGCGAGTTGCAGGAACTGTCGCTGCGGCACCTGCATCCCTGGCGCTACGCCATCCTGTCCAAGGCCTTGCTCAAGGCGCGCAGCCGTACCCGCGATCTGCTGCAAAAGGTGCAGCGCCAGGTGGAGGCGGCGTTTGTCGCCGAAGGGCTGAACCTGCGCCTGGCCGGGCGCGAGAAATCGCTGTTTTCGATCTACGAGAAGATGAAGCAAAAGCACCTGAGCTTTGCCCAGGTGACCGACATCTACGGTTTTCGCGTGATCGTGCCCCAGCCGCTGGACTGCTACACCGCCATGGGCATCCTGCACCAGCTCTACAAGCCGGTGCCGGGCAAGTTCAAGGACCACATCGCGATTGCCAAGCTCAACGGCTACCAGTCTTTGCACACCACGGTGGTCGGGCCGGCTGGCGTGAGCGTGGAATTCCAGATGCGCACCGAAGCCATGGACGTGGTGGCCGAGTCCGGCGTGGCGGCGCACTGGCTGTACAAGAGCGGCGACGCCGACGCCGCGACCGCCGACCGTTTGGGCACGCAGTGGTTGCAGTCGCTGCTGGACATACAGCAGGAAACGCGTGACGCGGCCGAGTTCTGGGACCATGTCAAGGTCGATCTGTTCTCCGACGCGGTCTATGTCTTCACGCCCAAGAGTCAGATCATGACGCTGCCGCGCGGCGCCACGGTGGTGGATTTTGCCTACGCCATCCACAGCAAGATCGGCGACCGCACGGTGGCCGCCAAGGTCAATGGCGAACAGGTGCCGCTGCGCACCGAGTTGAAAAACGGCGACGTGGTGGAGATCATCACCGCCTCGGTGTCCGAACCCAATCCGGCCTGGCTCTCGTTCGTACGCTCCGGGCGTGCCCGCTCCAAGATTCGTCAGCACCTCAAGACCCAGGCCCATGCGGGCTCGGCCGGCCTGGGCGAAACCTTGCTGACGCACGCGCTGCGGGCCGAAGGAATTGAAGAGCTGCCGGCCTCCGATGCGCCGCACCAACTGGTGTGGGACAAGTTGCTGCGCTTCACCGGCAACAAGACGCGCAATGAACTGCTGATGGAAATCGGCCTGGGACGGCGCATTGCCAGCATCGTCGCCAAGCGCCTGGCCACGCTGCTGATCGAGGGCGGCGCCAAGCCCAACGCCTTGCTGCTCACGCGCGAACGCTACAGCGCCATGGAGCAGGGCCTGCAGCCGCCCTTGATGCTCGACGGCAGCGAAAACACCTCGGTCAAATACGCGCCTTGCTGTCGTCCGATTCCGGGCGAGGCGATCGTGGGCTACCTGGGGCGCGGCGAGGGGCTGATGGTGCATTGCAGCGACTGCGCCGTGGTCAGGCGGCTGCAGCACAAGGACAGCGAGCGCTTCACCGCCGTCGAGTGGAGCGACGAATTGCAGCGCTCCTTCGAGACCGGCATTGTCGTCACGGTGGCCAACGGCAAGGGCGTGCTGGCGCGCGTGGCGGCGGCGCTGGCGGCGGCTGAAGTGGACATCAACCACGTTGACATGGGCGAGGAGGAGGCGCAGGAGGCCACCGATCTGCGCTTCATCATCACCGTTCGCGACCGCGTGCACCTGGAGCTGGCGCTGCAGAAATTAAAGCGCATACCGGCCGTGCTCAAAGCCGTGCGCTCCAAACCGCAGACTTATTCCGGCTAGCTTTTTGGCCCTGGCTCGGGGTAGCTGACGTCCAGGATCTCGATCTCCTGCACCCCTTGGGGCGACACCAGCTTGAGCACGTCACCCACGCGCGACTTGAGCAGGGTGCGGGCGATCGGCGCAATCCAGCTCACCTGCTGCAGCAGGCTGTCGGCCTCGTCCACGCCCAGGATCGTGACCGTGCGCTCCACGCCATCGGCTTGCGCGTAGCGCACGCGGGCGCCGAAGAACACCTGATCGCTGCCGCCGTGCACGCTGGCGTCGGTGACCTCGGCGATCTCCAGGCGCTGCGTGAGGAAGCGGATGCGCCGGTCGATCTCGCGCAGGCGCTTCTTGCCGTAGATGTAGTCGCCGTTCTCGGAGCGGTCGCCGTTGCTCGCCGCCCAGTGCACGATTTCCACCACCTTGGGGCGCTCTTCGTCGATCAGTTTGAGCAGTTCATCGCGCAGCCGGGCATAGCCCGCAGGCGTGATGTAGTTCTTCGTTCCTGCGGGCAGGGGCGGCAGGCCGGGGGCCTCGTCCTCGTCGTCGTGATCGGTTTCGCGGGTGAAGGCTTTGCTCATCGCGGCGGTCCAAAAAGGTCTGTGTGGCGCTCAGTTTAGTGCCGGCGCCAGCTCCGGATTTCGGCCGTCTGGTCGGAAACCGTTGAATTTCATATTGAGGAATGTCATACCGTAATTTAGAGCGAGGTTGACGCACATCAATTCGTGCCGGTCTGGCCTGCGCCACCATGCGGCTCGTCGGTTCATGCACTTCGCACCCCTGCCCAGCTGCATCACCGCGCCTTGAGGAGACAAACATGTTTCAGGTACGGATTCATGGACGCGGCGGCCAAGGGGTGGTGAGCGGCGCCGAGATGCTGTCGATTGCCGCCTTTCTGGGCGGCCGTCATGCCCAGGCTTTTCCCAGCTTTGGCTCGGAGCGCACCGGCGCTCCGGTGGTGGCGTTTTGCCGCATGGACGAGCAGGAAATTCGCTTGCGCGAGCCCATCATGCAGCCCGACGCCCTCATCATCCAGGACCCCACGCTGCTGCACCAGGTGGACGTGTTCAGCGGGCTCAAGCGCGACGGCTACATCCTGATCAACAGCACGCGCAGCTTTGAAGAGCTCGGTCTGGGGGACTTCGTCAAGGACTTTCAGGGCGAGCACTTGCTCACCGTGGGCGCGACCGAACTGGCGCTCAAGCATGTGGGTCGGGCGGTTCCGAATGTGCCGCTGCTTGGTGCCTTTGCCGCGATGAGCGGGCGCATCACGCTGGACGCGGTGGAAGCGGCGATCCAGCAGAAGTTTCGCGGCAGCGTGGCCTTGGGCAATATACAGGCCGCACGCGAGGCCTACGACAGCGTCAAACGAAGGGAGGCCAGCCATGCTTAAACAATGCGAAGGTTCGCACGCCGTGGCGCAGGCCGTGGCACTGAGCCGCCCGGAAGTCATTTGCGCTTATCCGATTTCTCCGCAGACGCACATCGTCGAGGGCTTGGGCGAGCTGGTGAAATCGGGCGCGCTTGAGCGTTGCGAGTTCATCAACGTCGAGTCTGAATTCGCCGCCATGAGCGTGGCCATCGGGGCCTCGGCCGCCGGCGCGCGCGCTTACACCGCCACCGCCAGCCAGGGTCTGCTGTTCATGGCCGAGGCGGTGTACAACGCCTCCGGTCTGGGGCTGCCGATCGTGATGACGGTGGCGAACCGCGCCATCGGTGCGCCGATCAACATCTGGAACGACCACACCGACAGCATGTCGATGCGCGACGCCGGTTGGCTGCAGATCTTTGCCGAGACCAACCAGGAGGCGCTGGACCTGCACATCCAGGCGTTTCGCATCGCCGAGGAGTTGTCGCTGCCGGTGATGGTGTGCATGGACGGCTTCATCCTGACCCACGCCTACGAGCGCGTGGACATTCCCGAGCAGGCGCAGGTGGACCGCTTCCTGCCGCCCTACGAGCCGCGCCAGGTGCTGGACCCGAACGAGCCCGTCACCATCGGCGCCATGGTCGGGCCCGAGGCCTTCACCGAAGTGCGCTACCTGGCGCATGCCAAGCAGATGCAGGCGCTGGACCTCATCCCCGAGATCGCAGCCGAATTCAAGCAGCAGTTCGGGCGCGACTCGGGCGGACTCATCAAGTGCTATCGGCTCGACGACGCCGACACCATCGTGATCGCCATGGGTTCGGTGCTGGGCACCATCAAGGACACGGTCGATGATTTGCGCACCCAAGGGGTGAAGGTCGGCGTGCTGGGCATCACGTCCTACCGCCCGTTCCCGATCGCCGCCATCCGCGACGCGACCGCCAACGCCAAACGCATCGTGGTAATCGAAAAATGCTTTGCCGTGGGCATCGGCGGCATCGTCTCGCGCGATGTTCGCTCTGCCGTGCAAAGTCGACCGCAGCCGGTGTACGCCGTGGTCGCGGGACTGGGCGGGCGCGCCATCACCAAGGCCTCGGTGCACAAGCTGCTGCTGGACGCGGTGGCCGACAAGCTCGAACAGCTGACCTTCCTGGACCTGGACTGGGAGATCGTCAACCGCGTGCTCGAGCGCGAGAAAAAGCAGCGCCGTTCCGGCCCGATTGCCGAGGGCATCTTGCGCGACATCGGCACCGTGGCATCAAAAGTAGGCTGATCATCATGGAACAAACCGTCGTCAAGTTCTACCAGACCGGCACCTTCACCGTCGGCAACCGGCTGCTCGAACCCGAGCAGCGCAGCGTGCAGGCGAACGAGCAGCGCAGCAACTCGCTCAACTCCGGGCATCGCGCCTGCCAGGGCTGCGGCGAGGCGCTGGGCGCGCGCTACGCCATCGACGCGGCGATGCAGGCCACGAACGGCCAGTTGATCGCCGCCAACGCCACTGGCTGCCTGGAGGTGTTCTCCACCCCTTACCCCGAGACCTCGTGGCAGATGCCCTGGATTCACTCGCTGTTTGGCAACACGGCGGCCGTGGCCACCGGCATTGCCGCGGCCATGCGCGTGAAAGGCCGCAGCGAGGTGCGTGTGGTGGCGCAAGGCGGCGACGGCGGCACCACCGACATCGGCTTTGGCTGCCTGTCGGGCATGTTCGAGCGCAACGACGACGTGCTCTACATCTGCTACGACAACGAGGCCTACATGAACACCGGCGTGCAGCGATCCTCGGCCACGCCGCCGAGCGCGCGCACGGCCACGACCATGCCCGTGGGGCCGCAACCGGGCAACGTGTTTGGCCAGGGCAAGAACCTGCCGCAGATCGCCATGGCGCACGAAATCCCCTATGTCGCCACGGCCACCGTGGCCGATCTGCGCGATCTGGAATACAAGGTCACCAAGGCCATGTCGCTGCGCGGCGCGCGCTACATCCACATCTTTGTGCCCTGCCCGCTGGGCTGGGGCGCGGCCTCGCACGACACCATTCGCTTGGCACGGCTCGCCGTGGAGTCCGGCATGTTCCCGGTGTTTGAAGCCGAGCGCGGCGAGGTCACCGGCCGCTCCAAGATTCGCCGCCAGGTTCCGGTGGAGGATTACCTGAAGCCGCAAAAGCGCTTTGCCCATTTGTTTGGCAAGGCGCCCGACCTGGAGACCATCGCGCGGCTGCAGGCCATGGCCGACCGCAACATCCGCCGCTACGCGCTGCTGGACGAGGAGAAGTGAGCATGCAAAAACCCTTTGCCATCACCCTAGACGTCGGCAGTTCGCTGGCGAATCACACCGGCTCCTGGCGCACCGAGCGGCCGGTCTATCTGAACCGCCTGCCGCCGTGCAACCACCAGTGCCCGGCGGGCGAAAACATCCAGGCCTGGCTGTTCCACGCCGAGTCGGGCGACTACCAAAAGGCCTGGCAGGTGCTGGTGCAGGACAACCCGTTTCCGGCCGTCATGGGCCGGGTCTGCTACCACTCCTGCGAAGGCGCGTGCAACCGCGGCCAGCTCGATGCGCCCGTGGGCATCAATTCGGTGGAGCGATTCCTGGGCGACCAGGCGATGGCTCAGGGCTGGAAATTCGCGCCCACAGCGGCCGCCAGCGGCCACAAGGTACTGGTGGTCGGCGCGGGTCCTTCGGGCCTGTCTGCGGCCTATCAATTGGCCTGCCTGGGCCACAGCGTGACGGTGTTCGAGGCCGGGCCTCTACCGGGCGGCATGATGCGCTTTGGCATCCCGCAATACCGCTTGCCGCGCGACGTGCTCGACGCCGAGGTGCAGCGCATCGTTGATCTGGGCGTGCTCATCCACTACAACACCAAGGTCTGCAATGTGCTCGAGGCCAAGCGCCAGGGCGGCTTTGACGCGGTGTTCCTGGCCGTGGGTGCGCACATCGCCAAGCGTGCCTACATTCCGGCCGGCGACTCGGCCAAGGTGCTGGACGCGGTGGCGGTGCTGCGCTCCATGGAAGGCGAAGACAAGCCCCTGCTGGGGCGCCGGGTGGTGGTCTATGGCGGGGGCAACACGGCGATCGACGTGGCGCGCACCGCCAAGCGCCTGGGCGCGACCGAGTCCATCATCGTTTACCGGCGCAACCGCGAGAAGATGCCGGCGCACGACTTCGAGGTGGAAGAGGCGCTGCAGGAAGGCGTGCTGATCAAGTGGCTCTCCACCATCAAACACGCCGGCGAGTCGTCGATCACCGTGGAGAAGATGGCGCTGGACGAGAAAGGCTTCCCCCAGCCCACGGGTGAGTTTGAAACGCTGGAGGCCGACTCCGTGGTGCTGGCGCTGGGCCAGGACGTGGACCTGTCGCTGATCGAGGGCGTCCCCGGCCTCACGGTGGAAGACGGCGTGGTCCAGGTCAATCCGCAGATGATGACCGGGCACGCCGGCATCTTTGCCGGTGGCGATATGGTGCCCGCCGAGCGCAACGTCACGGTGGCCATCGGCCACGGCAAGAAAGCCGCGCGCAACATTGACGCCTGGCTGCGCGGCGAGCTCTACCTAGCGCCGCCCAAGGCCGAAGTGGCGGGCTTCGACAAGCTCAACCCCTGGTACTACAGCGACGCCCCCAAGACCGTTCGCCCCATGCTCGACATCGCTCGGCGCCAGTCCACATTCGAGGAAGTGCAGGGCGGTCTGGACGAGGGCACGGCGCTGTTCGAAGCGCGGCGCTGCCTGTCCTGCGGCAACTGCTTCGAATGCGACAACTGCTACGGCGTGTGCCCGGACAACGCCGTGATCAAGCTCGGCCCCGGCAAGGGCTTCGACTTCAATTACGACTACTGCAAGGGCTGCGGCATCTGCGTGGCCGAATGCCCCTGCGGCGCGATCAAGATGGTGGCCGAAGACATCTGATCCTGTGGGGTGGTGCGCGCGCCAAGGCCGTCAGCCCTGGCCCTAGAATGGCCGCAATGTCCAAAGAAGCGCAAGCCCGCATAAAGATCAATAAGTTGCTTGAATTGGCAGGCTGGCGCTTCTTCGATGATCAGTCCGGTAAAGCCAACATCGCGTTGGAGCCCAACGTTAAGCTCACCCAGGCGCGGGTCGATGCCATGGGCAACGACTTTGAAACCGTCAGCAACGGCTTCATCGACTTCCTGCTGCTGGACGAGAAAGGCTTTCCGCTCGTCGTGCTGGAGGCCAAGGCCGAGGGCAAGAACCCATTGATCGGCAAGGAGCAGGCGCGCAAATATGCCAAGTCGCAAAGCTGCCGCTTCGTCATCCTGTCCAATGGCAATCTGCACTACCTGTGGGATTTGCACCAGGGCAACCCGCACCTCATCACGCGTTATCCCGCCCCGGAATCGATCAAGGGCTACACGCGTTTTCAACCCGATCCGGCGCGTCTGGTGGCGCAAGACGTGCCACTCGACTACATCGCCCGCACGCAATTGCCCACGTATGACCAGCAGGTCGGCTGGCAGAATGCCGAAGAGCGCCCCGAGTTCATCCAGCAGAGCCGACTGCGATTCATGCGCGCCTACCAGCAACGTGCCGCGCATGCCATTCAGCTCGCTGTGAAAGAAGGGAAGACCCGCTTCCTGTTCGAGATGGCCACGGGCACGGGAAAAACCTTGACGGCTGCTGCTGTCATCAAGTTGTTCCTGCGCACCGGCAACGCGAGCCGCGTCCTGTTTCTGGTGGACCGACTGGAGCTGGAAGACCAGGCGCACAAGGCCTTCACATTTCTGCTCAAGAACGACTACAAATCGAGCATCTACAAAGAGAACCGCGACGACTGGCGCAAGGCCGATATTGTGGTCACCACCGTGCAGTCGCTCCTGCACAACAACAAATACCAGACCCTGTTTTCGCCCACGGACTTTGATCTGGTCATCTCCGACGAAGCGCATCGCTCCATCGGCGGCAATGCCCGTGCCGTGTTCGAGTATTTTGTCGGCTACAAGCTCGGCCTCACCGCCACGCCCAAGGACTACCTCAAGAAATTTGACGCTGCCAAGCCATCCAGCCGCGACCCGCGCGAGCACGAACGCCGCCTGCTGCTGGACACGTATCGCACGTTCGGCTGCGAGACCGGAGAACCCACTTACCGTTACTCCTTGCTCGACGGCGTGAAAGATGGCTTCTTGATCAACCCACTGGTCGTGGACTCGCGCACCGAAGTCACAACCCAGTTGCTGTCAGACCAGGGCTACGCCGCCGTGTTGATCAGCGACACACCCGCCGCCGACAAGGAAGTTCAGCAGACCGGCGAACAACGATTCAAGCAGCGCAGCTTCGAGAAGAAATTCTTCTCGGAGCCGACGAACCGATTGTTTTGCGAAACCTTGATGATGCACGGCCTGCGCGACCCCATCAGTGGCGAGTTTGGCAAAACCATCGTGTTCGCCGTCAGTCAAAACCACGCCGCCAAGCTCACGCAAATTTTGAACGACCTGGCGCACCAGCAGTATCCCGGTCTTTATCAGTCCGACTTTGCGGTGCAGGTCACCTCGCTCATCCCCGATGCGCAGCAGTTCACCATCAACTTCACCAACAACAACTTGCTCGGTTCGGCCAACGCCTTACCCGCCTACAAAACCAGCAAGGCCCGCGTGTGCGTGACGGTAGGCATGATGACTACTGGTTACGACTGTCCTGATTTGTTGAACCTGGCCTTGATGCGCCCGGTGTTTTCGCCGTCGGACTTTGTGCAGATCAAAGGCCGGGGCACGCGCAAACACGACTTTCGCGAACAGTTGCAGGACGACGCCCTCAAGCCCCAAGTCTCGGCGCCGCACAAGACCGCGTACAAACTGTTCGACTTTTTTGCCACCTGCGAATACTTCGAAGAAAAGTTCAACTACGACGAAGTGCTCAAGCTTCCGCGCCCGGGTGCGGTGCCAAGTGCCGAAGGCGGTGAAGCCGCCACAATCGGGCCCGGGCCAGGTCCCGATGGCCCCGGCAATGGCGCCTTCAATCACACCGATCCCGACGCCATCGTCACCCACGCGGAGACTCAAGTCGGCTTTCAGGGCATGAAGGTGGACCGCATGTTCTTCGAAAAATTTGAAGACAAGGTCAAAGCCGACCCGGTGATTGCGCAGCAGGTGGGCGACGCCCAGTGGGATCAGGCCATCGACTACATCACGACCGAACTATTTGACAAACCCAGCGAATATTTCAGCCTCGACAAGCTGCGCCGTGCCGCCGGCGTGGACCGCCGGCTGGGCCTGCGCGAAATTCTGGAAAAGGCCTTTGGTCTGATCCCCGGTTTCAAGAGCAAGGACGAGTTGCTGGAAGAAGAGTTCGACAAGTTCTTGCTGGACCAGCAACACGCCACCGGTTTCAGCGCCGACTCCGCCGCCACCGCCATCGTGGCAATGAAGTACTACTTCAAAGCCTACGCCACCGACCACCATCTGCGCGAGATCATCGAGACAAAACGCCTGACCGACCTCAACGTCTATCCCGCCTTCGGCATGAGCGACTTCAAGGCCGTGCCCCCCGCATGGCGCAGCCGCATCCCCGAGTACGTGAAAGACTACGTGCCGCTGAACCAATTCATGTAGCCAATTTGGCTTTGAACGTAGCCAAAAGAAGTACGCAAATAACTTACTCACATGCTTGACGCTGAAACCAAACGCCGCATCGATTCCTGTCGCGACATCCTCGTGGGCAAAGTGCCCGACCCGAAGTCGCAGGTGGAGCAGATCACCATCGCGCTGATCTACAAGTTCATGGACGACATGGACGCCGAGGCCGAAGAGCTCGGCGGCAAGCGCAGCTTCTTTGCGGGCGACCACGCCCGCTTTGGCTGGACGCGGCTCATGGCGCCGGGTTTGGGCGGCTTTGAAGTGCTGGCGCTGTATTCCGAGGCCATTCAGCAGATGAACGAAAACCCCGGCGTGCCGCCGCTGTTTCGTGACATCTTCAAAAACGCCTACCTGCCCTACCGCGACCCCGAAACCCTCAAGAGCTTCTTGAAGGAAATCAACTACTTCAGCTACGACCATTCCGAGCGGCTGGGCGATGCGTTTGAGTACCTGCTGAGCGTGCTGGGCAGTCAGGGCGATGCGGGTCAGTTCCGCACGCCGCGCCACATCATTGACTTCATGGTCGAGGTGATGGACCCGAAGAAGGACGAGTCCATCCTGGATCCAGCGTGCGGAACTGCTGGCTTCTTGATTTCAGCCTATAAACACATCTTGAAAAGTAACAGCCCAGCCGAGGAGCTCATACGAGGCTCTGAACAATCTGCAAATACCATGGCCGAGAGCACACTAGAAAGCCCCAGTCGATATAGCGGACGACTGTTAAATCCAGGGCAGCGTGCGCGTTTACACGGCAACCTGTCCGGATACGACATTTCGCCAGACATGGTTCGCTTCTGGACAGTGCCAAGTTCTCGCTGCCGATCACCCGGGTTTTTGAGTCAGCCGCAGAGTTGACAATTCCGTTGCCAAGTCAATCCAGCGCTCCATCAGGAGCTTCATGCGCTCGTAGTTCTTGAGCTGCTTGCGCACTGCT
>CAIMSP010000065.1 GCA_903844215.1 uncultured beta proteobacterium | reverse complement strand
TTGCGATATTCGAGATCGTTGACGGCAACACCGTCATCATCGGCGCCATTCGTCATCAACGCGAAGACGACTACCACTGACCCGCGCAGCGGCAAGCTGCTGCGCCGCGCCATCCAGGCCGTGTGCGAGGGCCGCGACGCCGGCGACTTGACGACCATGGACGACCCGGCGGCACTGCAGCAGATCCGGGATTTGCTGTCTTGAAACATTGGGTGCCCGGCCAAGAGTTACACGACGTGAATTTTGCTCGGGCACCAACACCTCGTCGGATGTTGGATGTTCCTTGGCGGGGCGGCTAATCGGCAGTGACTCTTGGTATCGCAATTGCAATACAATTACGCCATGAAGACCGCCACCATACCTCCGATACGCGTTGCACCCAGTTTCAGAATCGAAATTGAAGGCGTTCTTGAACAAGGTGAATCACTGTCCGAATTCGTCGAAAGCGCGGTCCGGTTGACTGTGGAAAAGCGCAAAAATCAAACCGAATTCATCCGGCGTGGAATCGCAGCGATCGCACAGACTCAGCGCGCGGGCGGCGGCGTTCCCGCTGAGCTTGTGATCGCCAAGCTGGAAGCCAAGTTGGCAGCAGCCAGGCAGGTTCAGGCCAAACGCGTTCGATGAAGTACCAGGTCGAATTCAGCCAAGCCGCGGAGGAAGACTTGGAGCGGCTGTTTGACTTCGCACTCCAGCGTGAACTGGACAGTACATCAGGCGACCTGGATATCCCCGGTAGAGCGGTGCAGGCAATCAAGGATGCTGTCGCCTTCCTGCGATCCTCCCCGTTTTCCTGCCGCAAGGTCGGGAATAGCCCCTTCCTTCGGGAGCTTGTCATTCCGTTTGGCAGTACCGGCTACGTTGCGATATTCGAGATCGTTGACGGCAACACCGTCATCATCGGCGCCATTCGTCATCAACGCGAAGACGACTACCACTGACCCGCGCAGCGGCAAGCTGCTGCGCCGCGCCATCCAGGCGGTGTGCGAGGGCCGCGACGCCGGCGACTTGACGACCATGGACGACCCGGCGGCACTGCAGCAGATCAAGGATCTGTTGGCCTGATTTTCAGATCCTGGATCGAATGATGACGGCAACACCCTCATCATCGGTGCCATTCGTCATGAACTCGAACCCTGGAAGTCAGCGCGAGCTCGAAGCGCTTGATGCGGTGTTCGGTGATCGGCAGGGCGAATGGTGGGACGCGTTCTACTCGAATCGCGCAAAGCCCGTGCCGTTCTTCGGCCAGTCGCCGGATGAAAGCCTGTGGAAATGGGTCAATGGCGAAGTGATTCCGCCCGGGAAGGCACTCGACCTGGGCTGCGGCAACGGCAGGAATGCCATCTACCTCGCCAAGGCCCCATCGAAGGGCGCACTACGTTGAGCTTGTGGCCAACGCGCTGAAGCCCACAGGCCAGTTTGGTTTGGCGTGCTTTCGTCCGGAAGGTGGAAGCGGGTTCTCCGACGCCGAGGTGTGCCAGCGCAAGACCTTGGGCGGCGGGCTTGGCTACACGGATACCCAACTTCAGGAAATTGGGTCCGGTCGGTTGAAGCTTCGGGAACTTCGGCCAATGGAGCCAAGCGCGCGGGCGTGGCCTGTTTGGAGCGTCATTTCTTTGGGTGCTGCTGGCGCAACGTGAGACCCAAGCCCTGCATTCAGCGCCCCGTCAGTTTCACAGGCACAATCGCGCCCTGAACTCAGGCCCTTCCTGCCACAGTCGCATCCGCTAACCGGTTAAGCCGTGTCGCGGAAGGTTTTTCCAACCAGCTAATGTTTTCCCAAGGAAAACGAAGGTCAGCATCTATGAGCGAATCAACGTCAGCGGCGGGCGCCGCAAGCGTGTATCAGGCCTATCAGGCCAACACCTTTCTCTTCGGCGGCAACGCCCCGTATGTCGAGGAGATGTACGAAAACTATCTGGCCAACCCCGGCAGCGTTCCGGAAACTTGGCGCGACTACTTCGACGCGCTGCAGAACGTGGCCGCCGTGGACGGCAGCAACGCGCGCGATGTGCCGCACCTGCCCGTCATCAACGCCTTTGCCGAACGCGCCAAGCAGGGCGGAACCAAGGTGGTTCTGGCCAGTGCCGACGCCGAAATGGGGCGCAAGCGCACGGCGGTGCAGCAGCTGATTGCCGCCTACCGCAACGTCGGTGCACGCTGGGCCGATCTGGATCCGCTCAAGCGCACCGAGCGCGCAAAAATTCCCGAACTCGAGCCCTCG
>CAIMSP010000064.1 GCA_903844215.1 uncultured beta proteobacterium | reverse complement strand
CAGCAGTGCGCAAGCAGCTCAAGAACTACGAGCGCATGAAGCTCCTGATGGAGCGCTGGATTGACTTGGCAACGGAATTGTCAACTCTGCGGCTGACTCAAAAACCCGGGTGATCGGCAGCGAGAACTTGGCACTGTCCAGGTTTTAAGTTGGCAGTCGGCCTGACTGACGCCAAGCTTGCGAGGGGCGCTCACCCCTTTCACAGAGGGCACAACTCAACTGTCGCAATTCCGAAACAATTGCCCTGGGTTAAACCCTAGACCCGAGGCCTTTCGGGCGTTTTCCCGACGCCGCTTAACACAAATGATGCAAAGTGGAGCCTTGTCATTCATTGTCCAAGTCACGGAAAGGGTTTTTCCAATGTCGCTGTTAGCCAAGTTGATTCCAGCAAAGAGCGCCAAAGTCGGCGGTTTGGTCGCAGGACTGAGCGCTCTTTTCGCCACCCTGGCGCCTATGGATGCGCAGGCCCTGCCGGCGTTCGCCCGCCAAACGGGACAAAACTGCGTCTCCTGCCACGCGGGCGGGCAATTCCCCGAACTCACCCCCTACGGTCGCTTGTTCAAGCTCACCGGTTACACCATGGGCGCGCGCGCGCTGCCGCTGGCCGTGATGGGCGTGATCGGCGCGGCCAAGGTCGCCGACACCCGCAAGAGCGACGACCCGGGCGCCGACTTTCAAAAGAACGGCCAACCCGTGCTCTCCAGCGCCAGCCTGTTCATCGCGGGCAAGATCACCGACAACCTCGGCCTGTTTTCGCAGATCAGCTACGACAACTACGCGATGCAGGACGCGAATGGCAACTTTCATGGTCACAGCGGCGCCGACAACGTCGATCTGCGTTTTGCCGATCGCTTTATCGATGCCAAGCGCGATCTGATCTACGGCCTGTCGCTGAACAACAACCCCTCCGTGACCGACCCCTGGAACACCGCTGCGGCCTGGATGCAGTACGTGCCAGTGGCAGACAGCTTGAGCAGTCACCAATTCACCGACGCCAGCACGCCCTTCCCCGGCTTTGACGCCGCCGCCACCGCCTTGGCCGGCGTCAACGCCTACGTCTATTGGAACAAGACCTACTACGGCGAACTGGGTTTCTACGGAACTGCCAAGGGCATCGTGCGGCCCCTGAGTTGGGGCACGCCGACGGCCGATCTGCAATACCTCAAGGGCTTTGGCAACCCCTATTGGCGCCTGGCCTACACGCGTGAGTTGGGAGCCCATAACTTCATGGTTGGCAGCACCGGCATGATCGCCCATGCCTACGACGCGGGCTCCGACATCTCGGACTCCAACAACCTGGGCAGCTTCAGAAACCTCGGCGTCGATGCCCAATACCAGTACCTGCTGGATCCGCACACGGTCACGGTCCAAGTGGCCTTCATGCGGGAAAAGCAGGCCCATTCCGCCAACGCCATGGCCGCTGCGGAAACGGTGTTTTTCCGCGCCGACGGCAGCGCCGTCGGCGCGCCCAGTGCCTCCGAATCCGACAACGTCTTGCGCGCCAAGGCGAGCTATGTCTATCAGGCCAAATACGGCGGCAGTCTGGCGTTCTTCAACAAGTCCGGCAACACGAACACGCTGAATCAAAGCTCAGGCTACGACGCCAGCGGCGCGATCGACCCCAGTTCTACGCGTGTGAATGGCAACCTCTCGGGCAACCCCGGAACGCGCGGCATGACCTACGAAGCCTTCTGGACGCCGTTGCAAAACGTGCGCGTGGGGCTGCAGTACACGGCCTACAGCAAGTTCAACGGCGCCTCCGCCAACTACGACGGCTTCGGTCGCAATGCCAGCGACAACAACACGCTGTACGGCTACGTCTGGTTTGCTTACTGAAACCCTGTCATGCAAACCACCGCTCAGCCCCTCGCCAACGTCAACCCCAACCCGATCACCCGGAGATTCAAGATGACCCGTACTTCATGGTTGCCCACGCTGGCTGTGCTGGCAGCGGTCAGCGGCTGCGCCAACGTCGAGCGCTCGCGCGACCTGGCCAATCCGAATGTGTCGCCTGCCGTCACGGCCGTGCAGGTGTGCTCCAACTGCCACGGCGTCGATGGCAACTCGGTCTCGCCCAACTTCCCGCGCCTGGCCGGTCAGATCCCGGCCTACCTGGTGGCGCAGTTGGAGAATTTCCGCAGCCACCAGCGCTCCGACCCACCGGGCTTCGAATACATGTGGGGCATCAGCCAGCACCTGAGCGACGCCCAGATCGCCGGACTGGCCGATTACTTTGCACAACAGCAGCCCACGGCCAATGCGCCGGTGGACGCAGCGACCATGGCGGCGGGCAAACTGATTTTCGAGAACGGGGTTCCGGCCAAGGAAGCCGCCCCCTGCCTGGCCTGCCACGGACCGCTCGCGCAGGGCCTGGGCCCGTTCCCCCGCTTGGCCAACCAGCATCAGGACTATTTGGTAAAGCAACTGCACGTATTCCAGGAAACCGAAGGGCGCCCGGGAACTCCCATGAAGCAGATCACTCACTTGCTGAGTGATGACGAGATGCAGGCCGTCGCAGGGTACTTGCAGGCATTGCCCAAGGAACAATGAGTTGGATGAAGGCCTGGGCGCCGGCCTTCGGCGCGAACCGGCTTTCGCTTAAGGAGCTTTCATGAAAAAACATCTTGCCATTTCCCTGATCCTTTGCAGTGTTGGCGCTGCGGCCATGGCCGCCGACAGCTACACCATTGACCCGGGCTTTTCGCGGGCCCATTTCGACATCACGCGGCTCGGTTTTTCCACGCAGCGCGGCGCGTTCAACAAGACCAACGGCAAGGTCACACTCGATCTGGCCGCACACAAGGGCAGCGTCGATTTCACCATCAACACCCAGTCCATCGACATGGGATCTGCGGCCTGGACGGCGCATCTGGCGGACGAGGCGCTGTTCAACGTCAAGAAATACCCGACCATGGTGTTCAAATCGGACAAGCTCATCTTTGCCGGTGAGAAGGTGGTGGCAGCGGAAGGCCAATTCACCATGCTCGGGGTCACCAAGCCGATGAAGGTCACAGTGAATAATTTCCAGTGCGGCGTGAGCCCGATCGACAAGCGGCCCATGTGCTCTGGCAACATCACCGGCAGCTTGAAGCGCTCGGAGTTTGGACTGAGCAAATACATTCCGGCGGTGAGCGACGAAGTCACGATTGAAGTCCCGGTGGACGCCTACAAAAACTGAACACGCCAGCCACACCAAGGCGATCGCTGGTGCAGCGGCTGCATTTTGTGGCCGCAGCGATCCTGCTATTCGGAGTCATCGCTTCGGCGCTGATCTATGCCGTCACGGGCAACGACACCGATGGCGATCAGCCGATCCTGAACCAGAGCCGCTATGAGTTCGATCTGGAGCGCGTGGGCGGAAAATTGTCGGTCTATTTGGCGCGCCTGGATCACTGGCTGGCAACACTCTGGCATGGGCGTCCCTTGGCCTACACCGTGCTGGCGCTGGCACTGCTGGCCGCGCTGGCGTGCCTGGCCGTGGCCCGCATCGAGTCCAGCCCGATGCAAGGCGACACCGAAGTGGACAAAGACCCAAGGCATCCCATGTTGCCATGATGGACCCGTGCATGGCCGTGGTCGATAGAATGAGCGACCCGTCACGACGATCTTTTCACCTCACCGCACCAGGAGATTTCAATTGAAATTTAAAACATTGGCGATGGCCGCTGCGCTGTCTGTCGGTTTCATTCTGCCCACGCAAGCCGGCGAGGTCCTCAACCAGATCAAGAGCGGGGGCAAGCTGACCTGTATCGTGAATCCGAATTCACCGGGCTTTTCGGTGCCTGACAGCAAGGGCGTGTTCCAGGGCTTCAACGTCGAGTTTTGCCGCATGACGGCCGCGGCCATTTTTGGCGATGCGAGCAAAGTGGAAATCCGCGGCGTGGGCTTCTCGGACAGCCTGAAGACGCTGATTGCCGGCGGCGCCCACATGGCTTCGCGCTCCATCACCCGCACCGGAACGCGCGACACCGAACCGGGCCTGGCCTTCATCGCCACCACCTTCTATGACGGCCAGGGGTTCATGGTTCCCAAGAAGCTCAAGATCAACAAGGCGAGCGAACTCAAGGGCGCCACGGTCTGCGCCGAAGACGGCACCACCACACTGCAAAGCCTGGCCGACTATTTCGGTCGCCTGAAAATCCGCTACAAGGTGCAGAACATCGCGGACAAGTCGGCGCGCCTTCAGGCCTTCTTCAGCGGCAAGTGCGACGTGCTGTCCTCGGACTTCAGCGCCCTGGCCTCGGATCGCCTGCTGGCGAAGAACCCCAGCGATTACACGATTCTTGCGGACGTGATCTCGAACGAGCCACTGACCCTGGTGAGCCGCCCCGACAAGGAACTCGAGTCGACCATTTTCTGGTCGCTGCAAACCATGCTGCTGGCCGAAGAATACGGCGTGAACTCGGGCAATGTGGACAAGATCGTGGCCAGCCTGGGCAGCGCCTCGCCTGAGGTTCAACGCCTCTTTGCCAAGGACCAGGCCGGCGCAGAAATGGCGCGCAAGCTGGGCATCAGCCCGGAATGGGCCTACACCATCATCAAGTCGGTGGGCAACTACGGCGAGGTGTTCGAGCGCCACCTGGGCAAGACTTCGGCCTTGGGCATGAACCGCGCCACATCGCCGAACCGCCTGGTGCGCGATGGCGGTCTGCTCTACGCCAACCCCATCCGCTAACCGCGCGCCAGCCGGCGACCCCGGGCCGCCACCTTGATGCCCTGCGGAACCGCATCCGAGCTGTTCAACCTGCTGCCGCTGCCTGCCGGTGGCGGCTTGCTGTTGTCGGCACAACCGGCGAGCCAGGGCGCGCTGGCGCTGGCGCTGCGCGACTATCGAAGTGCTGGCGCCGCGCTGCTGGTATCGCTCTTGCCCGAACACGAACTGGCGGCGCTGGGCCTGGGGCAACTCGACGCCGACTGTGGCCGCAGCGAGCTGCGCTGGGCGCACTGTCCGATCGATGATTTTGCTGCGCCGGGAGAACGCTTTGAGCGCGCCTGGAGCCGCTTGGCGCCGGACCTTCATGCCTTGCTGGACCGTGGCCAGAGCGTGGCCTTGCACTGCCGCGCCGGCCTGGGGCGCACCGGCACGGTGGCGGCGCGCATCCTGATGGAGCGCGGCATGCCGGCACAGCAAGCCATCGACCAGGTGCGCGCGACCCGCCCCGGCTCGATTGAAACCAGCGTGCAGGAACGCTATCTGCACGCCCTGCAGCCCGGTCCCACGCGGCCCGCCGTCGGCCCCCAAGATGGCTGAGCTTTCCGTTAATTTCAGTTTCCTGTTTCAGCCTGCGGGCTTTGACATCGGCGACGCGCTCATCGCCTATCAGGCCAGCGACTCCTATGCGCGCGCCTTCGCTGTCGGACTGATCAACACCCTGGTCATGGCCCTCGGCGCGGGCGCGGGCGCCCTGCTGCTGGGCCTGCTGGCCGGTGTGGGCCTGGTGGTGGGCAATCGCATCAGCCGCGGCGCACTGCAGGCGTTTGTCGAGTTGATGCGCAACCTGCCCAAGCTGCTGCTGCTGTTGACGCTCTACATCGTGCTGGTGAACACCCTGCCGGTGGTGGCCGAGGCCCTGCATCCCTTGCCCGGCGTGTACCTGTCCAACCGGGGACTGGCCGTTCCCGGCTTCGATTTCAGCAGCGGCGAATTCTCCGTGCCGCAACTCGAGCGCTTCAGCTTTCAGGGTGGCTGGGAGTTGCAGACGCAGTTCGTGGCCTTGTGGCTCACGCTCACGATCTACCACGGCGCCCAGATCGCCGAGATCGTGCGCGGCGGCCTGCAGGCCATCCCCAAGGGCCAGTGGGAAGCGGCCACCGCGCTCGGCCTGTCCATGCCGCAGCGGCTGCGATTGGTGGTCTTGCCCCAGGTGATCCAGCAAATCATTCCCTCGCTCATCAGCCAATTCATCAACCTGCTGAAGAACACCTCGATCGGACTGGCCGTGGGCTTCACCGACCTGATGGCGGTGGCCAGCACCACCATCAACCAGGCCTTCAAGCCGGTGGAGGTGATGCTGCTCATCATGCTGGTTTACCTGGGCATCGGCGTGCTGCTGGCCAGCGCCCTGAATGCGCTGAATCAGCGCGCACGAAGGGGGCTGGGATGATCCGGCCCGCGCCCGCGCCGCTCAAGGCGCGCCGCAGCTGGCGGCACCTCAGGACGCAGCACCTGGGCGCTTCGTGGCCAGTGGTCGCGATCAACCTGGGCGTGCTGCTGCTGGCCGCGCTGCTGACTTGGCTGGCCATCGACTGGGCCGTGGTGTCGGCCGTGTCGCCCTGGGCTGATCCGGGCCGTTGCAGCCTGGCCAGCGGCGCCTGCTGGCCCTTCGTGCTGGAGAAGGCGCCGCTGATCCTGTTCGGCACCTTTGCATTTGCGGAGCGCTGGCGCCCGGCCCTGGTCAGCGCCGTGCTGCTGGGCATGAGCCTGGTGACGCTGTTTCAGGCCTGGCCTGGGCGCTGGCAGGCGCTCGGCTGGATCGTGGCCATCGCCCTGTTCGGCAGCCTCATGGGGGGCGGCGTCATCGGTCTATCGGTGGTGCCAAGCGCGCAGTGGAACGGTTTGCCCGTGCTGCTGTTTCTGGGCGCTGCCAGCCTGGCCTGCGCCTTGCCCGTGGGTCTGCTGCTGGCCCTGGCGCGGCGCTCGCAGCGGCGCTGGCTGTGCTACCTGGCCATCGGCGCGATCGAAACCCTGCGCGGCATTCCCATGGTCGCGGTGTTGTTCTTTGGCGTGTTCGTGTTGCCCCTGGTGTTTTCCGGCTGGAACCTGTCGCCGGTGCATGCCGCACTGCTGGTGCTGATCGCCTTTCACGGTGCCTACGTGGCCGAGGACCTGCGCAGCGGCTTTCAATCCATCCCGGCCGGGCAATGGGACGCGTGCAAGGGCATCGGCCTGAGTCACTGGCAATCGCTGCGCGGGGTGATCCTGCCGCAGGTGACGAAGGCCGCCACGCCGGCGCTGACGAACACCGCCATCGGCGGCTTCAAGGACACGTCCTTGATCGTGCTGGTGGGTCTGCACGATCTGCTGTCCACGGCCAAGATGTCCTTCGCCGACGCGCTATGGCAAAAACAGGCCTTGGAAGCCTATGTGTTCGTGGGCCTGATCTTCTTCCTCGTCAGCCGCAGCATCGCCGCTGCCGGCAAGCGCTTGGAGCGGCTGCAGCACAAGACGGGCTGAGCCGCCGCCCCGGCGCGGCCAAGGTCTGGCAGCCGAGCGGCGCGCAGGCTTCGTGTAATATTCTTGGCTTGGGTTTGCAACTGCGGTTCGGACCCTCGAACGTCTTTCCATCAACCCCAGTGGACCCCAAACAAATGAAACTCTTGCACAAGATCCTGGCCGCCGCAGGCGTTCTCACGCTCACACTGGCCAGCGCGCTGGCCCAGAACCGCGAATTGGTTGTGGGTTCCAGCGCCACCTATCGTCCCTTTGCCTACGAAAACCCGAACAAGGAAATCGTCGGCTACGACGTGGACATCATCAAGGCCGTGGCCAACAAGGCGGGCCTGCAGATCAAGGTGATCAACACGCCCTGGACCGGTATCTTCGCGGCCTTGAACAACGGCGACGTGGACCTCGTTATTTCCGGTGTCACCATCAACGACAAGCGCAAGCAATCGTATGACTTCACCATGCCCTACTTCGAAGCGCGTCAGCTGATTGCCGTGCACAAGGACAGCAGCGCCAAAGGCCTGAAGGACTTGGCCGGCAAGAAGATCGCCGTCGTCACAGGCAGCACTGGCGACGACACGGCGTCGCGCGAATTCGGCAAGACCAACCCGGATATTCGGCGCTTCGAGAGCACGCCGGTGGTGATTTCCGAACTGGCCAACGGCGGCGTGGACGCGGCCATTGGCGACAACGGCGTGATCGCCTTTCGCGCCCAGGAACACAAGCAGCTCAAGACCGTGAACGACCCGAGCTTTCCCAAAGAGTACTTCGGCATCGTCGTCAAGCAGGGCAACAAGGCGCTGCTCGACAAGCTCAATGCCGGCCTGGCGGCGATCAAGGCCGACGGCAGCTACGCCCAGATTTACAAGAAATGGTTCCTGGCGGAGGCGCCGGTGCTGCCGGCCCAGTAATCCAGCGCCCTCGCCTTTCTGATGGAGCAACTGCTCTGGTTCGGCTGGTTCCGCGCCGACATCATTGCGGAATACGCCGCGCTGTTCTGGCGTGGTTTGCAAATGACCATTTTGCTCACCCTGATCTGCATCGTGCAGGGAACGGTGCTGGGCCTGGCCATCGGCATGGCGCGCCTGGCCGAGGCACGCCATGCGCCGGCCCGGCAGCTGTGCCGCTTTGCCCTGCGCTGGCCGGCCAGCGTTTACGTCAGCTTCTTTCGCGGCACGCCGCTGTTCGTGCAGATCTTGCTGATCCACTTTGCCGTGCTTCCGCTGTTCATCAACCCCACGGACGGCCTGCTGATCTCGGGCGAGAGCGCGCGCCACCTGAAGCAGAACTACGGCGCTTTCATGTCCGGGGTGATGGCCCTGACGCTGAATGCGGGCGCCTATATCTCGGAGATCTTTCGCGCCGGCATCCAGTCGATCGACCGTGGCCAGGTCGAGGCCTCGCGCTCGCTCGGGCTGTCGTTTCCGCGCACCATGTACCACATCATCTTGCCGCAGGCTTTTCGCCGCATGCTGCCGCCGTTGGGCAACAACGCGATCTCGCTGCTGAAGGATTCGTCGCTGATTTCAGCCATTGGTCTGGCCGAGCTGGCCTATGCCGCACGCACCGTCGCGGGTGCCTATTCACGCTATTGGGAGCCCTACCTCACAATTTCGCTCATGTACTGGGTGCTCACGCTGGGCCTGGCCTACGGGGTGAAAAGACTGGAGGCTCGGTATGGACGAGGTGATTCGCGTTGAAGGTCTGACCAAGCAGTTTGGCCCGCTGGCCGTGCTGCGCGGCATTGACTGCAGCATCAAGGCCAGCGAGGTGGTGTGCGTGATCGGTCCCTCCGGCTCGGGCAAGAGCACTTTTCTGCGCTGTCTGAACGGGCTCGAAGACGCGTCGGGCGGGCGCGTGCTGGTGCGCGGTGTGTCGGTGCACGACGCCAAGACGGACGTGGATGCGCTGCGCTCGGAAATCGGCATGGTGTTTCAGCGCTTCAATCTGTTTCCACACAAGACGGTGCTGGAAAATATCACGCTCGCGCCCACCCATGTGCGCGGTCTGAGCTCGGCCCAAGCGCGCAGCCGCGCCCACGAACTGCTGCTCAAGGTCGGTCTGCTCGACAAGCTCGATGCCTATCCAAACCAGCTCTCGGGCGGGCAGCAGCAACGGGTGGCGATCGCACGCGCCTTGGCCATGCAGCCGCGCATCATGCTGTTCGACGAACCCACGTCCTCGCTCGATCCCGAGATGGTGGGCGAAGTGCTTGCCGTCATGCAAGCCCTGGCCGAGGAAGGCATGACCATGGTGGTGGTCACGCACGAGATGGGCTTTGCGCGCCAGGTGGCCGATCGGGTGCTATTCTTGGACGAAGGCCTGGTGGTGGAAGAAGGAACGCCCGCCGCCCTCTTTGATCAGCCCCAACTGGAGCGCACCCGCCGATTCCTGAGCAAGGTGCTGTAGGTTGCGACCACCCGGGGCGATACTCAATGCGGTGGATTGAACCCACCATTCACGTCTATTCCCACTTTCCAAGGACTCCAATATGTCAGCTCATCGCCACCGTGCTCTTCTTGCTTCGCTGCTCTTTTCGCTCGCCGCCCTTTGCCTTCCGGCCCGCGCAGCCGGTGTGGATGATGTGATCAAGAGTGGCGTGCTCAAGGTCTGCTCGCCGGGTGATTACAAGCCGTTCAGTTTTGCGCTGGCGGATGCTCGCTTTGAAGGTCTGGACGTGGACTTGATGGACTCCCTAGCCGCGTCGCTGGGCGTGAAAGTTGAATTTGTCAAAACCAGTTGGGCCAAGCTGATGGATGACTTCACGGCCGGCAAGTGCGATATGGCGGCGGGCGGGATTTCAGTCACGCTGGAGCGCCAGAAGAAGGCCTGGTTCAGCAGCGCCTACATGGTCAATGGCAAGACGCCGCTGGTGCGCTGTGCCGATGTGGCGCGCTTTCAAAGCGTGGCCGCGATCGACCTGCCCGGGGTGAAAGTGATCGCCAACCCGGGCGGCAGCAACGAGCGCTTCGCTCGGGCCAATTTCAAGACCGCCCAGATCAGCATCCACGGCGACAACCTGGGCATCTTCAACGAGGTGCTGAGCGGCAGGGCGGACGTGTTTGTGACCGAGTCGGCGGAAGCCCTGGTCCAGCAAAAACTGCTGCCTGGCCTGTGCGCAGTGAATCCGGACAAACCGCTGCAATACGGCGAAATGGGCTATTTGCTGCCGCGCGGTGACGTCATGACCAAGGCCTATGTGGACCAGTGGCTGCACTTGATCAAGGCCAACGGCGACTACCAGCGCATCGCGAGCCGCTGGCTCAACTGAGCCCGCGCCCGGCCAATCCCAGGCCGGCACGCTGGCCCCGGTCAGCGTGGCCCTTGGACACGCGGGTCCGGCGTTTTTCTTGTTTGCCCGCAGCGGCTGTCGGCGCCCCAGGGCCTGGGCGGCCACGGTCATCAAGCTGTCACACACCGACCCTAAGCTGCGAGCCTGGTCATGCACATGACGCTGGCGCGCCTGATGGGCTGCGGGCTTTTGCGCCCGCGGCGATGGCCGCTGTCGTGCGTTGTTTCCGACCGAGCAACTCACCAGCCCTCTGAACAGAACCTGGCGCCCTGCGTTGCCCTGCGCTCTGACCCATTGATGAAAAGAAGCTCTTAATGCCCTCCGGCGCAACCAGCAATAGCAAGGCACGCCGCGCGGTCTGGCTGAAGAACCTGCATCAGTGGCACTGGATCAGTTCGTCCGTGTGCCTGCTGGGCATGCTGCTCTTCAGCATCACCGGCATCACCTTGAACCATTCAGCCCAGATCGAGGCCAAGCCGGCCGTGACGCGCGCCCAGGCCGGCTTGCCGTCGGCCCTGCAAGCGCAGTTGCGCCGGTTTGCCGTCGGCCATGACGGCGCCAAAGCGCCGCTGCCGGCCGCCACGCAAGACTGGCTGCAGCAGCAATGGTCACTCCAGTCCGAGGGGCGGATCGCCGAATGGTCGCTGGACGAGGTCTATCTTCCCCTGCCCAGGGCGGGCGGTGACGCCTGGGTCCGGATCGCCCTGGACAGCGGCAGCGCCGAATACGAACGCACCGACCGCGGCTGGATTTCCTGGCTCAACGACCTGCACAAGGGGCGCCATACCGGCGTCGCCTGGAGCTGGTTCATCGATATCTTGGCCGCCGGCTGTCTGATGTTTTGCCTCACCGGCTTGCTGATCCTGAAGTTCCATGCCGTCAACCGGCCCCTGACCTGGCCGATGGTGGCCCTGGGCATGCTGATTCCCTGCGCACTCGCGCTGCTATTCATCCACTGAGCTTTGCCAAAGTACGCCATGAAATTGCGACACTCCCTTGCCCTGAGCCTTCCCCTGATGAGCGCGTGCGCGCTGGCGGCGGATCTGACGCTGAAATTCGAAATCCCGCAACTCAATGTGGCGGCCTATCACCGGCCCTATATGGCCGTCTGGCTGGAGCGTTCGGACCAGAAGGTGGTGACCCAACTGGCGGTGCTGTACGACGTCCGGAAGAAGGACAACGGCGGCACCAAGTACTTGAAGGACCTGCGTCAGTGGTGGCGCAAGGGCGGCGAAGCGCTGGATCTGCCCCTGGATGGCGTCAGCGGCGCGACCCGCGGACCCGGTGAGCACACCCTCAGTCTGGGGCGCGCCAAGGCGACGCTGGAGGCGCTGCCGCCAGGGGACTATCAGGTCGTGGTCGAAGCGGCGCGCGAAGCCGGCGGACGCGAATTGGTGCGCATCCCGTTTCACTGGCCGCTGCCATCAAGCCAGCCCGCTGCCGTCAAGGGTCAGGAAGAATTGGGCAGCGTCAGCGTCCAGTTCAAGTCTTGAGAAGGGCCGCAGTGATGACCAAACCATTCCAACGCGCGCTGCTGGCGCTGGCGCTGACGGGCCTGGTCTCGGGCGTGCAGGCGCAGCGTCCCTGGCTGCTGGCTTCGAGCACCGTGGTTGACTCCAAGGACCCCTGGGTCACGGTGGACGCCGCCAGCTCGGACAACGCCTTTGATATCGACAACATGCCCTTGAAGTTGGCTGCGCTGCTGGTCACGGGCCCCGACGGCGCTCGCGTGCTGCCGCTGAATATGTTCACCGGCCATCTGCGCAGCAGCTTTGATATCAAGCTGGCGCAAGCAGGCACCTACAAGGCCAGCCTGGTCACCACCAGCGTGACGGCCTACTACAAGCTCAACGGCGAGACCAAGCGCTGGCGTGGCAGCGAGCAGGATTGGGCCCTGCAGCTTCCTCCCGGTGCGCAGGACGTCAAGCTCACGCGCATGCACTCGCGTCTGGAAACCTTCGTCAGCACCGGCAAGCCCAATGAGGTCGTCTTCAAGCCCACGGGCGCGGGACTGGAGTTCGTGCCCCTGACCCACCCCAACGATTTGCGCGCGGGCGAGAAGGCCACTTGGCGTTTCCTGCTGGACGGAAAACCGCTCGCCAACCAGCCCTTCAGCCTGGTACCGGGCGGCGTGCGTTACCGCGGCGTCCTGGGTGAAATTCGCCAGACCACGGATGCCAACGGCGAGATCAGCTTCACCGTCCCCCCCGCCGGCATGTACCTGTTGAGCAGCAACTGGCCTGAGACGACGCCAGACGCGCAAGACCAGCCCATGCAGCCGCCGGCGCGCCGTCTGAGCTATGGCGCGACGCTGGAAGTGCTGCCGCAATAACTTGCCTCGGATCGACCGTGCGCCGGGTTCTATTGCCCCTTCAGATGAGCCCGCTGGCCGCCCCTGAGCAAGCTGACGTGCGCGATTTTTCCGGGCGCAGCATGGGCACGAGCTGGTCGGTGCGCCTGGTCGGCGCGGGCGATGGCGCTGCGCTGAGCGCGGGCTTGCAAGGCGCGCTCGATGCGGTCGTGGCGCAGATGAGTCACTGGGAGAGCGACTCCGACCTGAGCCGCTTCAACCGCGCCCCGGCAGGCAGCTGGCAGCCCCTGCCCGCCGCCTTCTACGAGGTGCTGTCCTTCGCCCTGAGCGTGCGCCAGCAAAGCGCTGGCGCCTACGACCCTGGTGCCGGCGCCCTGGTGAACCTGTGGGGCTTCGGGCCGCACGCGGGCTTTGCCGATCCGCTTTTTTGCGCAGCCGCCGCCTTCGAGTCCGGTGCGGCCATGGTGCAGCGGCCCGCGCCGTCGATCGAACTCGACCCGGTTGGAAAACGCGCGCGGCAACCGGGCGGCGTGTTGCTCGACCTGTCGTCCGTGGCCAAAGGCTACGGCGTCGATGTCCTGGCCCAGTACCTGCAGCAGCAGGACATACAACACTACTTGGTGGAAGTCGGCGGCGAGCTGCGTGGCGCGGGCACCAAGCCCGACGGCCAACCCTGGTGGGTGGCGCTGGAGCAGGTGAGCGATGACCGCGCCGACGCCACGGGCGCGCTGCCGAGCGACGACCTGGTGCTGGCCTTGCACGGCCTGTCGGTGGCGACCTCGGGCGACTACCGGCGCTATTTCGAGCGCGACGGTCTGCGCTATTCGCATACGCTGGACCCGCGCACGGGCCGCCCGATCCTCCATGGGCTGGCTTGCGTGACGGTGCTTCATGCCTCTTGCATGGCCGCCGATGCCTGGTCCACGGCGCTCACCGTGCTGGGTCTGCAAGCCGGTTTCGCCCTGGCCGAGCGCCAAGGTTTGGCGGCGCGTTTCCTGCAACGCGAGGCAGCCGGTCTGAGCGAGCATCTGAGCAGCGCCATGCGCCGCATGCTCGACGCATGAGCCTCAGCACGCAGCCCTTGCACTGGTTGCTGCTGGCCGCCCTGTGCCTGGCCTATGCGGCGCTCTGCCAGGCAGCTTGGTGGCGCCACGCGCGCAGCGCGAGCGCCGCAGCGAGCGACGAATCCGCAAGCGCTGCGACATGGATCGTGGCCTACGCCAGCCAGACCGGAAATGCCGAGGAATTGGCGCAGCAGACCGTGGCCTTGCTGCGCCTGGCCGGGATCAGGGTGCAACTCCGTTGCCTGTCGGCCTTGGGCCGCGAAGAGCTGCTGCGCTGCGAACGCATGCTGTTCCTAGTGAGCACCTATGGCGAAGGGGATGCCCCGGACAACGCCGCCGCCTTTTGCAGTCGCTGCATGACCAGCGCGCTGGCGCTGCCGCACCTGCATTACGCGCTACTGGCCCTGGGCGACAGCCAGTACCAGAACTACTGCGGCTTTGGACGCGACCTCGATCAATGGCTCAGCGCGCAGGGCGCGCGCACGCTGTTCGAGCGCATCGAAGTGGACCGCAGCGCGCCCGCTGCCATCACGCTATGGCAGCAACACCTGAGCCACCTGGCCGGAACCCGCGACGCGCCCGACTGGAGCGCGCCGGCCTTGACCGACTGGCGCCTGGTGGCGCGCCACCGGCTCAATCCCGGCAGCGTGGGCGCACCGGCCTACCACCTTGAGCTCGAACCGCTGGGCGCGCCCTTGCCGGACTGGGAAGCGGGCGATCTGGTGCAGCTGTGCCCGCCCGACGAACCGGCCTGCCCGCGCGAATACTCCATCGCCTCGATCCCGAGCGACGCACGCCTGCATTTGCTGGTGCGATTGCACGTGAAAGACGACGGCACCCACGGCCTGGCCTCGGGCTGGCTCGGTGTGCGCTCGGCTCTGGGCGACACCATCGCGCTGCGGCTGCGGGCGCACCGCGGCTTCCGCCTCGAAGAGAATGCGGCGCGCCCGCTGATCCTGATCGGCAACGGCAGCGGCATTGCCGGCTTGCGCGCGCACCTGAAGGCCCGGGAAGGCCGCGCTCAAGGGCGCAACTGGCTCATCTTTGGTGAGCGCAACGCCGCGCATGATTACCACTACCGCGCCGAAATCGAGCATTGGCAGGCGAGCCAAGTGCTGAGCCGACTCGACCTGGCCTTCTCGCGCGACCAACCCGAACGCCGCTATGTGCAGGACTGCCTTGTGGCCCAGGCCGAAGGCGTGCGCCAATGGGTGGAACAGGGTGCCGCCTTCTACCTCTGCGGCAGTTTGAGCGGCATGGCTGCAGGTGTCGATTCCGCCTTGGCCGGCATTCTTGGACGCCATGAATTGAATGCCTTGGCGGCGTGCGGGCGCTACCGGCGCGACGTCTATTAGTTGCCCATCTGCTGCGGCGCGACACCGGCCCGCCAGCTCACCCTGACTCCAACTCCATGTTCAAACCCCTGCTCTACTCCACCCTGCTCGTCGCCCTGTGCGCCCAGGTCCACGCTGCGGACCTGCTGGAATCCTGGCGCGCAGCGCGGGCGCACGATGCGGCCTTCTCCGCCGCGGGCCATGCGCTCGCCGCGGGCCAGGAGAAGGCCCAGCAAGCGAGAGCGCTCTTGCTGCCGCAAGTGAGCCTGGCCACAGCCGCCAGCCTGGCGCAAAAGAACGTTCTGCCAGGGGATCCGAGCGCGACCCGCAGCAGTGCGCAAGGCCCGCACTATGGCGCCACGCTGGCGCTGCTGCAACCGCTCTACGATGCCAACACGGCGGCGGCGCGCGAGCAACTCCAACTCCAGACCAAACAGGCACAACTGCAGTACCGGGTCGCCGAACAGGAACTGATGCTGCGCGTCGCGACAGCCTATTTCGAGCTGCTGCTGGCGCAGGAAAATGTGCGGCTCGTGCAGGCGCAACAGCAGGCGGTCGCACGCCAGTTGGCGCAGGCAGAAAAAACCTTTTCCATCGGCGCCGGCACGCAAGCCGACACCAGCGAAGCCCGGGCGCGCTATGACGCCATCGCGGCCAGCGCGATTGCCGTGCGCAACGAGCTTGAGCTCAAACAGGCTGCGTATCAGCAAATGACCCAGTTGGACGCGCAAAGTCTGGCGCCGCTGTCAACGGCGCACGTGCCGCCTGGGCCGCAACCGGCCACGCTGGCCCCTTGGCTGGACCAGGCCCGCTCGCACAGCCTGGCGGCGCTGGCACAGGCGATCGAACTCGAGCTTGCGCAAAGCGAGGTCGCACGCTACCTCAGCGAGCGCTCGCCCAGTGTCGCGCTGGTGGCCAATGTCGGCACGCAGTGGGACAGCAATGGGCCCGCGCACAGCGCCTGGCTGGACCGTAGCAACGCCCGCTCGATCGGCGTGCAACTGAGCATTCCGCTGTACGACGGCGGCAACCGAAGTTCGCAATGGCGCGAGGCCGTGGAGCGCGCGGCGCAGCAGGGCGACGCGCTGGAAGCCGGCGTTCAGGCCGCACAGTTGGCCACGCGCCAGTCCTTCCTGGGCATGCAATCGGGCGCCGCGCAGGTCAAGGCACTGGAACAGGCGACACGCTCCAGCGCCACCTTGGTGGCGTCGAGCATCATGGGCCGCGATGTGGGCGTGCGCACCACGGTCGATGTCCTCAATGCCCAGCAAGTTCACTTCCAAAACCTGTACAACCTGCAAGCGCTGCGCTACCAGTACCTGTTGAGCAGCTTGCAGCTCGAGGCCTCGGTGGGCCAACTCACGCAAGACCAATTGGCCAGCGTCAACCGGTGGCTCAGCGCGGCGCCGTGAAGCGCGCTGACGGCGCCATTTTCCAGGCACTGCGCGTCGGCAGTCGCTCCCTTTTCTCCAACCCCGAACCCGCTCCATGGCCATGAACAAGAAACGAATCGCAGTCGCGCTGTGCGTCACCACGGTGGCTGCCGGCCTGGCGCTGGCACTGGGCTTTTCCCAAAGCCCCAAGTCCGACGCGAGCGCCGCCAAGAAGCCGCTGCTGGTGAGCACCACGCTGTCTCAAACACAGGACTTGCCGATCGAGTTTTCGGCCCACGGGCATCTGGTTTCCATGAATCAGGTGGACGTGCGCGCGCAGCTCACAGGCATCATTCTGGGCGTGCACTTCAAGGAAGGCGATGACATCCGCGCCGGCCAGTTGCTGTTCACGCTGGACGCCGGCGACGCCACGGCGCAGCTGCAACGCGCTCAGGCACTGGCAGCGCAGGTCAACGCCCAGCTCGCCGATGCCCGGCGCGATTTTTCGCGCGCCACCGAAATGGCCAAGGCCAACTTCATCGCGCCCAGCGCGCTCGACACCGCAGCCAGCAAGGTCGATGCCTTGCAGGCACAACTCCAAGCGGCGCAGGCCGACATCGGCGTGGCGCGCGTGGCGCTGGCACACACAAGAATCCTGGCGCCGATTTCGGCCAAGGCGGGCGCGCTCAGCGTGCACGCCGGCAGCCTGGCGCAAAGCGGCGCGGCCGCGCCCTTGGTCACGCTGGCGCAACTCGATCCGATCGGCGTCGAATTCAGCCTGCCGGAGCAGGACCTGGGGCCGCTGCTCGCGGCTCGGGCACAAGCGCCCGTGGTCGTCACGATGAGCGGCGCCGCCGGCCAGTTGATCGAAGGCCAGCTTTCCTTCATCAACCACACCGTGAATATCGACACCGGCAGCATCAACCTGAAGGCCGTCTTTGCGAATCGCCAGCAACTGCTGTGGCCCGGCGCCTTTGCCCCGGTGACCGTGCGCGCGGGATGGAGCCGGGGCGCCGTGGTGTTGCCACCGCAAGCCCTGCTCGAAGGCCCGAACGGCCGCTTCGTGTACCGCGTTGGCGCCGACAGCAAGGTCAGCGCCATGCCCGTGACGCTGCTGCGGCTGCAGCAGGAAATGGCGGTGATTGCCGGCCTGCCAAGCGGTGAACGGGTCGTGCTCGAAGGGGGCAACAAGCTGCGCAGCGGCATGTCGGTTCAGGTGGCGACGGCGCCGCCAGCTGCTGCGGCTTCGGCTGCAACTGCAGCCTCGGGCAGCATGTCCAAAGGGCAGCGCGAATGAACTTCTCTGCCTGGTGCATGCGCCACCCTATTGCCATCCTGCTGCTCTGGATCAGCATCATCGTCGGTGGTGCCGCATGCTGGCTGCAGTTGCCCATCTCCGCCCTGCCCAACTACGACACGCCCACCATCCAGGTCACGGCCAAGCTGCCGGGTGCGAGTCCTGAGACGATGTCCACCTCGGTGGCCACGCCACTGGAAAAGCAGTTCACCGCGATCGCCGGGCTGATACTGACCACCTCCAGCAGCATCCAGGGTGAAAGCCAGATCACGCTGGAATTCGATCCCAGTCGCAACATCGATGCCGCAGCCGGCGATGTCCAGGCCGCGCTCTACCGGGCAACGCGCACCCTGCCGGCCGAAATGACGACGCCGCCGTTTTACAAGAAGATCAATCCGGCCGATGCGCCGGTGCTGCTCATCGGCCTGAGCTCGGAGGCGCTCAAGCTCACCGACCTCAACGGCTACTCCGACCACCTCATCGTGCCCGCCCTGTCCACCGTGACGGGCGTGGCGCAGGTGAATGTCTCGGGACAAAAGCGCCTGGCCGTGCGCATCCAGGTCGATCCCGACCGGCTCGCGGCGGTCAACCTCAGTCTGGCCGATGTGACGAATGCGCTCAAGGCGGCCACGTCGAATGCGCCGCTCGGCGAACTCGACAGCAAGCGCCAGATGATGACGCTGCAGATGGCCTCGGGTCTGATGAAGGCGCAGGACTTTTCGAATGTGATCGTGGCCCAGCACCTGGGCCAGGCGGTGCGCCTGTCGCACGTGGCGACGGTGCAGGACAGCATCGAGAACACCCAGGACACGAGTTCCATCAACGGCGAGAGCGCGATTTCGCTGTCGGTGCAGCGCCAGCCCGGCGCCAATACCGTGGCCACCATCGACGCCATCCGCGCGCTGCTGCCCAAACTGGAAGCGCAAATGCCCGGCTCGGTGAAGGTCAAGCTGCTCAACGACCGCTCGCAGTCGATTCGCCACTCCATCGCCGACGTCAACGCCACCATGTTGCTCACCATCGGTCTGGTCATCATGGTCATCCTGATGTTCCTGCGCCAGCTCGCCGCCACCGTCATCCCGTCGATCACGCTGCCGATCTCCTTGCTGGCCACCTTCGGGCTGATGTACGCGCTGGGCCTGAGCCTGAACAACATCTCGCTAATGGGCTTGACGATCGCCGTCGGGCTGGTGGTGGACGATGCCATCGTGGTGTTGGAAAACATCATGCGCCACATTGAAGCCGGGATGGCGCCCACTGCGGCGGCGGTGCGGGGCACGTCCGAGGTCGCCTTCACCGTGGTGTCGATCTCGATCTCGCTGATCGCCGTCTTCATCCCCATCTTCTTCATGCCCGGCACCCTGGGCTTGCTGTTTCACGAGTTCGCCATCGTGGTCTCGGTGGCCATCCTGGTCTCGGCCGCCGCCTCGCTCACCCTGATCCCGATCCTGGTGCCGATGCTAATCAAGCAGCAGCGCGCGCACGCCGCGCCGGGACGGTGGAGCCGTGGCTTTGAAGCCGGCTTTGCTTGGGTTTTGGAAAAATACGCCATGGCGCTGGAGTGGGCGCTGGCCCATCGCAGCGCGGTGCTGCTGGTCGGCCTGGCCACCTTTGGCCTGACGGCGGGGCTGTATCTGGCCGCGCCCAAGGGCTTTTTCCCGCTCGAGGACACGGGGCAGATTTCGGCCAACGTCGATGCCCCGCAGGACATGTCTTACCAGGGGCGATTGGCGATTCTCAAACAGTTGGAGGCGGTGCTGCTCAAGGACCCCGCGATCGCCGATTTGACGTCCAAGGTGGACCACGACACGACGGCATTTTCCATCACGCTCAAGGCCCCGGGGCAGCGCCCGCCCATGGCCGCCGTCTTGACGCAATTGCGCAAGGAAACCAGCTTCATTCCGAATATCCGGGTGTTCTTCAGCCCGGTGCAAAACCTGAGGATTGGCGGGCGCGGCTCCAAGAGCATGTTCCAGTACACGCTGCAATCGGTCAGCCCCGCCGAATTGGATTTGTGGGTTGACAAGATGCTGCTCGAGCTGACCAAGTCCGCCATTTTTGTCGGGCTCAATTCCGACTCCCAGCGCAATGGACTGGAGGCGCGACTGGTCGTGGACCGCGACAAGGCCGCGCTGCTGGGCGTGGACGTGGCCAGCATTCGCAATACCTTGTACGCCGCCTACGGCACGCGCCAGGTGTCCACCATCTACGCGCCCGAAGACAGCTACCAAGTCATCATGGAGCTGGCCGATGAGTACCGCCGCGACGAGAGCAGTCTGGGCAAAATCCAGGTGCGCAGCAGCTCGGGCGCCCTGGTGCCGCTGCGCGCCTTCACCCAGCTCGATCGCGGGCGCGGCACCATGGCCATCAACCACCAGGGTCAGCTGCCGGCGGTGACGATCTCCTTTGACCTGCAGCCCGGGAAATCCCTGTCGGATGCGAGCGCGGCGATTCAAGCGGCGCAACGCCAGATCGGGCTGCCTGCCTCCATCTTCGGCGCCTTTGCCGGTCAAGCCGCGCTGTTCCAGCAATCGCAGAGCACGCAGCTTTGGCTCATCGTCATCGCCGTCGCCGCAATCTACGTGATTCTGGGCATGCTGTACGAGAGCTGGATTCACCCGGTGACGATCTTGCTGGGCATTCCCTCGGCGGCCGTGGGCGCGCTGCTGGCGCTGCGCATCACCGGCCTGGAGCTGAGCTTCATCGCCATGATCGGCATCCTGCTGCTGGTGGGCGTGGTGAAGAAGAACGCGATCATGATGATCGACTTTGCGCTCGATGCCCAACGGCGCGAGGGCATGAGCGCAGCCCAGGCGATTCGCCAGGCCTGCCTGCTGCGCTTTCGCCCGATCATGATGACCACGCTGTGCGCGTTGATGGGCGCGCTGCCGATGGCCCTGGGCCTGGGCGTGGGCTCCGAGCTGCGGCAGCCGCTGGGCGTGGCGATCGTCGGGGGACTGTTGTTTTCCCAGTTGATCACGCTCTTCATCACGCCCGTGCTGTACCTGTGGTTTGACCAGCTGAGCGGTCGGCGCAGGCTTGCGTCGGACGGCCGCTTGAACCCCTCGGTTGCATGAAAAACGGCGGCAGTCCGTTGCAGAACTGCCGCCGTCAGCCAAGGGCCGCAGGCCCCGGTCTATCGGGTCATCACTTGGTCACGACGAACTTGTCGAGCTCGCGTCCGTCGGCTGCGAGCTGACGCACGGTCAGCGTCTTGCCATTCACGTCGGTCACCGTCAGTGAATGCTCATTCGAGATGAACTTGGCGGTGAATTTCTGCCAGGAGTCGGCGTCGTCGTTTTGCTCCACGTTGTACAACTCCTTGCCGCCAGCGCCGGTGACCAGGTAGATGATGCCCTTGGGCTGGGTGTGGGTCTTGCCGTCAAAGCCCTTGTCCAAGGTCCACTTCCCGTTCACGACCCGGCCGCGCACGGTTTTACCGTCGCGTCCGCCCATCAGCAGCGTGCCCTTCTTGACCGGCACAAAAGTCAGCGGAAACGAGCGCTGGTAATTGTGCAGGTGACCGTTGAAGACGATGTCCACCTTGCCCGCTTCAAAGATCGGCGACAGCAGCCGCATGTGCTGCTGCTCATAGTGCTCGTTGGAGGAGTTGAAGCCGGGGTGATGAAAGGTCACGAAGCGCCAGGTCGCGCCGGCAGCGGCCGCCAGATCCTTCGCCACCCAATCGTTCAAGCCCTTGTCGGTCCAATCCACATAGGGGTTGGAGTCGAGCACAGTCCAATGCGTATTGCCGTAGTCAAAGGAGTAGTTCGCCATGCGCGGATAAGCGTCACCGGCGGCTGCGAGAAAGGGCTTGCGGTTCGCCTCGGTCGCCGTCAACAGCGGAACAATCGGTCCGCCTTCCACGCCCAGGGGGCCGTTGAGCGGCTGGTCCCAGAAGAAGTAGTAGGCCAGGCCATCGGGATACTTGTCCAGATTGCGGTTGTCGATGTCGTGGTTGCCGGGCACCGTCACCATCGGCACGGAACGCATCAATGGAACTCCGCCAGCATCGGCCTGGTCGGCGTTGTAAACCGGGAAGAAGTTCTTGTCGTATTCCGACACCAGTCCGTATTCGTAAACGATGTCGCCCGGCACCACGACCAGGTCGGGCTTGGACACATAGGCGCGGTGGGCAATCGTCTTTTGCTCCGGCGTTCCGGCGCCGATGTCACCGAAGACCACGGCCCGATACGGCTGACTGGCGGATTTTGGCGCGAGCGCGTCGGCGGCAAAGACCGGCTTGCCGTCTTTGAGCAGGCGGTACTGAAAACTGCTGCCGGGCACCAGGCCGCTCAAGGCGGTGCTATAGACCCGGCGCGGCGTCACCTGGCCCACGGCCACGCGCGAAAATTTCGGCGCCCCGGCCTTGTGCCAGGTGGCGTCAGCGCCGGCGCGCTGTTCCACCACCCAGTCGGCGTCCACGTCGGCAGCCTGCCAAAGCAATTGCAGGGCCGTGGCCGAAGGCAGGCGCCCGATTTGCAAATAGGGCTTGACCACAAAGGCCTCGGCCTGCTTCATTCCCTGCGCCGGTACCAGGCTGGAAGTGAGGGCCAAGGCGATGGCCAGAAATGTCAGTTTGAGTTTCATATAGATAGAAGATTGATGGTTGAGTGAATAGGCCGGGGGTTCAATTGGCGGCCAGGCTCAGGCCCAGCACGCGGCGCAATTCAAGGCGCGCGCCGAGCATTTCCTTTTGGTATTGCGGGTGATTCGCCATCAGGGCAAAGGTCGAATAGGCGAGCAGTTTGCTGGCATCCAAATCGCTCTCGTATTGCACCCCGCAGACCATGCGGTTGTGCGCGTAGTCGTCGGCGCGCGCCAGGATGGCGTCACGCCTTTCCGGCACCATGTCGATCAGCGTCAAGGCCTGCAAATAGCCTGCGAAGGTGTGGCCGCTGGGGTAGGAATCGTCCTTGATCTTGGTCTCGCAGATCGGGTGCAGCGTCTTGTCCAGGTTGTAGGGATGGGGGCGCAGAAAGCCCTTCTTCGCGGGCGCTGCAATGCCGCCGGCGTCACTCTTGACGCGCTCCGTGAAGGCGGCCGTCAGCGGCAGCGCGGCTTCGGCGAAGCTCGAACCCATGACGTTGCGAAACAGAAAAATGCTTTCGTCCTTGTCGTCTGCGGCAGCGGCCTGGACCTGCAAGGGCGTGCGCGCATTTTCCAGGCGGTGCAGCTTGGCCAATTCCTTCTTGGTTTGCGCGGCGTCGTTGGCGGGGGGCGCGGGCAGTATCTGAAACGCGCGGACCTGCTCAGCCGTGACGAAATTCGGTTCGCGGGCTTGGGCGGCATTGGCAAAAATGGCGGCCAAAAGCAACGCGGGGAGAGCACTATTTTTCATGGGTGATGAGAACTTTCGCAGAGGGATTGGATGCGGCGGAAATCGCCGGCAAATGCGCCGTGAACAGGCAGCGCTTGGACTTTGCCGTGGTGCTGTGACGCGACCGTGACAAGCCCTTGAAATCGATGCAGCGCTGCTCAACCAACGGCCGTTGACGCCGTCACCGACTTGTCACGGCGGCGTCACAGGGGAGCCCTAATCTCCAAGGCTGCGCGGCACTGACGCCATGGTGATTGGCCATGAGCGCAAGCGCCAACGTAGCAAGAATTTCATCTCAACCCTCGGACTGTCTATCGCCATGAATCTGCCCTGTTCTTATCGCCTCAATACCCTGTCGCGCGTTCTTTCACTCGCCTTTTTGTCGCTTGCCACCGTGCCCTTGGCATTTGCCCAAACGGCGCCTGCGCCCACGGATCTGGGAACCATCGGTGCCAGCACCGCCGCCGGCGCCTACCGGCCCGACGAGTCCAAAAAGGGCACGGCCTCCGCGCTGGCGCCAACCCAGGCCAGCCTGCTGGCAACGCAGCCGCAGTCCATCATCACGCGCGAATTCATCGACCTGTCGGTGGCGCCAACAGCGGAATACAGCCGCCTGGTGAACATTGCGCCCAGCCTGTCGGGCGACTCTTCCAACGGCCCTGGTTTGAGCGAGACCAAGACCACGCTGCGCGGCTTCAAGGACGGCGAATACAACGTCACTTTCGATGGCATTCCATGGGGCGACACCAACGGCCCGTCGCACCACTCGACCTCATTTTTCCCGGCAGCCATCATCGGCGGCGCCGTCGTGGACCGCGGACCGGGCAAGGCCAGCGACATGGGTTACGCCAGCTTCGGCGGCTCCATCAACCTGTTCTCCAAGAAGGCCTCGGAACAGCAGAACGCCAGCGTTTTCGGCACCTTCGGCAGCTGGAACACCGCCCTGGCCGGCTTCTCCTACGAGAGCGGTCGCCTGGCCGAGTACGGCGACGCCACGGTGCAGTTGAACTACCAACACATGAAGTCCGACGGCTACCTGAGCTGGAGCCCGATCGAGAGCAACAACTACACCGTGAAGATCGAGCGCCCGGTCGGCGACGCCTCGCTGCTGACGGTGTTTGCGTCGGTGAACGACAACATCTACTACACGCCCGACGTCTCGGTTCGCACCGCTGCCCAGGTGGCCAAGTTCGGCAAAAACTTCCTGCTCAACAACGACCCCAAGAGCATGAACTATTACCTGTACAACAAGGCGACCAAGGCCACGGACTTTGAGTACATTCGCCTGCAAAGCGATCTGGGTGGCGGTTGGAGCACCGACAACAACCTGTACACCTACGCCTACAACAACAAGACGCTGGCCACCGACGTCGCCAACTGGGACGGCACGGGAACGGATCCCCGCGTGACGAACTCCCTGACGCGCAGCAAGATCGTGGGCAACATTCCAGGCTACGACAAGCTCAACCAATACCGCGTGGTAGGCGACGTCTTCAAGACCACGAAGAAGCTGGAGTCGGGCCTGGTGCGCATGGGCGTGTGGATCGAGCATGCCTCGACCAATCGCCACCTTTACGACCTCGACTTGACCACCGGCCTGTACAACCGCAAGGAGACCACGGTCAACGCCGCCACCCTGGGCGACAGCAATCGCCCGATCGACAGCGTGAGCTACGACGAGCATTCGACCATCCAGACGGTCGAGCCCTTTGTCGAATACGAGTGGGCCGTGACTGCCGACACCAGCGTGACCCCGGGCTTCAAATACGTCAGCATCAACCGCTCGGCGAACTCACCCGTGGGCGCCACCACCCGCATCCTGAACGCGACGGCGTCCAAGGACTACAAGTCCAGCCTGCCGTTCCTGACCGTGAACCACCAGATCAACAGCGGCATGTCGGTTTACGCCCAGTACGCCAAGGGCTATGTGATTCCCTCACTGAGCACCTTCTACATTGCCGACGCCAGCCACAACAGCACCGAACCGCAGACCTCGACCAACTACCAGTTGGGCCTGGTGAGCAAGTCCGACGCCATGACCTGGGACGTGGATGCCTACCGCATCGACTTCAAGAACAAGATGGTCTCCAACGGCCTGGCCGGTGCGGCCGCTGCCTTTGTCAACATCGGCGGCGCGACCTACCAGGGCGCAGAAGCGCAGATGGCCTATGTGGTCGGTGGCGGCTTCTCGGCCTATGCCAACGGCTCGCTCAACCAGGCCACGGCCAACGACACCGGCAAGCAAATCGCCGGTGCGCCGACCATGACCGCAGCGCTGGGTGCACTCTACAGTCGTGACGCGCTCTCGGGTTCCCTGATCTACAAGCACACCGGCCAGATTCGCCAGGCAGCCTACGCCGCCCCGGCGACGGCGACACCGACGACCTTGGCCACGGCCGACGCCAACTACGACTACTATCAGACACCGGCCTACGGCAGCCTGGATTTTGGCGTGGCTTACGTGCTGAAGAACCCCGGTGCCTCGATCAAGTCGCTCAAGCTGCAACTCAATGTGTTCAACCTCTTGAGCGACCAGTCGGTGACCGCCATGAGTGCGGGCAAGACACACCCGCTTGACACCTATACCTACCAGGCACCACGCAGCCTGCAGGTCTCACTCAAGGCTGATTTCTGATCATGACGGTCGCCAAATTGTTTGAGTTGGCGAACCACTCCGGTGGGACGCTGTACCTGATGTGCCTGCTGCTGCTGGTGGCCTTGACGGTCATCATCGAGCGCAGTCTGTACCTGTCCAAGATGCAGCAGGGCGGAGACGAGTTGATGGACCTGGTGCACGGCAACACGCCGCTGCACGCCGAGCCCATGCAACAGGCCTTGAGCAAGCACGCCAAGCTGCCGCACATCAGCCTGTTTGAGGCCTCGCTGATCGAACCCGAAGATTCCGCCCGCGACACCTGCGCCGGACACCTGGAAGAGGCCGTCATGCGCGAGGTGCCCACGCTGGACCGCTCGCTGTGGGTGCTGGACACGGTGATCACGCTGGCGCCGCTGCTGGGACTGTTTGGCACCATCATCGGCATGTTCGGCGCCTTCTCGGTACTGGGCGACGCGCAGAACGGTCCCGGTCAAGTCACCGGCGGCATCGCCGAGGCACTCATCGCCACGGCCTCCGGCCTGATGATTGCCATGATCGGTCTGGTGTTCTTCAATTGGCTCAACACCAAGGTGCGCGTCATCGTGCACCAGATGGAGACCATCAAGGTGATGCTGCTGAACCGCCGCTTTGGCTCACCCGCTGCGGCGGGCCTGCGGGTCGGATTGCGGGTGGCCTGAAGATGCGCTATTTCGAGACGCGAAAGGCACGCATCGAGATCATTCCGATGATCGACATCATGCTGTTTTTGCTGGTGTTCTTTGCCATGATGACGCTGCGCATGATTCCCACCACCGGCCAGGTATCCAAGCTGCCCACCAGCACCACGGCCAGCGTGATGCCGGCACCCAAGCTGTTGCTGGAGATCCGCGCGGGCGGCCAATTCTTCGCGGAAGGACAGCAGCTCGCGCCCGAGCAGATCAGCGCCCTGGTGCGGTCCCGCGATGCCGCCAAATTGGCGGTGACGATTGCCGGTGGCGAAGACGCCTCGCTGCAGCAGGTCATGACCGTGATTGACGCCGTGCGCGTCGGTGGCGCAACCCAGATCGGACTGGCAGCGCGCCAGGCAGCACGTTGAGCGCCAGCGCCGTCTCGTGGCCGGGCCCGGCCCCGCGCCGCAGTCGGCCGTGGCAGGCCTTTGACTCGGCCTTGGGCCTGGAGTTTGTCGCGCTGGCGGCCGTGGTCGCCTGGATCGCGGCGCATCCGCCCCAGCCCTTGGAGGTCGTGGTACCGCTGACGATCGAGATCACGCCGGAGCCAGACAAGCCAGCGCCTCCTGAATTCATCAAGGCCGTGACACCGGCGCCGGCGCCGCGTTTGCCCACACCGGTGGCGGCGCAACCCGAGCCCAAGCCGCCGCCGCCCGAGCCCATCGCCGCGCCGCTGGCGCCGACACCGCAAGCCGTCGCGACGCCGACCGCATTCACCGCGCCGCCGCCGCCAGCACGGGTCACGGCGCCCACACCGAGCGTGGATCCGGCCTTGGCCTACAACGCCAAACTGGCCGCTGCGGTGCAGGCCGCGTTCAGCGTGCCCGCAGCGGCGGCCGCGCTGAACTTCAAGGGCCGCACGCGGGTTGAATTTGCTTTGCGCGATGGCGTGGTGTCGGCCATCCGGGTGCTGCAAAGCAGTGGCTTGGGCGCTGCGGACCGTGCTGCCATCAAGGCGGTCGAGACCGCGAGCTTCCCGGCGCCGCCGCCCTCGTTGCAGGGCAAGGACGGCAGCTATCAGATTTGGGTGGCCTGCCTGTGACACAGCGGCCGCGCTTCGCCTGCTGAACCGATGCCCGGCGGCGCCCAGCTTGAGCCTTTGTCTTTGACAATATTCCAGCGAATGACTACCGGTTTATCGGTACTCCTAGTCATAAATGCGGTGCGTGACCGAGCATCTAGAAGCTAATATTCGTCAAGACTTAGCTGGAAGGAACGCACAACAGTGGCGGCTTGAGTCGAGACGGGTTCAGGGTTTCAGATTGACCGAGCATGCGTGCCGATCAGATCAGGTTTCAACGCGAAAGAATGTCAATGAGTGCTCCATCCAATCGAAATGCATCCGCAAGAAGCTTGCGCGAAGTTCACGGCATCTGGTCTCTTTGCGTCGCATTGATGCGCAATCTGAGATTCGCGGCGAAGGCGCGATTGATCAGCCTGGTCTTTCTGGCCCCCATGGCTTTGCTGGGATATTTTCTATATTCATCCCAATACGAACAGATCGACTTCACCCATAAGGAGCGCATCGGGGTAGTGAACCTGCAAGAGTTCATGCCAATCTATACCGGACTGATCAAGACACGCAATGCCGCACAGGCCACGCTGGGCCGTTTTGATGCACGCACGCAGTACGCCGACGCTCGAGCCGAAACGGATCGCGCCCTGAGTTCCTTCGGGAAATACCTGGCGCAATCGGGCGACCCGCTGGAACTGATGAGTGAGTTCGAGAAACTCAAGGCAGCGTGGGCGCTGACGGCACAATCTGCCACGGGTGCGGATCCGAAGGGGAACACGGTGTTTGCCCCGGCCGTCGCCAACATCATGGCCCTGATCAATCTCATGGGCGACCGCTCCAACCTCGTTCTGGATCCGGATCTCGACAGTTTCTATCTCGTCGATGCCCTGGTGCTGGCGATGCCGCAGTTGGCCGACGACGTGGGGCAATTGGCGGGCTGGGGAACTTACACGCTGGCCCATCCCGGGCTTTCAATCGACGATGAAAAGCGTTACTTGATTTGGTCCGTTGGAGTTGAAACCGGACTCAAGCAAGTGAAGTCCTATTTGCAGCGATCGCTTGCCGCCAATCCGGAATTGAAGTCTCAACTCAACCTCGCCGTATTGGATGACCTTTCGGCCTTTCATCTATTCGCCAGGGATCATGAAGAACTGGTGCGGCAGGCCGACTTGACGCCGAAGAAATACTTTGATCGGGGCGAGGCTGCGGTCGTGAAGCTTCAATCGTTTTATGAAAAGGGCTTGCCCGCACTCGACCATTTGCTCGCCGACCGCGCCGACAAAATGGAGCAGCGACTGCTGTGGATCTCGGCCGTGGTGGTTGCCGCGCTGCTGCTCGCAGCCTATCTCTTCTATGGCTTCTACTTGGTCACCCTGGGTGGCCTGCGACTGATCAGTCTGCACCTACGAGAAATGGCGCAGGGCGACTTGCGGCGCCATCCGGAAAAGCCATGGGGCAAGGATGAACCCAGTGACGTGATCTACGATTTGGGCAAGACCTACGATGCCTTGCATGGCTTGATTGGCGACGTGCATCAATCGGCGCAAAGCCTGCACAGCGCAAGCGAGGAAATTGCAAGCGCCAGTCACGACCTCGCCGATCGCACGGATGCCAGCGCCGCAACCCTGGAGCAGCAGGCGGCCAGCATGGAGGAAATTGGCGCCACCGTGGGCGCCACGGCCGAACGCGCCCAAATGGCGGCGACCTTCGCCATCGACAACGCCGATGTCGCCATCAAGGGGCGCAAGGTGGTTGAGACCGTGGTTGACACCATGCGCAGCATTCAAAGCTCATCGACACGCATCAACGACATCATCGGGGTGATTGACGGCATCGCCTTTCAAACCAATATTCTGGCGCTGAACGCCGCCGTAGAGGCCGCGCGTGCCGGTGATCAGGGCCGAGGCTTTGCGGTTGTGGCCAGCGAAGTGCGCAGCCTGGCCAAGCGCAGCGCGGACGCGGCGCGTGAAATCAAGGGGCTGATTTCCACCAGCGTTGAGCAGGTGCGCAGCGGAACCCAGGTGGTCGAAGAAGCCGGCAACGCCATGAGCGAGGTCGTGAACAACGCCCGAAAGATCAATGGCTTCCTGGACGAGATTTCAGTCGCCGCGCGCGATCAGGCGCAAGCCGTCAAGCAGGCGGGACAGGCCATTCAGGCGCTGGACGGCGCCACTCAGGAAAACGCCGCCCTGGTGCAGCAGACCACGGTCGCGGCCAGCGCTTTGCGCCAACAAGCGGATGGTTTGAAAGAGCAGATTGGCAATTTCAAAGTGAGCTAATCGAAGGCCTATCGTGCCAGGCGGTAGGCTCTTTTTGCCATCGTCACGAAGTAGCGCGGCGTGGGCTCGGTGTGACGTCAGCGGTGCCGGTGCGGCCTTGGCGCATTCAGGCAGCGCTGTCCTGCATTGCCGCTTCTTCCTGGCGCCAGCGCTTGAGCAGCGCGGGCCGCGCCGACGGCTGCAGGTTGACCTGGCTCAGGTCACCGGCGTAGTGCGCTACCACGCGATGGTCCATCAAGGCGTACCACAAGGGTGGGAAGTAAGCCGCCGTGATCATCGTGGCGTAGCCAGCCGGCAACTGGGGTGCCGCATCAAAGTGGCGCAGAGCCTGGTAGCGCCGCGCCGGGTGGGCGTGGTGGTCGGAGTGGCGCTGCAAGTGGTACAGGAGGATGTTGCCGACGATATGGTTGCTGTTCCAGGAGTGCTCGGGGGCGCAGCGCACATAGCGGCCGGTCGGCTCCTGTTGGCGCAGCAGCCCATAGTGCTCAACGTAGTTCACCACCTCCAGCAGCGATGCACCGTACAGGCCTTGCAGCAGCAGAAACACCAGCACCGACCCGCCCAGCCAAGCCACCAGGCCGCCGTAAAAAACGAGGCTTAAAGCCCAGGCCTGAAGGTTGTCATTGCCGACACTCCAGGCGCTCTTGCCCTGCCGGTTCAGGCGTTCGCGCTCCAAGCCCCAGGCAGAGCGCAGACTGCCCAGCACCGTGCGCGGCAGGAAGGCCCAGAAGCTCTCGCCCATGCGGGCACTGGCCGGGTCTTCGGGGGTGGCCACGCGCTTGTGATGGCCGCGATTGTGTTCCACATAAAAGTGCCCGTACATCGTGGGCGCCAACGCCAGCTTGGCCAGCCAGCGGTCCAGCGTTTCCTTCTTGTGCCCCAGTTCATGCGCGGTGGCAATGCCGATGCCGTTGAAGGAGCCGACGGACAGGACCAGTCCGGCGAATGCGTACCAGGGCAAAGCCTGCGTCGTCGCCAGCCATGCGCCAAACACCGTGCCCGCAATTTGAAACGGCACATAGGCCCAGACCAGGGCTCGATAGAAGAAATCTTCTTCCAGTTGTGCGACCGCAGACTCGGGTGGATTGCTGAAGTCTTCGCCAAACGCCAGGTCCAGCAAGGGCATGACCAGGTGCACGAAGGCGGGGGCGAACAGCAGCCACAACCATTGGCCGCTGCAGGCGAAGGCCGCCAAGGCAGCGCTGAATGCCACAGGAATGCTTGGACTGAGAAGCCACAACCAGCGCTTGTCGCGCCACTCGTTGGTGGGCGGAATCGAGTGCATGCTCATTCACGGCCTCCCGGCGCAAAAACCATCAACGATGCGCTTTGGCGGAAGCTTAGGGATTCGAACCCTAGAAACCTTTCGGTTTGCCGGTTTTCAAGACCGGTGCAATCGACCACTCTGCCAAGCTTCCGCAAGCCGAGGATTCTAGCAGTCAGAGGGTTTCGCTCAGCATGCGCAGCACGCCTTGCTGCCAGGGCGGCAGCGTCAATCCGAAGGCGCTTTCCAGGCGCGAACAATCAAGCCGCGAGTTCAAGGGTCGGCGTGCCGGTGTCGGGTAGCACGTGGTGGGAACGGCAAGCACGTCTTGCGGCTTGGCGCGCAAGGCCACACCGGCGTCGAGCGCGGCCTGCAGCACCCATTGCGCGTAGCCGTGCCAACTGGTGACGCCGGCGGCGCCGAGGTGGTAGCTGCCCGCCAGATCGGGGCGCGGACATTGCGCGTGCAGCACCTGGCGCAGTGCGTGCGCGCTGACGTCGGCCAGCAGTTCCGCCCCGGTGGGCGCGCCGAACTGGTCGTCGATCACGCTCAAGGAATCACGCTCTTTGGCCAGGCGCAGCATGGTCTTGGCGAAATTGCCGCCGCGCGCGGCATAGACCCAGCTGGTGCGAAAGATCAGGTGTTTGGCGCAATGCGCCTGGATCAGCTGTTCGCCCTCGAGCTTGCTGCGGCCGTAAACGCTCAAGGGGCCGGTGGCGTCGGTCTCGCTCCAGGGCTGCTCGCCGCTGCCGTCAAAAACGTAGTCGCTGGAGTAATGCAGCAGCCAGGCGCCCACGGACTGCGCGGCCTGCGCCAGCGCGCCCGGTGCCAGCGCGTTCAGGGTGCGCGCCAGTTCGGGCTCGCTCTCGGCCTTGTCCACGGCGGTGTGGGCCGCCGCGTTCACGATCACGTCCGGGCGCAGCGCTTGCACGGTCTGCGTCAGACCCGCCAAGTCGCTCAGGTCGCCGCAGTGCTCGCGGCTGTGGCGGTCCAGCGCGACGACTTGTCCCAGCGGCGCCAGGCTGCGCTGCAACTCCCAGCCGACCTGGCCGTTTTTGCCAAACAGGAGGATCTTCATGCCGCGGCTTGGTACTGGGTCTTGACCCATTCCCGGTAGGCACCGGACTGCACACGCTCGGCCCAGCCGGGGTTGTCCAGATACCACTGCACGGTCTTGCGGATGCCGCTGTCAAAGGTCTCCGCTGGCTTCCAGCCGAGCTCGCTTTGGATCTTGCGCGCGTCGATGGCGTAGCGCCGGTCGTGACCGGGGCGGTCCGTGACGTAGCGGATCTGGCTTTGATAGGCCACGCCGTCAGCGCGCGGGCGCAGCTCGTCCAGCAGCGCGCACACCGTGTGCACGATCTCGATGTTGGCCTTCTCGTTCCAGCCACCCACGTTGTAAACCTCGCCCAGCCGGCCCGCTTGCAGCACGCGCCGAATGGCGCTGCAGTGGTCCTTCACGTAGAGCCAGTCGCGCACCTGCTGGCCGTCGCCATACACCGGCAGCGCCTTGCCCGCGAGCGCATTCACGATCAGCAGCGGGATGAGCTTTTCCGGAAAGTGATACGGACCGTAGTTGTTGCTGCAGTTGGTGGTGAGCACCGGCAAGCCGTAGGTGTGGTGGTAGGCGCGCACCAGGTGGTCGCTGGCGGCCTTGCTGGCCGAATACGGGCTGTTCGGCTGGTAGCGATGGTCTTCGGTGAAAGCCGCATCGCTGGGCCCGAGCGAGCCATAGACTTCGTCGGTGGACACATGCAGAAAGCGAAACTCGGTCTTCTGCTGTGCAGGCAAATTGCCCCAATAGGCGCGCACCGCCTCGAGCAGGTGAAACGTGCCCACGATGTTCGTCTGGATGAAATCTTCCGGGCCGTGAATGGAGCGGTCCACATGCGACTCGGCGGCGAAGTTGAGCACGGCGCGCGGCTGGTGCTGCGCCAGCAACGAGGCCACCAGGGCGGCGTCGCCGATGTCGCCCTGCACGAAGATGTGGCGCGGGTCGGCGCTGAGCGAAGCCAGGTTTTCCTGGTTGCCCGCGTACGTGAGCTTGTCCAGATTGACGACGCTCTCGTCGCACTGGGCCAGCCAGTCGAGCACGAAATTGGAGCCGATGAAACCGGCGCCACCGGTGATGAGGATCATGGAAGCCTTGCTAAATGTTGGGATGAAGGGGCCGCAGCTTGCCGACGCCGCCGTTGCCAATTATCCCATCGACCGACGCGCCGCACGGCCACCGCCTTGCCCGGCGGGCAAGCGCTGCGTGAACGCTGCGTTGGGGCTTGCCCCCGAGGGCTGCCAAAGGCCGCCCAGAGCCTTCCTTCTGGCGCAAGCCGTGACGTTCAACGTAGCGCGCGGTCTTGCGCCTGGCCGCCGAATATCCGCGCGGTGCATATTTTCCGCCGCCGACTGGCCCAGCGCTACCGCAGCGAATCCACGGGCGCCTTCGACATGCTGGAGCAGTTGGGTCGCGACTGCGTGGGCGCGGTGCAACTCCTGAGCGAAGGCCAGACGCCGCAAGGATATGACCGTATCGAGGGGGAGGCGCTGAGCGAACAGCAGGTGGAGCGCCACTTACAGCGCGTCGTGTCAGCGCCGGGTGCGATGGGCCGCCAAGAAGACGGCCCGGACGATCTGCGTCTGTCCCTTGCCGGCGCTCAGGAAAAAACCGCTCTGCTCTGGCACCAAGGCCAATGGGTGTTGCCGCGCGGCGCTACCCCGACCACACACATCTTCAAACTTCCACTGGGACTCGTGGGGAACGAAGGCCGGCTGGACATGAGCACTTCCGTGGAAAACGAGTGGCTGTGCCTGCGCATACTGAGTGCCTATGGACTGCGGGTGCCACGCGCGGCCATTTTGAGATTCGGCAAGCAAAAGGTGTTGGGCATCGAACGCTTTGATCGCCGATTCCATCAGGCCGGGGGCTGGTGGATGCGCCTGCCCCAGGAGGATTTTTGCCAGGCCAGGGGATTGCCGCCCGGTCTCAAATACGAAAGCGACGGTGGTCCCGGCATATTCAGCATCGCAGAGATCCTGCAGGGTTCAGTGACGGCGGCACAAGACGTGCGTGATTTTCTGAGTGCTCAGATCCTGTTCTGGATGCTGGCGGCAACCGATGGGCATGCGAAAAACTTCAGCATCCACCTGCTCCCGCAAGGGCAGTACCGCTTGACCCCGCTCTACGACGTCATCTCCACTTGGCCGGTGCTAAGGCACGGCGCAGCAAGCTTGGAGTGGAGCAAGGCCAAGCTGGCGATGGCGGTGCGCGGCAAGAGCAGCCACTACCGGCTCCAAGAAATTCAGCGCCGCCACTTCAATGTCATGGCGGCGCGCTGCGGGCTGGCAGCGGATGGTGAAGACCTGGTGCAGGGGCTCATTGAGCGTACCGATCGCGCCATCGATACGGTCTCGCGAGAGTTGCCCAAAGGTTTTCCGCAACGGGTCGCAGGGCCGATCCTGGAAAATCTGCACCGCTCAGCGCTGCGACTGAAAGACATGCCGGGCCGATGACCGCCGGCTTCTGCTGCGGGCGTCGGTGACACTTGCGGGTCGTAGCGCCCCCCCTGTTGACACTCGGACCCAGCGCGGGCACCGCCGATGCGCGGCGACGGTCTGGACCCGCAATGGGCTGGAAGCCGACGTAGAGAATGCATAACGGCTCGAAGGAAAGCTGACTTTGTTCAAAAACTGAGTGTTCCTTCCACGCAAGTCACACAGTTCCCGCCGACCGTTATGCTGTTGCGGTCCATGCGAACCGACACAATTCCGTCTCGACCGAGGCATTGCCCTTGTCCAGCCTTATAGCTCTCGCCAATAGTGGGAAGTAGACCACGCTCACGAAGAAACACGGCAATACTTCCATTCCCGCTGCCACATACGGGGTCCTCGTTGACCCCGCATGACGGGGCAAACGAGCGAACTTCAATAGCCTTATCGCCTTCCTCATACTTGGCGAATACTGACAATCCAGTGGCACCTAGGCGACGCTCAAATTGTGCTGAACGGACATAGTCCGGTGTGAGAGCAAGCAGTGTCTCAACGCTGGGAAGTTGTGCCACAACCCAGACTGCACCGACATTGACTACCGCAGGTTGCGCGCTCTTCACGACCGCCTGACCCAAGATCGCATCCAGCTCCACCACATCGGAAGCCTCTAGAGAAACAAGTTTGGCAGGTGGCAGACCGAAGCTGACTTGATGAGCTGAACCGGTTGTCTGCACCTCAAGCGTAATCAACCCGACACCACATTCCTGAATCAACAAATCATTTCTTGGTTGGACAATGCCTGCTTCAAGGGCTGCGAAAGCGCTTCCAAGCGTAGGGTGACCGGCAAACGGAAGTTCGCTCTGAGGTGTAAATATTCGAAGGCGGTAATGGGCGTCCGAGTTTGTGGGCGGCAACAGAAACGTTGTCTCGGACAGATTCGTCCACCGAGCAATATTTTGCATGGTCTGACTGTCCAGACCATCTGCATCCAGAACCACCGCGACAGGGTTTCCCTTCAGCGGACTGGATGTGAATACATCAACTACTTTATAGGCTCTGGTGTTCAATACATACTCCTCAATTCAATTCCACGCAAACACTACCCTTTTCGGTGGCATCATAAATGCAGAATGCTCGTAAGCAGGCACTGGGGAGTGTCAGCAACCGCTGCACAGCGGCTCTACGATTTTCTGCAGACCTGACGTTTGATTTTCCTACCTACTCACCCCAAACCCCACTCATCCGTCATTCCCTACGCGCGCTGATCTGAGCCTGACGCGGACACCAGACCGCCAGACCGCCCGACGTTAAAACCATGCCTTGCGCAGGTCGTCGGGAACCGATTCCGCTGCACGGATGCCACAGCCCATGAAAACAAGCGGCTGGGGCCGGCATCTAATCTAGGAATCAAGGCTAAGCGCATGGAGAAATGAATCAAATCACTTCAAGTATCGCACCGCTGGAAGACATCACCACCTCACTTCGCACCGGGCCAAAAGTCAGAAGTGGATGCCCTTCATCATTTGCGCCATCGCGATCGCCTCGGGCGAGAGCGTGGGCTTGGCGCCCTTCTCGCCCTTGGCCGCCGCGCTGTCGGGGAACAT
>CAIMSP010000063.1 GCA_903844215.1 uncultured beta proteobacterium | reverse complement strand
TGCCGACATTCAGAGGGAGTTAACCGGCGCTGCCCCGGGTTAAGACGCACATTCAATTCTGCGCGCCTAGGCGTGGCCGCCGCTGCGTTTCCTGCTCAGCGATGGGTTGAACTCCAGCCAGCGTTTCGGTAGTGCTTCAATATTACCGGCCCGAGCCAAACGGAAACTGGCCCTAGGAAAGCAACCGAGCAAATTGCCGATGCCAGCAGAGACATGGTGAAAGCGGTAAGCAAGAGGATTGCCGCCACCTCTGCCAAAGTGCACCAAGCAAATGTTTTCTGAAGGGGGCTGAGCGAGCGCCAAAAGTTTTGCATAGGATTTCCACAGAATTTGCAATCGAATTTGTTGGTTCAACACAGCCCACAGACCTGACTTGCGACGGGCCGCTCCCGCCGCGAACCGGAAGTAATTTTCCCCGTTCCTGCCCCTGACCAACCGGCCCTAAATCGTTGCGAGGCGCTGCACCATGTCTGGAAACTGCGCCACCATCCGAATCAGCAGCGAAGCCTGTGCGTTGGGCTTTGCCCGGCCTTGTTCCCAGTTTTCAAGCGTCCGCGCGTTGGTGCGTAGGTAGTGCGCAAACACCGGCCGCGACAAGCGCAATTGTTCGCGCACTTCAAGCACCTCTTGCGGCAAAAGCACCGGCGCGGGTTTGTTCTCGGCCTTGAAGGTGCGTAGCGTCAGCTTACCTTCACGCTCGGATTTCAAGGCGTCAAAGCCTTCTGTCAGTTCAGCAAAAATATCGCGCTTATTGGTCATCACGTTCTCCATCTGTCGGCTGGCGGTTTTCCAATTCGGTTTTCAAAAGTTGCTTGAGCACTTTGCGCTGAGCCGGAGTCAGGTCGTCGGCTTGGTCCTTGTCATAGACAGTAAAAAGCCAAAACTGATCACCACCTGACCACCAGTAATAAATTACCCGCAGTCCACCGCGCTTTCCTCTACCGCGACGTGGATCTGCCTGACGCAGCTTGCGCAAACCACCCGTTCCTTCGATGACAGCACCTGCCGTCGGGTTTTCCATCAACTCAAGTTGCAACAGCCTGTAGGCCCCGTCATCCATGTAGTCTTTGCGAGTTCGCTCAAAAGGTGGCAGTTCAACAAAGGCGGCTTGCATTGCTGAAATATACGCTACCTGCGTATGTTACGCAAATCCGGGGATCGAGGAGTGCCCAAACTGGACCGGCTGCGGGAATGTCGGGTATCGCTGCATGGCGGCACTACGATTTTCAATCGATTTCCTCTCAATCCGTGTCAATCTCTGGCTCGCTTGGTCCACGCTGCCAAGGGTTTTCTGCTGAGGCACGCCATGCTCGCCAACCGATAGGAAGGTCAGCCACCGCACTAACCGTCACGTCGCGCTGGTAAGCGCAACCCAAACAAATTAGCAAGCATTCCCCTGGCTCGTCTGCTCCACAAAGAAATTGCCAGTCGCCATCGGAGTCGTGACTCACAAGCAGAATTGGGTGATTTTCACGCAGCACTCGAGTATTCGTGAAGGCGACTGAGTTCGATGGCACCGTAAAGGGCCATTCGTCAGGAGCGAAGCTATGGGTGTGATTCGTGACAGTTTTCATTTACACCGGCAAAACTTTAGCGGCCGCGAACTACGACCGGGGCGAAAATGTCGCAATGAGTCTGTGGCAAGCAGTCTCAAGGTCAGAGTGGTAGAAAGCCTCAAAGTCCCTAAGTTCCTTGTCCGATTTTTGAATCCATTCTGGTGAGCATTGAGACCTCAAATCGCATTGCGGTAGGTGGTCTGTCTCCGAGTCGATAACCAAGAAAATGTTGAAGTCTTCACCAGCCGAATCAACACCAACTTCATGGCGAAGACCCGAGAGCTTCCGGACCGACGACAGAAAATCCTCTTCGCCAACAAGCAGTTCGTGCGCGAGGCGAACCACTTCTTTCCGCTTCTGTTCGATAGACCCTTCGTGTGACAAATCCATAGTGGTTATTCGTTTGAAAAATTCTCGACTGTCACAGCATCGTATCAAACTGGAAGCCAAAGCTGGATGACCGGTTTCGATGCAACCCGGCCTCCCAATGTCTCCATTGAACGACGCTCAAGCCGCCAACTTCGCACTGGCCAATCGATTCAGGCTGACACCTTGCTCGGCAGCCATGAGTGCCAGATTGCGATGGACCAGCGGCGGGATGCGCACACGGAACTCGCCGCTATAGTTTTTCTCGGCCAGCGCCACCGGTACGGGCTCGCCGCTCGCTTGCATGTCGGCCACGACGTCGGTCACCACTTTCTGGATACCCTTGAGCGCCGCCTCAGGCGTTTTGGCCAACCAACTCAGCGCAGAAAATTCGGCGCACAGGCCGACGTGTTCGCCATCTTCGGGCGACCAAGTGACGCGATAGGTGTAGTGCTTGATGTTCATGATCTGCTTTTCAATTGTTCGATAGCTTGAAGCACTTGCCTTACTTGATATGGCTTCGCCTTGCCTTTGGCGTGCTGGATGTTTACACGCGGGTCGCCAGGCCAAGGAGTCTTGAAAACGGACGGCGGCGTTCACGGTGCGGCGTCCACCCGCAGCTCAGACAGGCCGCTGGAGGGGCCTCAAATCACGGTCAACGCTCATCGTGCGGGCAACGGTGTTTGCCCGGTTCACGCTGCCCTCGGACTTGACGCGCCTGGGCATTCAATCTCTGGCCACGACGCTCAGCCGCGCCCGACAAAGGGCATCTTGCTGGCCATCACGGTGTGGAACAGCACGTTGGCCTCGAGCGGCAGGCTGGCCATGTAGAGCACGGACTGGCCCACGATCGCCACGTCCATCAGCGGCTCGGCGGCGATCTCGCCGTTCGCCTGGGGCACGCCGCGCGCCATGCGCTGGGCCATCTCGGTGGCGGCATTGCCGACGTCGATCTGGCCCACCGCGATGTCGTACTTGCGGCCGTCGAGCGAGGCGGCCTTGGTCAGGCCGCGCACCGCGTGCTTGGTGGCCGTGTAGGCGATGGAGTTGGGCCGTGGCGCCTCGGCCGAGATCGAACCGTTGTTGATGATGCGTCCGCCGCGCGGGCTTTGCGTCTTCATCACGCGAAACGCCTGCTGAATGCACAGGAACATGCCGGTGAGGTTGATGTCCACCACCTGCTGCCACTGCTCCAGCGCCAGGTCTTCGAGCAGCACGCCCGGTGCGCTGATGCCGGCGTTGTTGAACAGCAGGTCCACGCGGCCGAAGGCTTGCACGGCGGCGTCGAACAGCGCGCGCACCGAGGCCGCGTCCGACACATCGGTTGGCTGCGCCAGCGTCCTGGCCGTGGGAGCGGCTTCCTGGATCACCGCCTGCAGCGTTTCCATGCGTCGCCCGGCCAGCACCACGCTGTAGCCGGCGCCCAGCAGCGCGAGCGTGGCGGCGCGGCCAATGCCGGTTCCGGCGCCGGTGACGATGGCCACCTTGTTCTCTAAATTCATGCGGTTGTCCTTTGTGCTGCGTAGATGGTAACGGTGGCTTGCATCATTTATGCTCGCGCCATTGTCATTCCAAACTCCACGCCATGAAAACAAAAGCTGTTCTCGAAATTTCCGACGTCCGCGTCATCGCCGCTGCAGCCGAGGCCGAGGCAGTCAAGAACAACTGGGCCGTGAGCATCGCGATCGTGGACGACGGCGGCCATCTGCTGTGGTTTCAGCGCCTCGATGGCGCCGCGCCAATCTCCTCGCACATCGCCCCCGGCAAGGCGCGCACCGCCGCGCTGGGGCGGCGTGAGAGCAAGGTCTATGAAGACATCGTCAACGGCGGGCGCGTGTCCTTCCTGAGCGCGGCCAATCTGGACACCTTGCTCGAAGGCGGCGTGCCCATCGTCAAGGACGGGCAATGCATCGGCGCCGTGGGCGTGAGCGGAGTCAAGTCCAGTGAAGACGCACAGATCGCGCGCGCTGGCATGGCAGCGATCGGCCTTTGATGACTGGCCCGGCAAAGCCCCTGGTGCGGGCGATCTGGAACGGCGTCGTCATCGCCCAGAGCTGCGACACCGTGCTGGTCGAGGGCAACCACTATTTTCCGGCGGATGCGCTCAAGCGCGAGTACGTGGACTTCAGCAACCACAAGACCATGTGTCCCTGGAAGGGTCAGGCGCTTTACTACTCGCTCTTGGTCGATGGTGACCTCAACACCGACGCCGTCTGGTACTACCCCGATCCCTTGCCCGAGGCCGAATTGGTGCGCGACCGCGTGGCCTTTGCCAACAGCGTCAAGGTCGCTTAGCAGCCTGTCGGGCTTTGCGCGCGGGACTTAGCGGCCGCTGCGGCGATCTGGCGCAAGGCCTGCTCGAAGACTGCGGCCGGTTGCCCGCCGGAAATCAGCTGCTGGTCGTTGATGATGACGGCCGGAACCGAGTGGATGCCCGCGCCCGTGTAGAAGGCTTCGCGCTCGCGCACCTCGGCGGCGAATTCGTCGCTCTGCAAGATGGCGCTGGCGCGCGCCGCGTCCAACCCGGCCTGCGCCACGGCGCGCAACAGCACGGCGTGCGACTCCATGTCTTCGCTGCGCGTGTGGCAAGCCGCGAGCAAGGCTTGCTTTAGCTTGTGCGACGGACCAAGAGTTGCGCGCAGCGAACTTTGCTCGGTCCTCAACTGATCCGCTGCGGGCTGCAGCGCCGGCTGCTCCAGGCCCGCCCAATGCAGCAGGCGGTGCGCGTCCAAGGTGTTGTAGATGCGACCGCGACCGCCGAGGTTGAAGCTGAAGCCGACATCCGCGCCGCGCTGGCGAATGGTGTCGCGAATCTGCGCTTGCTGCTCGGGCGTGGACCCGTACTTTTGCGCCAGGTGTTCGCCAATGTCCTGGCCGCCAGGGGGCATCTGCGGGTTGATCTCGAACGGCTGAAAGTGCAGTTCCGCGCTGAGCTCGGGCTTGAGTTTGTCCAGCGCCTGTTCCAGCGCGGCCAGGCCGATGGCGCACCAGGGGCAGGAGATGTCGGAGACGAAATCGATCTTCAGTGTGCGTGTCATGGGCCACTCTTTTGGTCAGGGTTTAAATGTTGCCAAAATCAGCGCAAAAGCTTGAAGGCAAAGGCGATGCTGCCTACACTGTAATGGCGTTTTTTCTTCAAGCTTTCAGTAAGGAGATTTTTATGTCAACGCCAAGCAATGCGGTCGGCTGGTTTGAAATCTATGTTGCCGACATGGAACGCGCCAAGACGTTTTACCGCTCGGTGCTGCAGCGCGAGCTGTCGGACTTGCCGAGCATCGGTGGCCCACAGATGTGCGCCTTTTCCTGGGAGGGCAAGGTGGGTGGCTGCGCCGGCGCCCTGGTCAAGAGCGACAAGCTGGGGCCGGGCTCGGGCGGCACGCTGGTGTATTTTTCCTGCGACGACTGCGCGCTCGAGCAGGCGCGCGTCGCGCCCGCCGGCGGCCAGGTGTGGCAGGCCAAGATGCCCATCGGCCCCTACGGCTTCATCGCCATCGTGCAGGACAGCGAAGGCAATACCATCGGGCTGCATTCCATGAAGTAGCCCCGGGGCGCATGCGATATCCTCGGCGCTGTTCTTCCTCGGGGTATCGCATGACGCATTGGGATCGACGCCAATTTCTTCGCAGCGGCGCGCAGGCCACGGGCGCTGCGGCCGCACTGTCCGTCTTTCCGTCGGCCATTCGCCAGGCGCTGGCGGTCCAGCCCGACCGCGCCACCGGGACGATTCAAGACGTGGCGCACATCGTCGTGCTGACCCAAGAGAACCGCTCGTTTGACCATTACTTCGGCGCCGCCCGGGGCGTGCGCGGTTTTGCCGACCGGTTCGCGATTCCCATCGAAGGCGGGCAGGCCGCAGCGCCGCGCAGCGCGTTGCAGCAGCCGCGTGTGAGCGCTCCGGGGGCGCCGCCGGTGCAGCCGTTTCATCTGGACACGCAGCACAACTTCGGACTGATGCGCACCGAAGGCGCGGCCCACACCTGGCCCGACGCGCAACAGGCCTGGGGCCAGGGCAAGCTCAACCAGTGGACGCAGGCCAAGGGCGAGCACGCCATGGGTTATTTCGCCCGCGCCGACATTCCCTTTCACTACGCGCTGGCCGACGCCTTCACGCTGTGCGACGCCTACCACTGCTCGTTTCAGGGCGGCACCACGCCCAACCGATTGTTCCTGTGGAGCGGCAGCAACGACCCGCACGCCAAGGGTCATGGCCCGGCCACCTTCAACGACCTGGCCACGCTCCAAGCCCAGCCGGGGCGTGACAGCTACACCTGGACCACCTACCCCGAGCGGCTCCAGGCGGCGGGCATCACGTGGCAGATTTATCAGGATCTGGACGACAATTTCGACGACAACTCGCTCGCCTTCTTCAAGGCCTATCGCGACGCCTATGCGCAAGCACCGGGCAGTTCGGCGCCACTCAAGGCCCGCGCCAGCAGCACGCGCAACCTGGACCAGTTGCGCGCCGACGTGCTGGCGCATCAGTTGCCCCAGGTGAGCTGGATCGTGGCGCCCGAGCTCGGCTCCGAGCACCCGGGCGATTCGAGCCCGGCGCAGGGCGCGGATTACACGGCACGGGTGCTGGAGGCCTTGAGCGCCAATCCCGAGGTCTGGAGCCGCACCGTGCTGATCCTGAACTACGACGAGAACGATGGCTTCTTCGACCATGTGCCCCCGCCCGCGGCGCCGTCCTACCTGAGCTGGAACGCCGACCCGGCGCTGGCCGTGCTGGCCGGCGGCTCCAGCGTCGATACCCGCGGCGAGTACCACGAACACCTGGTGAGTTACCGCTCCAGCGCGCAGGACCAGGCTTTGCTGCATCGCCCCTACGGCCTGGGGCCGCGGGTGCCGATGCTGGTGATTTCGCCCTGGAGCCGGGGCGGCTGGGTGAACTCGCAGGTGTTCGACCACACCTCGGTGATCCGCTTCATCGAGCAGCGCTTTGGCGTGCTCGAGCCGAACATCACGCCCTGGCGCCGCGCCGTTTGCGGCGACCTGACCAGCACCCTGGATTTCGCTCACAGCGACCACTCGGCGCTGGCGCCGCTGCCGGCCACGGCCGAGCGGGCGCGGCGCGCTGCGGCCTTGCCCGACCGCAGCCTGCCGGCCACGCCGGGCACGTCGGCCGTGCCACGCCAGGAGCCGGGGACGCGACCTTCGCGTGCCTTGCCCTACGAGTTGCACGTCCACGCCCGGCACGCGCCCGACACGCAGACCATGATGCTTTTGTTTGCCAACACGGGGGTGGCGGCGGCCGTGTTTCATGTGTACGACCGGCTCAATCTGGGGCAGATACCACGGCGCTACACGGTCGGGCCGCAGCAGCAGATCCAGGGCGCGTGGGCGCTGGCGGGGCAGGGCGGCGACTACGACCTGTGGGTGCTCGGGCCGAATGGATTTCACCGCCATTTCACCGGGCAAGGCCACGCGCAAAACGCCACTCAGCTGCCTGTGCCCGAGGTCGTGGTTGGCTACGAACCAGGCAAGGGCGAACTCACGGCGCGGGTGCGCAACACGGGCAGCGTCTCTTGCCGCTTCGAACTCACGGCGAACGCCAATTCCGACGGCCAGCCGGTGCTGCACGAATCGGTGCTGCATGAATTGCCGAGCGACGCTGTGACGGTGCAGCGCTGGAACATCCGCGCCAGCGGCCACTGGTACGACTTCACGCTGCGCGTGCCGCAACTGCCGGGCTTTAGCCGGCGCTTTGCCGGCCGCATGGAAACCGGCGCGCCCTCGACCACCGACCCGGCCCAGTACCCGTACTAGTACTCCAACCCAGAAATATCGAAACATGAAAGCGCGCCTTCGCACCCATGCCGTTGTTGCAAATGCTCGCCATAGCCACCGCTATGTCTGCGCTTTGCGCCTAGGCCTGAGCGCGAATCCATCACTTTCATTTTGTTCCTTTACTTCTGTGTCGGAGTACTAG
>CAIMSP010000062.1 GCA_903844215.1 uncultured beta proteobacterium | reverse complement strand
TTACTTTGAATGGATGGTGTACATGAAATGCGCTCTGGTCGGCTCCCGCTTCTTCGCCGCTTCCGTGTTCGAGGCGTTGCGCCGCGAGGATGGGATTGAATTCACCCGCGTCGTCGCGCCGGCCGAGGACGACCGCTTGGCCGTGGCCGCGCGCGCTGCCGGGGTGGCGGTGCACGTGCTGGCCAACCCCAAGATCGTTCCCGAAGAAGCCATCGCTGAAGGCACCGAGCTCATCATCGCCGCCCACACCCACGCCCGCGTGAGCAACGAGGCACTGGCGCGCTCGCGCCTGGGCGGCATCGGTTACCACCCTTCGCTGCTGCCACGGCACCGCGGCATCGCCGCCGTCGAATGGACCATCCTGGCGGGCGACCCGATTGCCGGCGGCTCGGTTTACCACCTGGCCGACGGCTGGGATGCCGGCGCCATCGCGGCCCAGGACTGGTGCTTTGTCGCCAAGGGCGAGAGCGCGCGTGAGCTGTGGGAGCGCGCCCTGGCGCCCATGGGTCTGGCGCTGCTGAGCAAGGTGGTGCACAGCGCGCGCCTGCAGGGACAACTCCCGGCCTTCGCGCAAGACCCGCGCTTCGCCACCAAGGCGCCGATGATCCGCCGCTCGGTCGTGCTGACCGAGGAGCGCGCCTCCACCAGCACCTCGCTCGTGGTCACCATCGTGGGCGCGGACCGCCACGGCATCGTGAGCCTGCTGGCCGAGCGCGCCCAGCAGTTTGGCGCCAATTGGGCGGCCAGCCGCATGACCCGGTTGGCGGGAGAATTTGCCGGCATGGTCCACTTCGAGGTGCCGCGCGAGAACGCCGACGCCATGGCGGGTGCGCTGCGCGCACTCGAGTCCAATGGCTTGCAGGTGGTGATCGCGCGCAGCGACGGCCAAGCGCTGCCCAGCGAGCTGCGTTCGGTGGAACTCGAACTCGTGGGCGAGGACCGCGTGGGCATCGTCAGCAGCCTGACCCGCATGCTGGCGCAGCGCAGCATCAGCATCGAGACCATCCACACCGAAATCGTGCGCAGCGGCGGCGCCGGCAAGCAGACCTTCAAGGTCCAGGCGCAACTGCTGGTCCCTGCGACCCTCTCAATCGATGCCCTGCGCGCCGAACTCGGCGCCCTGGCCAGCGAAATGATGGTTGACATCGCCTTGGGCGAGCGCCAGCCAAGCGCGACGGCCAACTGACGCAGCACCGGCCCGGGCGGCGCCGCCCGACTGGCTGCAAATAGCGCCACGTTCATAGGCGTTTTCCGAGGATTGATGGGCGAAATTCGTCGTTGAATCGAAGGTGAGACCGGCATCGCATCCGCACACCTTCACTTCCTCGGGAACGCCCTCCATGAAACGCACCCTGCCTCGCTGGCTCACCGCCGCCACCCTCCTGGCCAGCGGCGCCTTGTTCGCCCAGACCAAGGAAGTCACCTTCGCCTACCAGGACATGCTCGTTCCACTGCGCACCCTCATCGAGTCGGGCGAGCTGGAAAAGAGCACCGGCTACAAGATCAACTGGCGCCAGTTTGGCGGTGGCGGCGACGTGATCCGCGCCATGGCCTCGGGCGACGTGCAGATCGGTGAAGCCGGCTCCAGCCCCATCGCCGCCGCCGCCAGCCAGGGTCAGGACATCAAACTGTTCTGGATCCTGGACGACATCGCCGACGCCGAGGCGCTGATTGCGCGCAACGGCAGCGGCATCAACGGCTGGAAAGATTTGAAAGGCAAGAAGGTGGCCACGCCCTTCGTCTCGACCGCGCACTACCAGTTGCTGGTGGGTCTGAAGCTCGAAGGCGTGGACCCGAAAGACGTGAACGTGCTGAACCTGCGGCCGCCGGAAATCGCGGCCGCCTGGGAGCGCGGCGACATCGATGCGGCCTTCATCTGGGATCCGGTCCTGTCGCGCATCAAGGCCAATGGCAAACCCATCGCCACCTCGGCCAGCATCGGCAAAAAGGGCTATCCAACCTTCGACGGCCTGGTGGTGAACGCCAAGTGGGCGGCGAACAACGAAGGCTTCGTCGTGGCCCTGGTGAAGGCGCTGGCCCGCGCGGATGAAGACTACCGCTTGCACGGCGCGAAGTGGAGCGCCCAGACGCCGCAGATCAAGGCCATCGCCAAGTGGAGCAAGGCCGATGCCAAGGACGTGCCGGCGGCGATCGCGCTGTACGGATTCCCCACGCTGCAGCAACAACTGTCGCCCACCTGGCTCGGCGGCGGCGCGGCCCAGGCGCTGGCCAAGACGGCCGTGTTCCTGAAGGAGCAGGGCCGCGTGCAGGAGGTCCAGGCCGACTACGGCGCGTTTGTCACCAGCCAATACGTGCGCAAAGCCCAAGGCAACTGAGGTCTCATGGCCACGCTGGACATTCGCCACCTGACCGTGCGCTACGCCGTGGCGGGCGGCAGCCAATGCGCCTTGTCCGACGTGAACCTGCGACTGCAGAACGATGATTTCGTGGTGGCGCTGGGTGCCTCGGGCTGCGGCAAGACCACGCTGCTGAACTGCATCGCCGGCTTCTTGCCGGCCTCTGCGGGCGAGGTGCTGCTCGACGGCGCCCCCGTCACCGGGCCCGGTCCCGAGCGTGGCGTGGTGTTTCAACAGCACGCGCTCATGCCTTGGCTCAACGTGCGCGACAACGTCGCCCTGCCGCTGCGCTTGCGCGGCGTAGCACCCGCAGAGCGGGCGCGCACGGCCGAGGAAAAACTCGCCCTCGTGGGCCTGGCCGGCAGCGGTGGGCGCGCCGTGTGGGAGCTCTCCGGCGGCATGCAGCAGCGCGTGGGCATTGCCCGTGCCCTGGCCAGCGACCCCGAACTGCTGCTGATGGACGAGCCGCTGGGCGCGCTCGACGCCTTGACCCGCGAGCAGGTGCAGGAAATTTTGCTGCGCGTCTGGGGCCAAACGCGCAAGGCCGTGTTCTTCATCACGCACTCGGTGGAAGAGGCGCTGTTCCTGGCCACGCGGCTGGTGGTGATGAGCCCCAGCCCGGGTCGCATCGTGCGCGTGTTTGAAGACCTGCCGTTTTCGCGCCGCTATCTGGCGCGGGGCGACGCGCGCGCGATCAAATCGCTGCCCGAATTCATTGCGCTGCGCGAACAGGTGCTGAGCCTGATTCAGCAACGGGAGCTGGCCTGTGCTTGAAGCACAAGCGCGCCTGACCCAGCCGCCCCAGGGCGAGTCCGGGGCCAGTGCCGCAACGCCCAAAACCAGCGCCTTCACGGAGCTGGGTGCCGGACCGAGCACGGCCATCAGCGTGCTCACCGTGGCACTGCTGCTGGGCCTTTGGTATGGCGTCACCGCAGCCGGTTGGATCAAGCCCTTGTTCCTGCCGTCGCCGCAGGCCGTGTGGCAGCAGTTCTACGAATACCTCACGGGCCAGGCCAACGACCGGCCGCTGTGGCAGCACCTGCTGGCGAGCCTGGCGCGCGTTTTTTCCGCCTTCGGCCTGGCCTGCCTCACCGCCATCCCGCTGGGCCTGGCCATGGGCCTGTCGCGCGTGGTGCGCGGCATCTGCGACCCGGTGCTGGAGTTCTACCGTCCGCTGCCGCCGCTGTCCTACCTGCCGCTGATCATCATCTGGTTCGGCATCGACGAGTTGCCCAAGGTGCTGCTGATCTACCTGAGCTGCTTCGGCCCGCTGGCGATCGCCGCACGCTCCGGCATGAAGCGTGCCACGCAGCAGCAACTGCACGCTGCGGCCTCCATGGGTGCGAGCCGCTGGCAACTCATACGGCACGTGATCTTTCCGGCGGCGCTGCCCGAAATCATGGTCGGCATGCGCATCGCCATCGGCTTTGGCTGGACCACGCTGGTCGCCGCCGAGATGGTCGCGGCCACGCTGGGCGTGGGGCAACTGGTGCTGAATGCGTCGAACTTCTTGCGCACCGACATCGTCGTCATGGGCATCTTCGTCATCGGCAGCGTGGCCTACGGCTTCGACCTGCTGATGCGCGCGTTGGAACGTCGTTGGCTACCCTGGAAGGGCCGCGGCTAAAGGGGGCCAGCCCCTAGAATGCTGGCATGACCTACCCCAACACCCAACTCTTCATCGCCGGCGTTTGGCGCGATGCCACTGACGGCAAAACCCTGGCCGTATTCAACCCCGCGAGCGGCAAGGAAATCGGCCGCGTCGCGCAGGCCGGCGTGGCCGACCTGGACCTGGCGCTGGCCGCCGCACAACAGGGCTTTGAGCTCTGGCGCGACCTGCCACCGATTGAACGGGCGCGGATCATGCGCCGGGCGGCCGGCCTGATGCGCGAGCGCGCCGGCGACATCGCCGCGCTGCTCACGCAGGAGCAGGGCAAGCCGCTGATCGAGGCCAAAGGCGAGGCCATGGCGGCGGCCGACATCATCGAATGGTTTGCCGACGAAGGCCAACGCGTCTATGGCCGCATCGTGCCCTCGCGCGGCAACCTGGCGCTGCGCCAGATGGTGCTCAAAGACCCGGTGGGCCCGGTCGCGGCCTTCACGCCGTGGAACTTCCCCATCAACCAGGTGGTGCGCAAGATGGCCGCCGCGCTGGCCGCGGGCTGCTCGATGATTGTCAAAGCCGCAGAAGAAACCCCGGCCGCGCCGGCGCAACTGATTCGGGCCTTCGCCGACGCGGGCCTGCCAGTCGGCGTGCTGGGCCTGGTGTACGGCAACCCGGCCGAGATTTCCAACTACCTGATACCGCATCCGATCATTCGCAAGATCACCTTCACCGGCTCCACACCGGTGGGCAAGCAACTGGCCGCGCTGGCCGGCAAACACATGAAGCGCGTGACCATGGAACTGGGCGGCCACGCGCCGGTGATCGTGGCGCAAGACGCCGATGTGGCGCTGGCCGTCAAGTCCGCAGGCGCCGCCAAGTTTCGCAACGCCGGCCAGGTGTGCATCTCGCCCACGCGCTTTCTGGTGCACGAGAGCCTGAAGAACGAGTTCGCGGCGGCGCTGGTCGAGTATGCGCAAGGCCTGAAAGTGGGCGACGGCGCCGCCGAGGGCACGCAGATGGGCCCGCTGGCGAATCCGCGTCGCGTCAGCGCCATGGCCGAGTTCACGCAAGACGCGATCCGCCAGGGCGCCACCGTGGCGCTGGGTGGCGCGCGCATCGGCGAGGCCGGCAATTTCTGGCAGCCCACGGTGCTGACCGACGTGCCGCTGCAGGCCAAGGTGTTCAACGACGAGCCCTTTGGCCCCATGGCCGCGATCCGCAGTTTTAATACGCTGGAAGAAGCCATCGATGAGGCCAACCGTCTGCCCTTCGGCTTGGCGGCCTACGCCTTCACGCGTTCGCTCAAGAGCGCCGACCTGCTCACGCGCCGCGTCGAAGTCGGCATGCTGTGGATCAACATGCCCGCCATGCCCTCGGCCGAGATGCCGTTTGGCGGCATCAAGGATTCAGGCTATGGATCCGAAGGCGGCACCGAGGCGATGGAGGCCTACCTCAACACGCGTTCCGTGGCGGTGATGAACGTCTGAACATCGCCGCTCAGCCGACGCCGAAGGCGGTCGGATGCAGCGGCCTGTTCGGAATCTCCGCGCGACGCCAATGAGGAATGTCATCCCGCCGAAACCGCAAGAACGGCCTTGGGATTTTCGCGAGCGATGGCCAGCAGCGTGCGTGCAGCACCACTCGGTTGTTTTCGACCTTGCTCCCAGCCCTGCAGGGTGCGCACGGAAACGCCAAGGAGGCTAGCAAACTGAGATTGGGACAAACCCGTAGCCTCACGGGCTTCGGTGGCCGAAGAGACAACAACCTTGCCTTTGCCGGCCTGCATGTCTCTAATAGATTGAAGTATCTCTGCGCCGATATCGCGCTTTGCCTCAAACGCGGCTATATCGGCAGAAATGAGCTTTTTAGACTTCGAGGGCACGACGGATCTCCTTGAGAGTGTCGAGGGAGATGTTCTCCGATTTCGACTTGGCATACAGGGTGAGAAGGTAAACCTCGCCGGCTTCGTTTCTGGTGAGGTAGACGATGCGCATGCCTCCAGACTTGCCGGAACCTTCCCTTGCCCATCGAACCTTCCGAACGCCTCCAGAACCGCGTATCACAGAGCCAGCGTCCGGATTGACTGCGATGAAAGAAGCGAACTCGGCTCGCTCGTCTTCGTCCCAGTAACGAGGCCACAGGCGCTGGAATATGGGACTCTCGACAACAGTGAGCATCGTGTGACTATACGCCTTGGGCGCATAATTTATCAACATCCATTTTATGATGCCGAACCAGTAGTGTCCCAACGTTCTTCAGAGGAGAACGAGCTGATCGGGCTCGAAATCCGGGTCTGAATCCGTTGAGGGTGGCGTAAGTAGTTGATTTATTGGGATATTTTCAAACATGCGCAAGCCTTCAGCGCGTCCATCGGAACGCTGCGAAGCTGAGTCGATGCTCTGTTGGTCGGCTATACCCACCAGTGAAAACCCTGGTTCCACTTTGCACGCGTTCGCCGCCGGGTTCTGTCGCGGCTTTCAGGACTTCCAGACCTCATCCCAACGAATGGACCAATGCTGGGGGTGATTCTTCAGGTTGTTCACGTTGGTTCGCTTGACCAGGGTGTTCTTGCGCCCGGCGGGCAGCAACGCGGGCACATCGTCCTGAACGATGGCTTGCATCTCGGCGTAGAGGGCCTTGCGCTTGGCTGAGTCGCGGGTCACCATGGCAAGGGAATAGAGTTTCATGTAGGTATCTGCACCGGAACCGCTCCAGTAGCCGCTCTCGTTGTTACTCGGGCGCATCCTAAACAGGCTGATCCCCGGGTTGCGCGGACCAACTGCGGTGTAAGCGAACTTGTGCCAATTGCCCTTGCTCACGTCCTCTTCGCCCTGTCGGAACTTCAGATAGCCATCGCTAGGGCGCTCTTCGATGGGCAAAACAATGCCGGCGTCCTTCACTGTCTGCTGAAGTATCTGGAACACGCGGCCCATCTCGGGCCATTGAGGGGCGTAATACATCGTGGGCAAAGTGATGCCATTGGGGTAGCCGGCTTGGGCCAGCAGTTGCTTGGCGCGAACGACATCGCGCTTGGACTGTCGCGGGGAAAAATTTGCATCTGCTGCGACCAGATGAGAATCGTTGCCCACCCAGCCTGCGGCTGAGCCGTAGGCCACCCGGACGATCGCATCGCGATCTACCGCCAGGGAAAAGGCTTGGCGGACGCGTTTGTCCGAAAACGGCGAGCCCGCGTGCTTGGGCAGAATGATGATGGCCTGGTCGCCGCTGCTGGCACTGATCAGTTCGGTTTCGGCTTCTTTCTCAAGTTGCGCGATCTGACGCGGATCGATGTTCAGGACGGCGTCGAACTGCTTTGACCGAAAGCCGTTAATGGCAGCTTCCATTTGCCCTTCACGGTTCACGACCTCGATGCGATCAAGGTACGGAAGCCCTTTTTTCCAGTAGCTTTCGTTGCGTGTCAGCACCATTCGGCGTTGGGGGTCGACAGAGACAATCTTGAACGGTCCAGTGCCGATCCCGGACAAGCCAATGGTGTCGAGCGAAGCCTCGGGCATGATCATTTGATCGTACTCGGCGACAACGAATGGGAATTCCGCATTGCCTTCTTTGAGGAAGAATCGAACCTTGTATTTGCCAGTTGCCTCGGAGCCCTTGATCTGGGCGGCAAACCCGGTTTTCTGGCGATGATATTCGAATGAGGACACCACGTCCTTTGCGGTCATCTCACGTCCGTTGTGAAATTGAACACCTTCTCTCAAAGTAAAGTCCCAGACCGCCAGCGAGTCATCTGCCGGCGTCCATCCCGTCGCCAGCTCGGCTTGAACTTGCAGGTTTTCATCGATCCATGTCAAAGCGTTGTAAGCCGTGCGCGTGATCAGGTCGATCATGTAGTAGGGGTGTTTGCTGTTGCTGGCATCTCCCCCGCGCCGATTTGTAGAGCAGTTGGCATACACCAGCGTGCCGCCCTTGCGCGGTGCTGCGTTTTGTGCAAACAAAGGAATGGAGGCGGACACCCCGGCGACTATCAGGCCGTTTCTGGTTAGTTTGAGAATTTCCCGACGGTTGAGGGATGACATGCGACCTGACTCCTTGTTCGATGATGGGTGTGAAAAGTGCTGCGCTGCGCTAGTCCTGACGAGCTGTGCTAGCTGTCGTTGTGATCGCTGCAAGCCTTGCCGGGATCAGGCATCTGCACCCAGCCAGATCGGGTTGCTCCAGGCCCGCTTGCCATGGGCGTCAATCACCACGACCCGCCCAAAGCCGCCCTTGGAAATGCTATCGAGTGGCAAACTTGCGCTGGTCATGTGATCGCCGAAGGCGCATTCGGAGCGCGAAGCCTTGCCCAGCAACATGACCGAACTGACCGGGCTGCAACGCACTTCGAGCGACGAGCCTTGAATGGTGATGTCCTCAATCAATGGACCTTGCGACGAGTAGTAGTGACCGAGCTTCAGGGAGTCGATCAGTCGCTCGGGGTCAAGTTGATCAGCTTTGACCATAACCCACGCACCGAAGGCATCGTTGATGTGAAAATGGGCATCGTCCGAAGCGAACCCGCTCAAGCGAAGCCCTTTGGCCAGCAGTTGATCGAGTAAGGCGCATCCGTCTCCTCTATCGCTTTTGACCGCGCTGGTGTGGTTGTAGATTTCGATGGCGTGGGCACTGTCAATGCTCTGCGCGTCTTCCACTGAGAGGCTATACCAGGCCGGATGCACAATGCCCACGAAGGCGCCGGCCGCTCGACAACGACGCGCCAGCATTGGCCCGGTTTCATCGGCACGCGTGGCCTCGAAGGCTGGTGGCAAACCCACGGCAAGAATGTGCCATGTCTCGCCGAGCGAGGTGCCACGCACATGGACCTCGGCACTGAGCAAGGTGGTAAATCCTTCGCAGCGGTGGACCGTCGTGTCGGTCACCGGAAAGGCATAGACGGGGAGAAAATGATCGCTTAGCGCCAGAAAGTCGTAGCCGGCCTCTCGGTACCGGCGGCAAACCTCTTCCGGTGAATGGGCACCATCTGACCGATTTGAGTGAGTGTGCAGGTTGCCCTTGAAAAACGTCCCGCTTCGGCGAAACGCATCGAGTGTGTGCATCGCATTTCCTTGATTGATATCAATAATTAATTAGCTGTTGTCCGAACATAAATTAAATTGATGTCACTGATATGACGCTCAATTTCAGGTGGCGTTCGCCATGAACGCACGTATGCTTGGCAACGCAAGCGAGTCTTGGAGAGCGACCGCGAACACGCCTGTTTCTTTGGGTTGGGCGTGAAACGGCACTGTGACGAAACGCGAGTCGTTGCCTTCTTCGCCTGCAAACAAGGCGGTGATGCCCAAACCGGCGGCGACTGCTTCTTTCACGGCTTCGCGCGAACCCAGTTCAAATCGACTGAGCAAGGGCCTGGACTCCGCAGCAAAGGTGGCCTCCAGCATCTGCCGCGTCAAAGAGCCTTTTTCGCGAATTATGAAAGACCGGCCTGCCAAGTCCCTAACGCGCACTTTCTTCATTTTTGCAATCGGGTCGTTGGCCCGAACACAGACCACTAACGATGGGGCAGACACGAGTGTGCAGGCCAGGTGCACGATCGGCTCCCTCAAGGTCATGACACCTACGTCGATGCGGCACTGTGCGATATCTTCAAGAAGTGAAGTGGTATTTCCCATGTGGGTTTTGATGTTCACATCGGGGTACTTGGCAAGATACCGAGCGATCATGGGAATGGCTACAAAAGGCGCCGACATGCCAACGCGGAGGCGCCAGTCCAACGAATTCTGCAGACCTTCAATTTGGTTCTCAAAGTCATTGACCCGGTCCAGGATCAGGCGGGCTTTCATGAACAGGGGTCGCCCTTCGGCGGTCAGCGCGATCTGCGGCTTTCGAGTGCACAGGATGAATCCGCACGTGCGCTCCAGCGCCGCCAGTTGGAGGGAAATGCCGGGTTGCGTCACGCCCAGGCGTTGCGCGGCCAGAGAAAAATTCTTCTCTTCCACCACGGCAACAAATGCCCGTAATGACGCCAGGCTGATGTTTGCGTCATTTGCGAAAGCATCAATATCCTCCTTGGCTGTTGTCATTTTTGTGTCACGTCGTCGAATTACATTTTTTAATGACGTCATTTTTTAAATAATCAAATTTAATGAAAGAACCTATGTCCAATATCTTACGTCGTGACGTTTTTCGCCATGGTGTCGGCGTCGGCCTGATGGTGGCCTCGCTTGATCCGATCCTACTGAACGCGGCGCTTGCTCAGGAAACGCCAAAGCGCGGTGGCTCCTTGGTGCTGGCGCAGTTGTCTGCCAATCGCCGATCGGCTGATGCGAGCAACGCTAAGCATCCCTACTTCATCGTCGACGCGAACACCCGAGCTCAATGGAATTGCTTGACCTGGGTGAACGAGCGACTGGAATGGGAGCTGGAACTCGCAAGCAAGGTAGAACCCACTGATGACAAGCTCAATGTGTGGGACGTCACCTTGCGAGAAGGCGTCATGTTTCACAACGGTCGCGAGATGACTGCCTCCGATGTCGTCTCGTCGTTTGAATACCACCGGCGGAATGCCCCATTTGCACGTCAAATCACCAAAGTCGAAGCGCAGGGGAAGTACCTGACCCGCTTTACGCTGGACAGTGGCAACTCGGAGTTCCCCTACATTTTGGCGGAATACAACAGCGTCATCATGCCTTCGGCTCCATTGGAGACCATCGGTTTGAGCGGCATTGGATCGGGCCCTTTCAAGATCGTTTCCACCGACCCCAACCGTTCCATCATCATGGAACGGTTCGATGGCTACTGGCGCAAGGGCTTCCCCTACCTGGATCGTATCGAACTCCACAACCGCGAAGGTCAGCAGGAGGCGGCGCTCAATGGCTTGCGTGCTGGGCAGTTTGACGCTGTGCTCAGCATAGACCCGCGAGCCCTGTTGCAATTCCAGTCTGATCCGGCGTATGACATCGAGTCAGCCAAAGGCGGCTACAGCTTTGTGATTCAGCTGCCGAAGCACGTGGGGTCGCCGTTCCTCGACAAGCGCGTTCGCCAGGCTTTTGCAATGGCCATCGACCGCGAAGCCATTGTACGAATTGCCTACGGCGGCAAGCACGGCTGGGTCGGCAATGACAGCCATCTGATGATCACTGACCCCAGCTTTGTTGCGCGGCCCGGCGGTCGTGATGTGGCCAAGGCCAAGCGCTTGCTGGCAGAAGCCGGTTATCCCAATGGCCTCAGCCTGCCGACTTTGTATTTCAGTCCCCAGTTGCCCGAGGTTCCGCGTTATTTTCAGGTGCTGCAGCAGTCAGTCAAGGACGCGGGTTTCACGATGGCCATTGAGGAGCGGCCCAATGATGGCTACATTCAGTTCCGATCTGGGGAGAGCGATGTAGGAAAAGGCAAATTTCACAAGTTCGCCATGACCGCTGTGGGCTCGCGCAATCCGGGCATCTCTCTCTATCGAATGCGCCACGATTATGTAGAAAGCGGTCACTGGTCCGGTCCCGAACACGATCGCTACATGAGCCTCTATGCCCAAGCCATGGTCACGCGCGACGCTAGCAAACGCAAACAGGTCTATGGCCAGATGCAGGCGATTCTCCATGAGGAGGTGCCAGCGGTCCTGCCTGCCGGGGGTGACACCTTCCTGGTTAAGAAGAAGAACGTCCGTAATATGCCGTTTCACCCGCAGATCTGGTCGATCACCTACGACAAGATCTGGAAGGCGTGAGTGCGATGGCCAAGACCTTGCTGCGTCGGGTGTTGTTGTCAGTGCTGACGCTGTTCCTGCTCGCAGTCTTTGTCTTCTTTGCTACCGAGGTTCTGCCCGGAGATGCTCTGGATGTCAGCCTGTCGGCGGACGAGTTGGCGATGATGCCGTCGCAGCGCCTGGCCGAGATGAAGGCCGCGCTCGGGCTGGATCGGCCGGTGTTGATCCGTCTGACCGAGTTCCTTGGCGGGCTGGCGCAGGGTGACCTGGGCAGGACCCTGATCTCGCGCGCGCCCGTCTCGGGAATCATTGCCTACCCCCTGCGCAACTCCCTCCTGCTGGCGGGGACGACCTTGCTGCTGGCCTTGCCACTGGCCGTATTGTTGGGTGTGATGTCGGCTTGCACGCAGCGCCGCAGCGCAGACAGTTGGATTTCAACGTTTTGTCTGTTGGGGTATTCGGTCCCCGAGTTCGTGACCGGGACCTTTCTGGTGATGTTGCTGGCTGTGAAATTTGCCTGGTTGCCAGCCACCATTACGGCCGACACCCAGGGCACGCCGTGGTCGCTGCTGGCAGCTTCGCCGCTGGTGATCCTCACTTTGCTGATCGGATCGATCGCCTACCTGACACGCCTGCTGCGTGTTGGGATGATCGATGCATTGGCTGGCGATTTTGTAGAGCGCTTGCGTCTGACCGGTATTGCCGAGTGGCGCATCGTATGGCTGCACGCGCTACCTGCGGCTGCCGTCCCAAGCCTTGCAGCGATGTCCTTGTATGCCGCCTCTCTTGTCTCCGGCATCGTGGTGGTCGAGTTGGTTTTTTCCTATCCCGGCCTAGGGCAGGAATTGGTGCGCGCCATCGCCAAACGCGAGGTCCATGTCATCCAGTCCATCGCCATCGTGTCCGCGGCCTTGGTGGTGGGGCTGAATTTGGCCGCCGACCTTGCCACGTTGGGGCTGGATCCGCGCACGAGGTCATCATGAATCCAATCTGGAGGCGGCTATTGAAGAGGCCCATGGCCGTGATGGGCCTGCTGCTGGTGGCGGTGCACGTGCTGGGTGCGATGGCGGCGCCGTGGTTGATCAACCATGATCCCTACCAGTTGCTGGACATGCCCTTTCTGCCGCCAAACGGCCAATTCTGGATGGGAACCGACGACATTGGCCGAGACTTCTTTTCGCGGGTGCTGATGGGTGGGCGTCTGTGCCTAGTTGTGGCACTGGTTTCGGGCGCGTTGGCTGCGCTCGGTGGTGGCCTGATCGGTTTGCTTGCGGCCTACAAAGGCGGCCTCTGGGATGATGTGATTTCGCGCGCGGTGGAGATGAAAATCGCGATTCCCGCGATCTTGTTCGTTTCCCTTTTTGTCACAGGATTTGGCCAGTCTGTCGTGGTGCTGGCAATGGTGATTGCCATTATCAAGATGATGGGCGTCATTCGTACCGCGCGCGCCCAGGGGCTGGTTTTGGTGACGCAGGGATTTGTCATGGCTGCGCGGCTACGAGGTGAGTCCACCACCTACATCGTGCTGCGCGAACTATTGCCCAACATCATGGACTTACTCGCCGTGGAGTTCGCATTGCGCACTTCCAGCGCCTTGCTGCTGGTCTCCACACTGTCTTTCCTAGGGCTGGGGCTTTCGCCGCCGCAGGCAGACTGGGGCCTGATGGTGCACGACGGACTCCAATCCATTCGCTCGCAGCCCTGGCTAATACTGGTGCCTGCTGCTTGTATTGCAACGCTCGTGGTGGGGATAAACTTTGCAACGGACGGACTGGCCGAAGCCGGCGGATTGGAGGCCAGCCGTGGCGTTGCCGGACACTGATGCCATCATCGTGGCGGACGCCTTGGGCATGGGCTATACCGACGCCGATGCCCGCGTGCAGGCGGTGATCCACGACGCTTCGTTTTCGATATATCCGGGTGAGGCTCTGGGTTTTGTCGGGGAATCGGGCTCAGGCAAGTCGACACTTGCGCGCGCGTTGCTGGGGTACCGTCGCTTGGGTGGGGTGTTCACGGGCGGAAGTCTTCGCTATCGTGGCCAGGAACTGACCACCGCCAAGCCCGAGACCTTGCGGGAAATCCGCGGACTGTCGATTGCAATGGTGGCACAAAATCCGCTCGCCTCACTGACCTTTCACCAGCGGGTGGGCGATCAGATTCTCGAGGTGTTGCGTTGTCGCACGGGCTTGAATCCAGACGCAGCGCGGCTGCGCATGCTGGCGTTGCTGGAACGAACCGGCATCCAGGACCCTGGTCGCGTGGCGCTCCGTTATCCTCATCAACTGTCGGGCGGACAGCGCCAGCGGGTGGTGATCGCTGCGGCTTTGGCGTGCAATCCATCGCTTCTGGTGCTGGACGAACCAACCACCGCCCTGGACAAGAACACCGAGTCTCAGGTACTGGACCTGGTCAGCGAGATGCGTCAGCAAAGCGGCGCTGCCTTGGTACTGGTGACCCATGATCTGAACGTGGTAGCCCGTGTGTGTGACCGCGTGTTAGTCATGAAAAACGGCCGCATTGTTGAGCAAGGGCCCGTTCGGCAGGTGTTTTCCAGACCTGGTGCGTCGTATACCCGAACGCTTGTCGATGCTTCCTTGCAGATAGATCCTTCCTGCAAGCCGCCAACACCATCGCCCGGTGCCGAGTTGCTCCGTGTGAAGGATCTCAATTTCAGCTATCCCGGGGGATCCTGGCCCTTCAAGGCGACCACTCACGCGCCTGCCCTGAGGAAGGTTTCGCTCTCGGTCGCCAGGGGCGAAGTGCTGGGCGTCATTGGCGAGTCGGGTTCGGGTAAAAGCACGCTCGGAATGATTTTGGCTGGGATGTTAACCAGTCCTGGTTGCCAGCTGCTATGGGAAGGGCGCGAGCTCGCGCCTAGCCTCAGGGGGCGTACTTCAGACCAGTTGCGGCGCATTCAGATGGTGTTTCAGGACCCGTTGTCCTCTTTCAACCCACGCCAGACGATAGGAGCAGCTCTGGAGCGCTCACTCAGGTGTCATCTCGGCCTTACCGCCGTGCCCGCGCGCATACGGGCAGAGGCGTTGTTTGCCGAGTTGGGTTTGGACCCCGGTCATCTTCAGCGCTACCCCCGTAAACTGTCAGGGGGACAACAGCAGCGCTCAGCAATTGCTCGCGCTTTCGCCGCCGAGCCTGATCTGCTAATTTGTGATGAGATCACTTCCGCTCTGGACGCTTCGATCCAGTCACAACTGCTCGATCAACTGCAGCAGATGCAAAGCAAGCGGTCCACCGCCATGTTAATCATCACACACGACCTGTCTGTCATCTGGAAGATGGCACCCAGGGTCGTGGTGCTCAAAGACGGGGAAATCATTGAGCAGGGCGATACCGCCCAAGTGTTTATGCAACCACAAACCGCCTACACCGCGTCGCTCATCCGTGCCGCACATCGGCCCATGCCCTTTGGAAATTTTGAACAAGCGATCCGTCGCCGTTAACGGTCCGTCGGCCTCCATGAGGTCTATTCCTTTTTTTACATGAAAGCAGGCGACAATGAAACCATCTGCAGCTTCTCCACTACGGGAGATCGAAAATCTCTTTGAGGCCCATGGGAGCTTGATTTACGGCGAGTCCGTCAATCAGATCCAGCACGCTCTTCAATGCGCGACATTTGCACAGCAGCAAGGCGCGAGCGATTCGCTGATCGTCGCAGCGCTGCTGCACGATGTCGGGCACATGATGCACCGTGATGCTGCGGCGGCCTTGGCGGCCGGCAATGACGATGTACATGAAAAACTGGGTGCCAAGTTCCTGGCTCAGTGGTTTGGCCCTGAAGTGACGCAGCCTGTGGCCTTGCATGTCCAGGCCAAACGCTACCTGTGCTGCCGCGAGCCGCTGTACAACTTGCACCTCTCGGCCATTTCCCGCAAAACGTTGGCAATTCAAGGCGGGGCGATGACCATCGAACAGGCGGAAGCCTTTGAAACGCAACCGCATTGGCCGGAGGCTGTCTTGTTGCGCCGTTGGGACGACCTCGGCAAGCAGGAATCCATGGAAACCATCTCCTGGCAAGACGCTATGTCGATGGCTGTTAGTTGCGTGAGCCCGACATAGCGGGTTGCCAGTGTTTGCTTGCTTCGAATGGGCCTGGTAGTAGTTCCGGGCCTGCTGGCCGCTGCGCCTGTCTTTGGCTGGCAACCTGAATTTAAGCCAAACAGCCTGCCAGCACTTTCTTTCTATGGGTTTGTCGTCTCATATTCGAAGGGGCCAGAAAGCCTAACTGGAATTGGAGCTTGCAAATGGACTGCCAGGTGCCCAATGTTCGACCATTGCTCATTTTGAAGCGGCCCCATCTCCGCGATGCCCGCCAACAAAGTCAAAAATGCGGATGGAAGATCACCAAGAGAGTGACAGATCTATGGGGGCCCCCTCTTGAAACTTTTTCAAGTGCCCGGAAGCTGCCACCGGCGAGCACCCGGTGTTTGTCGGCTGCGGGCTCAGTGAACGTTGAGTTCGACGCCCTTTTGCTGTCGGTCAGGCGACGGGGCGAATGACAGGTATCGAGCGAGCATGGCACCATGGCGCTCGGGCGAGCACCACACCATGCCTTCGGCCCATTCGCACAGCGCCCGCAACTCGATCACTTTCGGGTGGCTTTCAGGCGCGTCGTCGGGCAGAGGCAGTCCGCTGGGGTTGAATATTTTCACTTCTGCGCCCATGGCGCTGAGCAGGCGCGCGGCCTCTTGCGTCAACAGGCGGCTAAAGGAGCGTTCACGCAGTGAGCCATAGAGCAACAAGAACCGGGGGGGCATGGGCTGCGCTTGGCGGCGCGCGCAGCCGCCCCAGTTCAGGCACTCTGAACAAGTCGGCGCGAACTTGGGGCAAGTCAGACAGCAGTTCCGTCATGGCTTCAGACCCGCCGTCCGTGGGCGTCGATCACGGCTTGCCCGTCTTCCTTGCTGAAGGCCGCCAACGGCTCCTGGGGCAGGAGGTCGAGCACCGCTTCCGAAGGACGGCACAGGCGCGTTCCCAGCGGCGTCACCACGATCGGGCGGTTGATCAGGATGGGGTGGGCCAGCATGGCATCGAGCAGCTCGTCGTCTGACCATTTCGGATGGTCGAGGCCGAGTTCCTGGTAAACGGCTTCTTTCGCGCGCATCAGCTCGCGCACCGAGGCGCCGGTCGCGGCGATCAGCGCCTGCAGTTCGACCCGGCTCGGCGGCGTTTCCAGGTAGTGGATGACGCGCGGCTCGGCACCGCTGTGGCGGATCAGTGCCAGGGTGTTGCGTGAGGTGCCGCACTGGGGGTTGTGGTAAATCGTGATGTCGGACATGCTTGGCCTCAAGAAGTTTGACCGCGCTCGTACCAGCCCTTGGAGTGGTTCACGACGTGCACCACCAGCAGCATCACCGGCACCTCGATCAGCACGCCCACCACGGTGGCCAGCGCGGCGCCCGAGTTGAAGCCAAACAGGCTGATGGCGGCGGCCACGGCCAGCTCGAAGAAGTTGGAGGCGCCGATCAGCGCCGAAGGGCAAGCGATGCTGTGCTGCTCGCCCACGGCGCGGTTGAGCCAGTACGCCAGCGCCGAGTTGAACAGCACCTGGATCAGGATCGGCACGGCCAGCAGTGCGATCACCAGCGGCTGCTTCAGGATCGCCTCGCCCTGAAACGCAAACAGCAACACCAGGGTGGCGAGCAAGGCGCTGATGGACCAGGGGCCGATTCGGGCCATGGCGGCGTCGAACGCGCCCTGCCCTTTGGACAACAGGTAGCGGCGCCACAGTTGCGCCAGCAGCACCGGGATCACGATGTAGAGCACGACCGAGGTCGCGAGCGTGTCCCAGGGCACGGTGATGGCCGAAAGCCCCAGCAAAAAAGCCACCAGCGGCGCGAACACCACGACCATGATGCTGTCGTTCAGCGCCACTTGGGACAGCGTGAACAGCGGGTCGCCACCGGTGAGTCGGCTCCAGACAAACACCATCGCGGTGCAGGGCGCGGCGGCCAGCAGGATCAGGCCCGCCACATAGCTGTCGAGCTGGTCGGCGGGCAGCAGCGGCGCAAACCAGTGGCGGATGAACAGCCAGCCCAGCAAGGCCATGCTGAAGGGCTTCACCAGCCAGTTGACGAAGAGCGTGACGCCGATGCCCCTCATGTGCTGGCGCACCTCGTGCAGCGCGCCAAAGTCCACCTTCACCAGCATCGGGATGATCATGATCCAGATCAGCAGGCCCACTGGCAGATTGACCTTGGCAAGTTCCATGCGGCCGATGGCCTGGAACCCGCCGGGCGCGACCTGGCCCAGCGCAATGCCCACGAGGATGCACAGAAATACCCAGAGCGTGAGGTAGCGCTCGAACACGCTCATGGGCGCGACCTTGTGTGTGCTGGGCGCGGGCTTGGATGCTTGGTTCATGGCGTCACTCCTGCGCCAGACCACGCACCGTGCTCTGCAGCAGCGCCTTCTCCAGCTTCGCTGTAGGCAGGCTGATCAGCAGTTCCAGCCGACGCCGCAGCGCGTGCAGCGTCTGCAAAAACGCCTCCGACTTTTGCGCGTCACTGCCTGCGCCTTCGGAAGGGTCGGCATAGCCCCAGTGCGCGGTGGCGGGCTGGCCCGGCCAGTACGGGCAGACCTCGCCGGCAGCGTTGTCGCAGACGGTGATCACCAGGTCCATGTGCGGCGCATCCGGGCTGGCAAATTCATCCCAGCTCTTGCTGCGCAGACCGGCGATCGAAATGCCGGCGTTGCTCAGAACCTGCAGGCCCAGGGGGTTGGGCTGCTGGTTGTCGCGCGGGCTGCTGCCGGCCGAATAGGCCTGGAAGCGGCCTTGACCAAGGTGGTTGAGCAGGGCTTCAGCGAGGATGCTGCGCGCCGAGTTGTGGGTGCAAAGGAACAGCACGTTCAAAGTTGTGGTTGTCATTCTCAGATGTCTTTCTTGCAAGCGAGGGGTTGGGAAAGTTGCAGCAGGCGCTCCACGCCCACGGGCTCGTCTTGCAGCAGCGGAACGACGGCGTAGCGGCGGGCGTGCTGCGTCACGACGGACTCGATCTCGCGCAGTTCGTTGTGCGCGCGCCGACGCAGCAGCGGCGAGCTCACCTGGGTCGCGGCCACGCTGTTGTTGATGATCCAGGCCCAAGGCTCGATGCCGGCACGGCGCAGGTCGGCCTGCAGGTTCGCCGCCTCCAGCACCGGCGTGGTTTCGGCCAGCGTCACCAGCAGCACCTTGGTCTGCTGCGGGTCCTGCAGCTGCATCATGGGCGTGGTGAAATGCGCCCCCTTGTCCACCAACTGGCGCACCACGTCGCGGTGGTAGGCGCCGGTGGCGTCGAGCAGCAGCAGGGTGTGGCCGGTGGGCGCGGTGTCCATCACGACGAACTGCTTGCCGGCCTCGCGAATCACGCGCGAGAAGGCCTGGAACACGGCGATCTCTTCGGTGCAGGGCGAGCGCAAATCCTCTTCCAGCAAGGCGCGCCCGGCGGCGTCCAATGCGGCACCCTTGGACAGCAGCACCTGCGCGCGGTAGGTCTCGGTCACTTCGTGCGGGTCGATGCGGCTCACCGTCAGACCGGGCATGCTGCCGTGCAGGGTCTCCATCAAATGGGCCGCCGGGTCCGAGGTCGTCAGGTGCACGCGCAGGCCGCGCTGCGCCAACTCCACCGCCACGGCTGCGGCCAAGGTGGTCTTGCCCACCCCGCCCTTGCCCATCAGCATCACCAGGCCGTGTCCCTCGGCGGCGATGTCATCGACCAACAGCGACAGGCTGGGCGCCGCGATCCGGGGCTGATCCGCCGGCGCCTCGGTCGGCTGCGGCGGCGTGGCCACCAGCAATTGACGCAGCGCCTCCAGCCCCACCAGGTTGAAGGGCTTGAGTTCGATCGCGTCCAGCGGCAAGGCCAGCAGCGCCGCGGGCATGGCCGCCACGGCCGCCTGCTCGCGCTGACAGATGGCCGCAGCCAGCGGGTCGGTGCCCGCTTCGCTTTGGGGAAACAGGCCATTCATCACCAGATACTGTTGCGACAGGCCGATGGCCTCGAGTTCGCTATGGGTGCGCGCCGCTTCGCGCAACGAGGCCTGCTGCGCCCGGGTCACCAGCACCAGCCGGGTGCGCGCCGGATCGGCCAGCGCGGCAACGGCGGCGCTGTACTGGCTGCGGTGCTTTTCCAGGCCGGCCAGGGGGCCCAGACAGGAGGCGTCGCCCTTGCCGGCTTGCAGAAAGCCGCTCCAGGCGCCGGGCAGTTGCAGCAGCCGGATGGTGTGGCCCGTGGGCGCGGTGTCGAACACAACGTGCTCGTAATCCTGCGTCAGTGCGGCGTCGGTGAGCAGCGCCGTGAATTCGTCGAACGCGGCAATCTCGGTGGTGCAGGCGCCCGAGAGCTGTTCCTCGATGCCCTTGACAACGGCATCCGGAAGCACGCCGCGCACCGGCGAGATGAGCCGATCGCGATACGCCTGGGCGGCCGCCTGCGGGTCGATTTCCAAGGCGCTGAGCCGGGGCACGGCCGCGATGGCGGTGACCTGATGGCCAATGACCACGCCGAACACCTGGCCGACGTTGGACGCCGGATCCGTGCTGACCAGCAGCACGCGCTGCCCGCTGGCGGCGAGTTGTATCGCCGCGGCGCAGGCGATCGAGGTCTTGCCAACCCCACCCTTTCCTGTGAAGAACAGGAAGCGTGGGGCCTCTTCGAGGAACTTCATGGCGCTGGCCCGCTCAGCAGCAGCTGCCGCCGGAACAGCAGCCACCGGCGGCGCTCTTGGGTTTGGACGGCAGTGTCGCGCCGGCCCAGCGCGCCAGATCGTCGCGGCTCGGGTAGCGCCCGGCCAGGGCCAGCTCGCCATCCACCAGGATCACTGGCAGAGCGGATTCGCCGCTGCGTTCAAGCAAGCCTTTGACGATCGCGTTCTCGGCAAAGGCCATGGGCTGCTGGGCCAGGTTGAAACGCTCGATGGCGATGCCGTTCTGTTTGGCCCAATCCACGTCGGCGGAAAAGCCGACCAAGAGCGGATCGACATCGGCGCCGCAAACGCCGCTGCTGCAACACATGGCGGGATCAAACACTTGAATCGTCTTCATGGGAGCTCCTTGGGGATAGAAAAGGGGGATCAGGCTTTGGCCGAGGCGCGCTTCTTCACCAGCTTGGTCGGGGCGCAGGGGGCGCATCCGGTGTCGGCGCGCAGTTCCTTGCATTGCAGGGGTTGCCCCGCGCAGCACTCGGCCGTGAGGTAGTCGATCAGCTCGGGGATCAGCGCCATGTTGGCGCGGTAGCGCTGAAAGCGCCCCTCCTGCTCGACCGTCACCAGGCGCGCCTGCGTCAGCGCCTTCAGATGGAACGACAGGTTCGTCGGCGGCAACTCCAGCGTGGCCGCGATCTCGCCCGCCACCAGGCCCTGCGGCCCCTGCTTGACGAGCAAGCGAAAGACATCCAGGCGCACGCCCGAGGCAAGGGATTCGAAGACAGCGGTGGCGGAGGCTTTTTCCATGCTTCAATGATACAACAACTATTGAAATGATGATTCGCTATCGGCACGCTGACCGCGCTTCAAGCGCCTTCGCTGCAGGGCGCACTCCGGTCTGCGTGCCTTGTACCCGTGGCTGCGGCCGACTCGGCTCGGTCGCTCCGTCGTCGGCCATCGCGCGCCAAAAAAATGAAAACCCCCGATCGCAGGACCGGGGGTTGAGGGAGCTTGAAGAGTCAGGCGACTTGCCTGGGAGCCTTGTACGCTTGGTAGCCAATCTTGGCGATCATCGCGAGGCCGAAGAAAGGCATGAGCATCGCGTACACCAGACCGATGAAAGGTGCAGCGGCAAACAACGCGATCTTGCGGGCTGCGATCAGTGCCTGGTAGGCAGCCGGTTCTTGCACCAGCGCCTTGCCGCCGATCACCGCCAGCATGCCAAGACCCACAAAGGGAAGAAGCATCGCATAGACCAGACCGATGAACGGCGCGGCGGCAAACAGCGCGATGTTCTTCACGGTCTTGGCGAAGGCGGCCCGAGCGGCTTGGTCGGGGACAAGGTGGCCGAGTTCCAGTTCGGGGTAGGCGATTTGGCCGGCGGTGCGAAGGGTGGCAGTCATGATGTTTCTCCTAGGTGGATTGGATTCAGATGAATGACATAACGCATAGCCCGTGCCAATTCCCGAACAAATAAAAATAGTCAATTGAATCAATGACTTGAGCGCCAACCATGACTGGAAACGGGATTCGAGGCGGGGCCGAGCGCGCCTCGGTGTACATTTTTTTCAGGCATAACTGCGCTGTGCAGCAGAGAATCCTCAACAGAATCAAGGCCTTACCCGAAGTTCGCGGGAAATAACTTTTCCAGGCAGCAGATATTTCCAACATTTTTCCGACCTGTGCACGGCCCGGACAGGACGCGTCCGCTGCAGCGTGCGCTCAGGTCTCGATGCCGGGCCGGTAGTCGGCCGCCGCCACGGTCTTCCATCTTGTCATGGCCGTCGCCAACGCCAGCGCGGTGACGCCGCTGAGCAGCACGACGGTCCAGGCGTGGATCCATTCGTTGTCATAGGCGCCAAACAGGGTGGCACGGAAGGTCCGTATGACCCAGCTAAAGGGCAGCCATTCGTGCACCGTCTGGAAGAAGTCGCCGGTGAGCTCGATCGGCATCACGCCGCCGCCGGCCGCCAGTTGAATCGTCAGCAGCAGCACCGCGAACAGTTTTCCTGCATCCCCAAAGGCGCGCACCAGCAGGTACACGATGGCCAAAAAGGCCTGGCCCGCCACCAGCATCGAGAGCGCGAAGTACAGCAGATGGGGCACGGCAATGCCCAGCCCGTAGCGCAGCATCAGCAGCGTCAGCAGCGTCTGCATCAGCACCAGCAGCGCGGGCAGGGCAAACTTGCCCAGGGTCTTGGCGAGGGTCGAGGCGTGTTCGTGTTCGCGTGTCAGCACGCTGGCGTTGAAGACAAACACCGCCATGGCCGCGCCTAACCACAGCGCCATGGCCACCATGTTGGGGGCAAAGGCGCTGCCGTTGTTGGCCACGGGCGCGAGCACCTCCAGCGTGGGCTCCACCGAATCCGCCAGCCCGCGCGCACTGCCATCCATTTTCCCGGGGGTCACGGGCAGGAAGCCGTCCACCAGTTCGATGCCCGAGCGCAGTTTCGCCGCGCCCTTGGCCAGGTCATCGCCGCTGCGGCCAAAGGCATCCAGGCGGGTGTTCTCCGGCAGCTTGTCTGAGATCGCACGCACACCCGCAGCCAGGGTGTTCAAGCCGTCGGTCAGCTTGGCCGTGCCGTCCTCGATCCGGGCGCCGCCGCGCTGCAGCCGGGCGTTGGCGTCGAGCGCCAGGTTCAGGCCTTCGGTCAGCTTGGCGCCGCCCGCTGCCAATTCACCCGCCCCCGCAGCGATTTGTTCGCCGACAAACGGCAGTGAGGCGGTTTGCTGCTGCATCGCGCTGGCGCCCTCGGTGAGCTTGTGCGAGCCCGCCTGGAGCTGTTCCAGCCCGGCGCCCAGTTCGCGCTGGCGCAATAGGAGTCTTTGGGTCCCGGCCTTGAGCGTCTCCAGCTCGGACGCGGCCGGCAGCTTGGCCTCGAGCTCGCGCACGCCCGCAGCCACTTGGCGCAGGCCGCCGGTGAGTTGCCCGGCCGCCGCCTTGTACTTGCCCACGCCATCGTTCAAATTGTTCGCGCCGGTGCGCAGCTGCGCCACGGCGGCCTTGAGCCGCTCCAGGCTCTTGCCCGAGCCATCGGTTGACACCAGCACCTGCTGCCAGCGCTTTTCGTTCAGCGCCTCGTTCACCTGATGTCCCAGTTCCGCCGCGAAACGCCGGCCAAATCCGGCCGCCGCGTAGTTGTTGCCTTCGGACAGGATCACCGTGACCTTGCCGCCCCCGGGCTGCACCCCAGGCAAGGCGCTGGAGCTGAAGTCCTCGGGGATGATGACGGCAAAGGCCAGTGTTCCCATTTGCACGGCGCGGCGCGCGGCCGAGGCGTCGTCCATGCTGCGATAGCCGAAGCTGGCCTCCTTGATCAGGTCGGCCTTGAGCTCGACGCCGACGTTGTTCATGCGGCCGTTGTAGTTGAAACCCTGGTCCAGATTGACGATGGCCACCGGCAAGGTGCTGGTCTTGGCGTTCGGGTCCCAGACGCTGGAGAGGTAGATCAGCGCGTACAGCGCCGGCACCAGGGCGATCGCGGCCGTGGCCAGCAGCAGCTTGGGAAAGCGCCGAAACAGCGACAACTCGGTTCTGACAATGCGCCAGGTCGAATGCACCAAACGGGAGGCCGAGTTGGATTCACTCATGCAGCCATTGTGCGTTCTTTTTGGCCACGGCAGACCCAAACCGGCGCATCCTGGTCGCTCTGCACAGCATCTTGGCGTCAGGACAACAGACCCGATTCGGCCGTCGGGTAGCGCAGACGCAGACGCAACTCGCGTTTCAGGCGCGTGTTGTCCATGCGCCGGGATTCGCTCATGAAGCTCAGCAGCAGCAGCGGCAGTTCGCCCTGCGCGGTGGCGCGCGCCACCCGTGCCGGGCGCGCCAGGCCGTACAGATCGGCCGCCAGGTCGAAGTAGTCGCCCATCTTGAGCGCCGAGTCGTCGTTCACGTTGACCACGCGCTGGGGCTTGCCGCGCCACAAGGCGGCGATGCAGGCCCGTGCCAGGTCGTCGGCGTGGATATGGTTGGTGTACACGTCGTCCTGCGCCTGCAGCACCGGCACGCCCTTCTGCAGGCGCTCGCGCGGCGTGCCGCCGACGCGGTCAGGGGCGTAAATGCCAGGAATGCGCAAGATGCTGGTGCGCGTGGCGCGGGCGCGCCCCAGGAATCGCACCGTGCCTTCGGCGTGCACACGCCGGATGGCGCGCGGCGTGCGCGCGGCGACCGCGCGCGCTTCGTCCACCCACGCGCCCTGGCAGTCGCCATACACGCCGCTGGTGGAGCCGTACACCAGCGCTGCGGCCGCACTGCGCCGACGCAGCGCCTGCGCCAGGTGGCGGGTGCGCGGATCGGTCCAGCCCTGGGACGGGGGCGGCGCCAGGTGCAGCACCCGCGTGGCTAACCCGGCCAGGCGGCGCAGCGTTCGCGGCTGGTCCAGGTCACCCACCAAGGGGGTGATGCCCAGCGCGCGCAAGGCTGGCACACGCTCGGCCGATGTGGTCAGCGCCAGCACGCGCACGGCGGCGGGCAAGGCCTGCGCCACGCGCAGCCCGACGTCGCCACAGCCCACGATCAGCAAGCGCTGGCGGCGAAAACGCGCTGGCAGGGCGCCAAGAGGGGATGGGTTTGAAGGCAAAATCGCTGCTGGTGTGTGAATTCGATCGACGTCAAGGATAACCAATGATGAGCCCCCCAGCGCCCGTGGCGTTTCAAGTGAGCGTCCTGCCCAGCGGACGCGCCTATCCAGCCAACGCCGACGAAACCCTGCTGGCCGCCGGCATTCGCGCCGGCGTCACCCTGCCCTATGGCTGCCGCGACGGCGCCTGCGGCTCGTGCAAATGCAAGAAGCTGTCCGGCAGCGTGGTGCATGGCGCGCATCAGAGCAAGGCGCTGTCGGCGCAGGACGAGGCCGAGGGCTACGTCCTGACCTGCTGCGCCGTGGCGCACAGCGACGTGGTGCTGGAGTCGCGCCAAGTGGGCGCAGCCGGGGCCTATCCGATCCGCAAGATGCCATCGCGCGTGCTGCAACTGGAACGCCTGTCGAGTGACGTGATGCGCTTGAGGTTGCAACTGCCCGCGAGCGACGCCTTCGCCTACCATGCGGGCCAGTACATCGACTTCCTGCTGCAAGGCGGCCTGCGCCGCAGCTACTCCATGGCCAGCGCCGCGCAGAACCAAGCCGGCGCCACGCTCGAGTTGCACCTGCGCCACCTGCCTGGCGGCGTGTTCACGGACCAGGTGTTTGGCACGCTCAAGGAGCGCGACATCTTGCGCATCGAAGGGCCTTTTGGCAGCTTTCATCTGCGCGAAGATTCCAGCAAACCGATGCTGCTGCTGGCCTCGGGCACGGGCTTTGCCCCGATCAAGGCCATCATCGAGCGCTTGCAGCTCCAGGGCAGCACCCGAGCCGCCACGCTTTACTGGGGAGGACGGCGCCCACAGGACCTGTATCTGGACGCCTGGGTGCGCGAGAAGCTGGACCAGATGCCGAATCTGCGCTACGTTCCCGTGGTCTCGGACGCGCTGCCCGAAGACGGCTGGAGCGGGCGCACGGGCTTCGTGCACCGCGCCCTGTTGCAGGACTTCCCCGACCTCAGCGGCCATCAGGTCTATGCCTGCGGCGCGCCCATCGTGGTCGATTCGGCCCGCGCCGACACCCTGCGCCACGGCCTGCCGGCAGACGAGTTCTACGCCGATTCGTTCACCAGTGAGGCCGACAAGGCACGGGGTTGAGGCCATCGTCGGGTGACGCTTTCGCTAACCCGACCTACCTGGTCAACGGCGCAGTCCCGTAGGTCGGGTTAGCCCCCGGGCGTCACCCGACAGCGGCGCCTTCAGCGCAACGCCAGCGTAATTTCGCAGGTCTGACCCTCGACCGAGGGGCTTTGCACGAAGCCGAGTTCGTGCGCCAACAACAGCATGGCCTTGTTCTGCGCGATCACCGTTCCGATGAGGCGCTGCGTGCCCTTGTCGCGGGCGTAGCGCACCATCTTCTCGAGCAGGATGCGCCCCAGGCCACCGCCCTTGAGGTCGGAGCGGATGATGATGCCGAACTCGGCGGCCAGGTTGTCGGGGTCGGCGATGGCGCGCACCACCCCCAGCGTCTGTTGCGCGCCCGACGCATCCTGCACCACGGCCAGGAACGCCATTTCGCGCTCGTAGTCGATCTGCGTGAGCCGCGCCAACTCGCTGCGCTCGATGCTGCGCCGGCTGTAGAACACCCGCATGCGAATGTCCTCGGGGTCGAGTTGCTCCAAAAACGCCAGATGCTGGGCTTCGTCTTCGGGGCGGATCGGGCGCAGCGTGAGGCGGCGCCCCTTCCAGTCGAGCTGCTCGACGAGTTGCGCCGGATAGGGGCGGATGGCAAAGTTGAGCGCGCCCCCAGGCGCCGCAGCGCTCAGGCGAATGCGCGCGTCCAGCGCCACCACGCCCTGCGCGTCGGCCAGCAGTGGATTGATGTCGAGCTCGGCGATCTGCGGCACGTCGGCCAGCAGTTGCGACACCGCCATCAACACCCCGTGCAGCGCGTCCATGTCGGCCGCCGGGGTGCCGCGAAAACCGCGCAGCAGTTTGGCCACACGCGTGCGATCCACCAGCGCGCGCGCCAGCGGTTCGTTCAGCGGCGGCAGCGCCACGGCCCGATCGGCCACCACTTCGACCGAGGTGCCGCCCTGACCGAACAGGATCACCGGGCCGAACACGCTGTCGATGCTGGCGCCCACGATCAGTTCCTGGGCGTGCGCGCGGCGCACCATGGCCTGCACCGTGAAGCCCTGGATGCGCGCCTCGGGCAAGGCCTTGTGCAGGCGCTGCAGCATGGTCTGGGCCGCGAGCTGCAGCGCCTGCGCATGGTCCAGGTCGAGCGCCACGCCACCCAGGTCGGACTTGTGCGAGATGTCGGGCGAGAGGATCTTCAGCGCCACCGGAAAACCGATCTGTTGCGCCGCCTCGAGCGCGGCCTGCGCCGTGGGGCCCACGCTGCGCGTCGCCACCACGGGAATGCCGTAGGCCGCGAGCACGCTCTTGGCCTCGCCCTCGGAGAGCATCTCGCGCCCACTGGCGAGCACCTGCTGCACCAGCGTCTGCACGGCGGCGGTGTCGGCGTCAGGGCCGGCGCGCTTGGCCGCCGGTGCCTGCAGCAACTGCGCCTGGTTGCGCCGGTAGGTGACGCCAAAACCGAAGGCGCGCACCGCCTGCTCGGGCGTGATGAAGCAGGCGATATTGGCGTCCTGAAAGATCTGCCTGGCCTCGCGCACCGATTGCTCGCCCAGCCAACAGCCCATGACGCGTGGCGGCGTCTGCGCCGCCAGCGGCAGCAAGGCGCGGGCAATCTCGGCGCTCGCCACGATGGCCGTGGGCGCGTGCATCAGCAGCACGGCGCCGCCCGCGTCGTCATGCAGCGCCTGCAGCGCCTGCACGTAACGCTCCACCGGCGCGTCGCCGATGATGTCCACCGGGTTGCCGTGCGACCAGGTTGCCGGCAGCAAGGCGTCCAGACGCTGCAGCGTGGCCGCCGAGAGCTGCGTCAACTCGACCCCCACCTGCGCCGCCGCATCGGCGGCGAGCACGCCGGCGCCGCCGCCATTCGTCAAGATCGTCAGCGTGTCGGCGCTGTTGCCGCGAAAACGCGCCAGCGTCTCGGCCGCCAGGAACAGTTGCTGCAGCGTGTCCACGCGCAGCATGCCGGCGCGCGCAAGCGCTGCGTCGTACACGATGTCGGAGCCGGCCAAGGCGCCGGTGTGCGAGGCCGCCGCCTTCTGGCCGAAGTCCGAGCGCCCGGCTTTGACGACGATCACCGGCTTGTTGCGCGCCGCAGCGCGCGCCGCCGACATGAACTTGCGCGCCGCGTCCACCGATTCGATGTACAGCAAAATCGCGCGCGTCTTGGGGTCGCTCGCCAGGTAGTCGAGCATGTCGCCAAAGTCCACGTCCAGGTGTTCGCCGAGCGAGACGAAATGCGAAAAACCGATGCCGCGCGAGTACGCCCAGTCCAGCAAGGCCGTGGTCAAAGCGCCTGACTGCGAGACAAAGGCGATGTCCCCCGGCAGCGCGTCGATGTGCGCAAAGCTGGCATTCAGCCCCAGGTGCGGCGACAGCAAGCCAATGCAGTTGGGCCCCAGGATGCGCAGCAGGTGCGGTTTGGCCGCGTCGCGAATCTGCTGCTTTTGCTCGGCGCTGAGACCGGCCGTGAGCAGCACCGCAGCGCGGGTTCCCAGCGCGCCCAATTGGCTGATCAGCGCCAGCACCGTGGACGGTGGCGTGCAGATCACCGCCAGCTCGGGCACCTGCGGCAAGTCCTTCAGCCGCGCCGCGACCGGCACGCCATCGAGCTCGTGGTACTTGGGATTGACCGCGTACACGGGCCCGGCGAACTTGCCGCCGCGCAGGTTGCGCCACACCGTGCTGCCGACCCGTCCCGGGCGCAGCGAAGCACCAATCACGGCCACTGAGGCCGGATCAAACAGGGAATCCAGATTGCGAATGCTCATGCTGCTGCCTCCACAGAACGCGTTGCCGCATGGGTGGAGTATGCATTTGGAATGTGACCCGCCGCCCGGATCGCGCCCTGGCCGTGGGCAGCGTCAACGACGCTGTCACAGATTCACAGAATCGTTACATCTGCTTTCCCTGCGTCGCTTCAGGCTGATCGATAATTATCGTTCTGACATGCAAACCACTGTCTAACGACATCATGGGTTCGACAGTCGCGGCATGAAGGCGGGGCGGGGCGATGGCTCATTCGTGCGTCATCGCCCGCGCTGTGCGGATGGCTCCGGTGCTCGACGCCATGGGCAAGCGCCGGCCAACCGATGCCAGCCTGCGTCGCCTGGCCGCGCCACGCGCTTGGTGGCGCAAAGGTTCTGTGTGCTTGCGTAACGTTCGTAAACTTTTTGGAGGCCGTATGAAATTATTCTCCTGGTTGATTGGCTTGTTGTTGGCAATTGGGCTCAGTGCCTGTGGCAGCAGCGGTGGCGGTGGCGGTGTCGTGACGCCGTCCGCACTGACTTACAGCAACACCGCCCCGGTGTACACCGTGGGCGTGGCGATCAGCTCCGACACCCCGAGCAGCAGCGGCGGTGCGGTGAGCTCCTATTCCATCAGCCCGGCCCTGCCGGCGGGCCTGACGCTCAACACCAGCACCGGCGTCATCTCCGGAACCCCCACTGCCGCCAGCGTCGCGACCAGCTACACCTTGACGGCCAGCAACGCCGGTGGCAGCGCCACGGTGACGCTGCTGA
>CAIMSP010000061.1 GCA_903844215.1 uncultured beta proteobacterium | reverse complement strand
GTGTCCGGGGCAGTCCACGTGCGCGTAGTGGCGGTTCGCGGTCTCGTACTCGACGTGCGCGGTGTTGATCGTGATGCCGCGCGCTTTTTCTTCGGGCGCTGCGTCGATCTGGTCATAGGCGCGAGCCTGGCCGCCGAACTTCGCCGCCAACACCGTGGTGATGGCCGCCGTCAGCGTGGTCTTGCCGTGGTCAACGTGACCAATCGTGCCAACATTGACGTGCGGCTTGGTGCGTGTGAACTTTTCTTTTCCCATTTCAGACTCCGAAAAAGTAACTAAATCAAACCATCAACAAACCGAACGCGCAGCACTTAGGAAACCTAAGGAGCGCACCCGAAACTGGTGCCCATTGCGGGAATCGGACCCGCGACCTCCCCCTTACCAAGGGGGTGCTCTGCCACTGAGCCAAATGGGCGAAAAACCTTCAGTCAATCAAACGAAAACCGTTGTGGAGCGGGAGACGGGAATCGAACCCGCGTCATTAGCTTGGAAGGCTAGGGTTCTACCATTGAACTACTCCCGCATCAGATTCGCCTGCAAACCCGACACTGGCATCCAAAACTCATCTGTTTGAAAGCTCTTTAACTCTTGTTTTCGTTGGTGGAGAGGGCTGGATTCGAACCAGCGTACTCGTAAGAGGGCAGATTTACAGTCTGCTGCCATTAACCACTCGGCCACCTCTCCTTCGACGAACCCGGAATTATGCCACTAAAAGCCGCCTCGCCGCAAATATCTCGGGTTTCTTGCTGAACTCACCACGCGATCGCCCCGCGCCCGGCGCGCTGCAGCCATTGATTCGTCTGGCCAAAGTGTCCGCAGCCGATGAACGGCGCCGGGCCACGGCTTGCCGACAGCGGCGAAGGATGGTTCGCCAGCAGCACCCGGCCAGCGGCGTCGCTCTTCGCCAGCAGGGCGCGCTTTTTTTGCGCGTGCGCGCCCCACAGCAAAAAAACCACCGGCGCGTCCTGTCGTTCTACGGCGCGCACGATCTCATCGGTCAACACTTCCCAGCCGCGCCCCGCGTGGCCGCCGGGCTGCGCCTGTTCCACGCTCAGGCAGGTGTTGAGCAGCAGCACACCCTGGGTCGCCCAGCGCAGCAGCGAGCCGCTGGCTGGCGGCTCCAGCCCCAGGTCGCGCTGCAATTCCTTGAAAATGTTGCGCAAGGAAGGCGCAACGCGCAGCCCTGGCGCCACAGAAAATGCCAGGCCTTGCGCCTGCCCCGGTCCGTGATAGGGGTCCTGGCCCAGGATCACCACCTTGACTTGGGACAACGGCGTCAGTTCCAGCGCGCGCAAAGGCTGGGCGGGAAAGACCTTGGCGCCAGCGTCAAGCCGCTGCGCAAGGAATTGCGCCAGACGCAGGCCCTCGGGCTTGAGCCAAAACGCATCCACCAGGGCGCGCCAGTCCTCGGCCACGGGCCAGTCTGCGGGACGCCAGTCCTTCAGCGAAGGCGTGTCAAGCACCGAACAGCTCAGCCAGCGCCTCGCCCGGATCGGCTGCGCGCATAAACGCCTCACCCACGAGGAAGGCGTGAACCTTGGCGTCACGCAGGCGCTGCACATCGGCCCGGGTGCGCACGCCGCTCTCCGTCACCAGCAGTCGGTCCTTGGGGACGTCGGCCAGCAGGCCCAGCGTCGTTTCCAGATCAACCTCAAACGTGCGCAGATTGCGGTTGTTGATGCCGATCAACGGCGTCTTGAGTTTCAGGGCGCGCAGCAATTCCTCGCGGTCGTGCACCTCTACCAGCACGGCCATGTCCAGCGCCAGGGCCTGCGCCTCGAAGTCGGCCAGTTGGGCGTCGTCCAGGCAGGCGGCAATCAACAGGATGGCGTCGGCACCCATCACGCGCGACTCGTAGATCTGGTAGGCGTCCACGATGAAGTCCTTGCGCAGCACCGGCAAATCGCAGGAGGCGCGGGCCTGCTTGAGGCAGTCGGCGTCGCCTTGGAAAAATTGCTTATCCGTGAGCACTGACAAACAGGCGGCGCCGCATTCTGCATAGCTTTGCGCGATGTCGGCCGGAAAAAAATCAGCGCACAAAACGCCTTTGGACGGGCTGGCTTTCTTGATCTCGGCAATCACGGCCGCTTCGCCCGCCGTGATCTTGGCGCGCATGGCACCGACAAAGTCGCGCGTCAGAACGCGCGACCAAGCGTCGGCGCGCACGGCCTCCAGTGGTTTGCGCTTTTGCGCTGCGGCGATTTCTTCGCGCTTGACGGCGACGATTTTTTCGAGAATGTCAGACATGATGGGGCGCCCTGGAACTGGCTAAAAAAGGTCAATGGTAAAGCCAGCGATACTCGGAGACCCGATTTCTGAAATATTTATGGCTCTCATCACCCTGTTAAACGCGCAACTCGCCTTCGGCCACGTCGCACTCCTGGACCACACCGACTTCGCCCTGGAAACCACCGAACGCGTGGGCTTGATCGGGCGCAATGGCGCTGGCAAGTCGTCCATGCTGAAGATCATCGGCGGCATGGAGCGGCCCGACGACGGCGTGCTGCAGACCCAGCAGGGGCTGCGCATCGCCTTTGTCGCGCAGGAGCCGATCCTGGACTTGGAGGCGACCGTTTTTGCGGCCGCCAGCGCTGGCCTGGCGCGCACCATGGCCGTGCGCGAGGAATATTTCGAAGCCGCCGAAGGCGCCGATCTGGATGCCTTGCAGTCCGAGATCGAGCACCTGGACGCCTGGAACTGGGAGCAGCGAGTGGAAGAAACCCTGCACCGGCTGCATCTGGACCAGGACGCCATCGTCGGCACGCTCTCCGGCGGCACGCGCAAGCGCGTGGCCCTGGCCCAGGCGCTGGTGGCCAAGCCCGACGTGCTGCTGCTCGACGAGCCCACCAATCACCTGGATCTGGATTCGATCGAGTGGCTGGAAGACCTGCTCGTGGACTTCAAGGGCAGCATCGTCACCATCACCCACGACCGCAGCTTCCTGAACCGCGTCGCGACCCGCATCGTCGAACTCGATCGGGGCAAGCTGCGCTCTTATCCAGGCAACTTCGAGCGCTACGTGATCCAGAAGGACGAACAGATGGCGCAGGAAGCCGTCATCAGCGCCAAGGCCGACAAGCTGCTGGCGCAGGAAGAAATCTGGATTCGCAAGGGCGTGGAGGCACGGCGCACGCGCAGCCAGAGCCGCATCAGCAAGCTGCAAGGCCTGCGCAGCGAGCACGCAGCGCGCCGCGAAGCCCAGGGCAGCGTGAACCTGGACGTGGCGACAGGTCAGCGCAGCGGCAAGATCGTGGCCGAGCTCACCGACGTGAGCAAGGCCTTCGGCGACAAGATCATCGTGAAAGACTTCTCGGCCACGATTCTGCGCGGCGACAAGATCGGACTGCTGGGCCCTAACGGCGCGGGCAAGACCACGCTGCTCAAACTCATTCTGGGCGAGCTGCAAGCCGACAGCGGCAAACTGCGCCAGGGCGCGAACCTGCAGGTGGCGTACTTCGATCAGATGCGCAACGCGCTCGATCTGGACGCGACGCTGGAAGACTTCATCAGCCCGGGCAGCGAATGGATCGAGATCGGCAACCAGCGCAAGCACGTCAAGAGCTACCTGGGCGACTTCCTGTTCAGCCCGGCGCGCGCCCGCTCCCCGGTGCGCTCGCTCTCGGGCGGAGAGCGCAACCGCTTGCTGCTGGCACGACTGTTCGCGCGTCCCGCGAACGTGCTGGTGCTGGATGAACCGACCAACGACCTGGACATCGACACGCTGGAGCTGCTGGAAGACCTGCTGCAGGACTACGACGGCACGGTGTTTCTGGTGAGCCATGACCGAACTTTTCTGGACAACGTCGTGACCAGCACCATCGCTTGCGAAGGCGAGGGACTGTGGCGCGAGTACGAAGGCGGCGTGCAGGATTGGCTGATCCAGTCGCACCGCGCGCGCGAGTTGCAGCAAGCCGCAGCGCTTTCCAGTGCGGCGCCGGCTGCAGCGAGCGAGAAAGCGGGGGCTGCAACCGCCCCCCCCAAGGTCGAAGCGGCGCGCAGCAAACTGTCCTTCAAGGAAAAGCGCGAGCTCGAGGCCTTGCCAACATTGATCGAGTCGCTGGAAGCCGAGCAGGCCAGCGCGCGCGCCGAACTCGCGGACGGCAGCCTCTACAGCCGCGACGCCGCGCGCGCCGCCGCGCTGCAGGCACGCGACGGCGCCATCGACGCCGAACTGATGGCGGCGCTGGAGCGCTGGGAACTATTGTCAGCGCGCGGCTGATTATTTTTTCGAAAGACCCGCCGCCGATGATTGAACTCGCCCGCCCCGACTGAGGCACACGCCCGGCGCTCACTCGCCGCGCTTTTTGAAATCGCGCCAAACGCATGCCTCAGTCGGGGCGGGCGTGTACCCAAAGCACAACCTCGGCCGTTCAAATCTCAAATCCGGCTGTGCAAGCGATCGGTCGCGCTGTTGAGTTTGGCGATCAGCGCCGGGGCGATCTGCGTTAGCGGCAGGACCTCATCGGCGGCGCCATGCGCGATGGCTTCGCGCGGCATGCCGAAGACGATGCAACTGGCTTCGTCCTGCACGTAGTTGTAGCTGCCCTGGTCCTTCATTTCG
>CAIMSP010000060.1 GCA_903844215.1 uncultured beta proteobacterium | reverse complement strand
TGTCCGAGATACGAAGGGACTTCTCCAGACCGATGACGGTGTCGAGGCACCATGATTGACGATCTGAGAGTCAATCTGAAACTGGAAAGGGGAAGTCCATGGCGGAGATTACACGAGCGCCGATGGCGCGGGTAGGTGTCGACTTGGCGAAGAACGTGATCCAGGTGCACGGGGTGGATGCGGGCGGGCGCAAGCTGGTAAGCAAGGCGATTCGGCGCGACGCGTTCCTGGCTTGGTGCGCGCAGTTGCCGAGCGGCTGCGTGGTGGCGATGGAGGCCTGCAGCGGCGCCCACCACTGGGCCCGGCAGCTGCGTGCGATGGGGCTGGACGCGCGGCTGATCCCAGCCCACTTCGTCAGCCCGTATCGCCTGGAGGGCCGCTCCGGCAAGAACGACATGACCGATGCCGCTGCGGTGTGCGAGGCGGCATCGCGCCCGAACATGCGTTTCGTTCCGATCAAGACGGCCGAGCAGCAGGGTGTGATGACGCTTCACCGCGTGCGCGAGGGCCTGAAGGAAGAGCGCACCGCCTGCATCAACCGCATCCGCGGGTTGCTGGCAGAGTTCGACTTGGTGTTCGCCAAGAGCCCGAAAGTGCTGCGCGCGGTGCTGGTCGACGTGCTGGAGGATGCCGGCAACGAGCTGACCGGGCTGGCGCGCCTGGTGTTGCAGCGCGCGTTCGAACACTGGCGCGAACTCGACGAGCACCTGCGCTGGTGCGACCAGCAGATCGGCGCGCACGTGCGCGCCAGCGCGCCGGCCAGACGGGCCGCCAAGATCACCGGCATCGGCGAGATCGGCGCCTCGGCGCTGACGGCCAGCGTGGCCGACTTCAGCCAGTTCAAGAGCGGCGCGCAGTTCGGCGCCTGGGTCGGCCTGGTGCCGCGGCAGAACTCCAGCGGCGGCAAGACCCGGCTGGGGCGCATCACCAAGCGCGGCGACGACTACCTGCGCACGCTGCTGATCCAGGGCGCGAAATCCGCGGTGATGAGTGCGGCCAAACGCGATGACCCCACCAGCCGATGGCTGCAGGCGCTGGTCGAGCGCGTGGGCTGGCAGAAGGCCTGTGTGGCCATGGCCAACAAGAACGCCCGCATCCTGTGGGCGGTGATGACCCGCGAAGCCGGCTTCGACCCCAGCCATGTCAGCGAAAAGCCGCTGGCCAAGTGTGCCAAGCCGCCCGCTGTGCCTGAGCCCTGCCAGGCTTGAAGCCGGCCACCTTCGATCAACCCCTTCAACCACACCCGTTTCCTCCCACGCAGGCATGCGCTCGAAGATGCATTGACAGGTCAGACCGGCAGTTGGTGAACTCGTCTAACCCAGCGGGCGGCAATCAAGCCCAAACCCACTGAGCGAATGGAGCCCGACTGAGCGGTTCGTATCTGGGTCCGCACCCACGGGTGCAACAAGGCCGTTTGTAGATGTGCAGTCTGTTCTCGGTCGCGCCGCAGCTTCGATACCAGCACGCGTGGATAAAACGATTCCGATCAACCTTGAATACAAAACCGCTGTCCATAAGGAAAACCAAATGCCTGAATAGCCTTCTTGACCTGCGGGGGAGTCCTTGTAGAGGGTTAGGCCACTGCGCTGAGCGCGCCGCCGCACCCCGACTGGGCTGCGCGGTGAGCTTGGCAACAGCCTGCGCAAAGCGTGACTTCACTTGTGCCCCTGGCTATGAGTGGCGCCACGATGATGAACCAATGCCCGCACCGGTGCAAGCCTTTCTCGCGGAACTACTCGGTCGTGCAACTCGCTGGCTTGAACGCGAGCATCAGCGCAGCAAGCTTGGCGGTGATCGGAGTGTCGGCCGTCGACAAGACCTATGACGCCACACGCATTGCCTCGCTCATCGGCGCACCGTAAGCGGCTAGCCATCCCACCTTGAACGGCCGATGGATAGCGGCCAGCATGGTGTCCACCTATGTCTGAGGTGGACACCATGCAAAACAAGAGCGCGCCGCGGCGGCGCCACGCTGCTGAACTCAAGTCCCAGGTGC
>CAIMSP010000059.1 GCA_903844215.1 uncultured beta proteobacterium | reverse complement strand
GTTGCAGCGCTTGGCAATGGGCCCGCCATTGCCTGCGCGCTGCGCCTAGCATCCATCCCCGTTTGGCTCCAACGCGTCCCGCGCGCAAAGTCCGACAGGCTGCTAGGTCGCGTCAGCCCAAAGGGCGTCACCCGACAGGGTCCTGGCTGGGCAAGAAGAGTTCCTGCAAGTCACTCAGGAAGTCAAAGCCCTTTTCCGTCGGCCGCAGCGACTTCAGATCGCGCTGCAGCAGGCCGCGCGCTTCGCCCAGATCGAGGGCCCGGGAGACGGCCGTCAGCGGCAAACCGGTGCGTTCGGAAAACCGCGCCAGCTCAAAGCCCTCTTTGAGCCGCAGCGCATTCAGCATGAATTCGAACGGCAATTCGGCGCGGCTGACTTCGTCGCTCTGCGCCACCGGCGCGCCCTGGGCCGCATGCTGCATGTAGAGCCGGGGCTCGCGATAGCGCACCTGGCGCAGCACGCGGTGCGCGAAGCTGATCTTGCTGTGGGCGCCCGCGCCGATGCCAAGGTAGTCGCCAAACTGCCAGTAATTCAGGTTGTGCTGGCAGCGGTGCCCGGGCTGCGCAAAGGCCGAGACCTCATAGCGTTCCAGTCCCCACTGCGCGGTGCGCTCGGTGATGCGGTCGAGCATTTCGTAAGCCAGGTCGTCTTCGGGGATCACCGGCGGAAACTTGGCGAAGAAGGTGTTGGGTTCGATCGTCAGGTGGTAGATCGAGAGGTGTTTGGGCGCCAGCGTGAGCGCCAGGCTCAGGTCGCGCTCCATGCCTTGCAGGTCCTGGCCTGGTAGGGCGTACATCAGGTCCAGGTTGAAGCTGTCAAAGGCCTGCGCCGCTTCTTCCACGGCGGCGATGGCCTGGGCCCGGTCGTGCACCCGGCCCAAGGTCTTGAGCTGTTGATCGTCAAAGCTTTGCACCCCGACCGAGAGCCGCGTCACGCCGGCGTGGCGAAACGCGCGAAAGCGGTTCTTCTCGAAGGTGCCGGGATTGGCTTCGAGCGTGATCTCGCACCCGGGCAGCAGCGGCAGGCGCGCACGGATGTCGCCCAGCAGCCGCTCCACGCCCTGCGGCGACAGCAGGCTGGGGGTGCCGCCGCCAATGAAGATGGTGTGAATACTGCGCCCCCACACCAGCGGCAAGGCCGACTCCAAGTCGGCCGTCAAGGCGTCCAGATAGGCCTTCTCGGTGGCTGCGCCCAGGCCGCCGACCACGCCAGCGGAGCGGTCGTTGGCGCGCAACTCATGCGAGTTGAAATCGCAATAGGGGCACTTCTTCAGGCACCAGGGCACGTGCACGTACAGCGACAGCGGTGGCAGCGCGGGCAGTTGCAGCGTGCCAGGCCGCATGTAATGTTGGATGTCTTGCATGATCCGTCAACCCACCAGCACATCGCCGCGCGAACAGCATCCCAGGCGGGAAACGCCGTGGAACCGGCTTTGCCGGGCCACTGGCGTTGCCCCCTTGAGGGGGGATGAGGCCACACGAAGTGGGCAAGCAACGGGGGGGAGCGTCATGCCAGCCAACGCTCGCGCATCAGGCGCAGCATGTCGCGCGCCGCTTTGCCGCGGTGGCTGTGGGCGTTCTTCACCTCGTCGCTCAACTCGGCAAAGGTGCAGCCAAGTTCGGGGATGAACATCACCGGATCAAAGCCAAAACCGCCGCTGCCCACGGGCGTGCGCGCGATCTCGCCCACGGCGCGTCCCACGGCGATGAGCGGCTCGGGGTCCTGCGGCGAACGCACGGCGACCAGCGTGCTCACCATGGCGGCACGCCGTTGCGTCACCTCCTGCATCTGCTCGAGCAAGGCGCGCAGGTTGTTGGCGTCGCTCTTCTCGTAGCCGAACTGCAGGCAGTAGTAGGCCGTCTGCACGCCTGGCAAACCGCCAAAGGCGTCAACGCACAGGCCGGCGTCGTCGGCCAGCGCGGGCAAGCCGCTCAAGGCGCTGGCGTGGCGCGCCTTGGCCAGTGCGTTCTCGACAAAAGTGTGATGCGGCTCGGGTGCTTCGGGGATGCCCAGATCCGACTGGCGCAGCCACTGCACGCCCAGCGGCGCAAACATGGCGCCAAGCTCGGCCAGCTTGCCCGCGTTGTTCGAGGCCAGAACGATCTTCATGCGCGCCGGTTCATTGATCGAGCGCCTGCTGCTGCAGGATGATCAATTCGCAGATGCCCTTGTCGGCCAGTGCCAACAAGGCGTCCATCTCGGCGCGCGAAAAAGCCGCGCCCTCGGCCGTTCCCTGGACTTCGACGAAATGGCCCGCGCCCGTCATCACCACGTTCATGTCGGTGTCGCAGGCCGAGTCTTCCGTGTACTCCAGGTCCAGCAAGGGCGTTCCCTGCACGATGCCCACGGAGATGGCTGCGACCGAGGCGATGATGGGCGACTCTTGCAACTTGCCGCTGGCGATGAGGCCGCGCACCGCGTCCTGCGCGGCCACGTAGGCGCCGGTGATGGCTGCAGTGCGCGTGCCGCCGTCGGCCTGAAGCACATCGCAGTCGAGTTGGATGGTGCGCTCGCCGAGCTTTTTCAGATCGAACACGGTGCGCAGCGAGCGCCCGATCAGGCGCTGGATTTCCTGCGTGCGACCGCTTTGCTTGCCGCGCGCGGCTTCGCGGTCGCTGCGTGTGTGCGTGGAACGCGGCAACATGCCGTACTCGGCCGTGACCCAGCCTTCACCGCTGCCGCGCTTGTGCGGCGGCACCTTTTCTTCCACCGACGCCGTGCACAGCACGCGGGTGTTGCCAAACTCGATCAGCACCGAGCCCTCGGCGTGGATGGTGTAGCCACGGGTGATGCGCACCGGGCGCAACTGGTCTGCGGCGCGTGCGCCGCTTCGTGCAAAAGATGTCATGCTGGGAACTTTTCTGAAGGGCGTGCGCCGACGGTGCACGAACCCGGGTTGGAGGACTAGTACTCCGACACAGAGGTAAAGGAACAAAATGAAAGTGATGGATTCGCGCTCAGGCCTGGCAGCCTGTCGGACTTTGCGCGCGGGACGCGTTGGAGCCCAACGGGGATGGATGCTAGGCACAGCGCGCAGGCAATGGCGGGCCCATTGCCAAGCGCTGCAACGACGCAGACGCCCCGTTTGGCTCCAACCCTTCGGGCCGGGGGTGAATTCGGCGCATCGCGTTGTTGCGCCGCCTCGCTTGGGGCCC
>CAIMSP010000058.1 GCA_903844215.1 uncultured beta proteobacterium | reverse complement strand
CCCTGCCCCTGCGGCAGTGGCAAGAAATTCAAACACTGCCACGGCAAGCTCGCATAGTCGAATCGCTCTTGCCGGGGCGCCATCAAGGGGTAGCCCAATGACCGTCAATTTTTCCGCGACCAATCCGGCTGACCTGCTGGCCATTGCCGGCGTCACGCTGGGTTGCGCCGAGGCCGGCATCCGCAAGGCCGGTCGGCTCGATCTGAGCGTTTTTCTGATCGCCGAAGGCGCCTCGGTGGCCGGCGTGTTCACGCAAAACCGCTTTTGCGCCGCACCGGTGCAGGTCTGTCGCCAGCATCTGGATGAGTGCGCGAGTTCGGGCCTGTCGGTGCGCGCGCTGCTCATCAACACCGGCAACGCCAACGCCGGCACGGGTCAGGAAGGACTGCAGCGTGCCCGTGCCACCAGCGCCGCGCTGGCGCAGACGCTGGACCTGGATCCGGCTCAGGTGCTGCCGTTTTCCACCGGCGTGATCATGGAGCAACTGCCGCAGGAACGCATCGTGGCGGGTCTGCCTGCGGCCTTGGCGGACGCACAATCGAACCACTGGGGACGTGCGGCCCAGGCCATCATGACCACCGACACCGTGCCCAAGGCCTTCAGCGCGCAACTGCAGATGGGTGGCACGGCCGTCAGCATCACCGGCATCAGCAAGGGCGCCGGCATGATTCGGCCCAACATGGCGACGATGCTCGGTTTCATCGCCACCGACGCCTGCGTGGCACCGGGCCTGATGCAGCAACTGGCGCGCGACCTGGCCGAGGCCTCGTTCAACCGTGTCACCGTGGACGGCGACACCTCGACCAATGATTCGCTGGTGCTGATCGCCACGAATCAGGCGGCGCATGCGCCCATCACCTCGATTGACAGCGCCGAGGGCCAGGCCCTGAAAGCGGCGCTGATCGCGATCGCGCAGCAGCTGGCGCAGGCGATCGTGCGCGACGGCGAAGGCGCGACCAAGTTCATCACGATCCAGGTTGAAGGCGGCAACAGCGGCGAGGAGTGCCGCAAGGTGGCGTACGCGATCGCCCATTCGCCGCTGGTGAAGACGGCCTTCTTTGCCAGCGACCCGAACCTGGGTCGCATTCTGGCGGCCGTGGGCTATGCCGGCATCGACGACCTGGATCAGTCCGGCATCGATCTGTACCTGGACGATGTGCTGGTGGCGCTGCAGGGGGGGCGCAACCCGGCCTACCGCGAGGAAGACGGCCAGCGCGTGATGCGGCAAAGTGAAATCACGGTGCGCGTCGTGCTCGGGCGCGGCACAGCCTGCGACACGGTCTGGACCTGCGACCTGAGCCACGACTACGTCACCATCAACGCCGACTACCGCTCATGAACGACAAGTTGGAGCGCCTGATCGCGCAGGTGGAGCGGCTGGTGTCGCAGGTGCAACTGCTCGCGCCCCAGCCGCTGGCGGCGCCCGATTGGTCCCAGGGCGTGGCGTATCGCTACCGCAAACGCAGCTCGGATCATGCCACGCTCGAAGCCGTGCAGCACGTGGCCCGCATCGCGCTCGCCGACCTCAAGGAGATTGACGAGCAAAAGGCCAAGGTGCAGCGCAACACGCTGCAATTTGTCCAGGGCAAGCCGGCCAACAACCTGCTGCTCACGGGCGCGCGCGGCACCGGCAAGTCCTCGCTGATCAAGGCCTGTTTGACGGAGTATGCGGCCCAAGGTCTGCGCCTCATCGAGGTGGACAAGGCGGACCTGGTTGATCTGCCCGACATCGTGGACGTGGTGGCGCAGCGCCCGGAAAAATTCCTGGTGTATTGCGACGACCTGAGCTTTGACGACGGCGAACCCGGCTACAAGGCCCTGAAGTCGGTGCTCGACGGTTCGGTGGCGGCCAGCACGCCGAATGTGCTGATCTATGCCACCAGCAACCGGCGCCATCTGCTGCCCGAGTACATGGCCGAGAACCTGAGCTACACGCACACCGACGACGGTGAAGTGCACCCGGGCGAAGGCGTGGAAGAAAAAATCTCGCTGTCCGAACGCTTCGGTCTGTGGGTGAGTTTCTACCCCTTTAGCCAGGACGAATACCTCGCCATCGTGGCGCAGTGGCTGAGCTCCTTCGGCGTGGACGCCCCCGGCATTGCGGCGGCCCGCGCCGATGCGCTGGTGTGGGCCCTGGAGCGCGCCTCGCGCAGCGGCCGCGTCGCCTACCAGTTCGCCCGCGACTACGCGGGACGCCACAGCCTGAGTGCATGAAGCCGGCCTCGCTGGTGGCGGATGCCCACCGACCCCGCGTGCAGCAGGGTGAGCGCCAGGTGGTCGAGGTGGCCGTGGGCGTGCTGATCCAGGCGGGCGGCGACTTTTTGCTGACCACGCGCCCGGCGGGCAAGGTGTACGCAGGCTACTGGGAGTTTCCGGGCGGCAAGCTGGAGGCAGGCGAGTCGGTGGAGCAGGCGCTGCGGCGCGAACTGCACGAAGAATTGGGCCTCACGCTGGGCCCAGTCCAGGCTTGGAAAACCGAACTGGTGGACTACCCGCACGCGCTGGTGCGGCTGAACTTTTGCAAGGTGTTTGACTGGAGCGGCGAGCTGCAGATGCGCGAAGCTCAGACCTTTTCTTGGCAGCGGCTGCCCGTGACGGTGGCGCCGGTCTTGCCCGGAACGGTGCCGGTGCTGGCCTGGCTGGCCCAGGAGCGCGGCGTCACCGGCCCGACGCACGCGCCGGATTGACCCGCGCTCACTGCGGCAGCGAATCCGCTTCTTCGTAGCTGCCTTCGGTGGGCGGCTGATCCGGCAGCCGAAAGGACTCGCTCGACCAGGCACCCAGGTCAATGTTCTTGCAGCGTTCGCTGCAAAACGGCCGATAGGCATTGCCCGGGCCATACACGCTGTCGCCAGCGCAGCGCGGGCATTTGACGAGACGTTTCAACAGCACAGCGTGAGCTCGAAAGCGGTGTCCTGGGCGCAGGCGTGCAGGCGGTCGTCGGCCTCGTGGCGCATGAAGCGCACCGACACCATGAGGCGGTTGCCGCTGACTTCCGGAATCAGGCCGGTCTGAGGGTTGATGCGCATGCGCAGCAATTGAAAGCTGCGACCCTGGGGCAGGTTCTGCTGGAACTGTCCAGCCACGGCCATGACCTTCTGACCGGCGCCCGAGTCGCGCAACAGCTTGAGCAGCAACAGCACGGCATCTGCCAGCGGCTTGAGCGTTTCCACCCAGCGCGTGAGGTCGGTCTGACGCGCGCTTGCCGCGCCCTGTTGCCAGGCGAAATAAGCCGGCAGGTCGAACTCGCAGGTGCCGCCGGGAATGCTGATGCGGCTGCGAATACTCATCAGCCAGTCGTTCTCCGTCAGTGTCTGTCCGGCTTTGCCGGTCTGGGCGTTGAGCGCTTCAAAGCACTGGTGCAGTTGCAGCACCACGGCGTTCAGGGCGTCCTCGGAAATGGCCGGATTGCCGCGGTAGCTGTTGAGCAGCTGCTTTTGTTTTTCCAGATCGCGCAGCACGTCGGACTTCAGATCGGCCCGGGCCGCAACATCCATCACTTCAAAGATGGTGGCGAGCGCAAAGTGGTGGTCCAGCGCATCTTCGCGTGGCAGCAGTTTTTCCAGCCGGTGGAACAGGTGCTCCAGACGCAAAAAGGTGCGGATGCGTTCGTTGAAAGGGTATTCGTACAGGATCACGCGGGTACTCTCGAGGTTCATCGAATCATAGCCCGAAGTGGCGCGCGATTTGCAGCACTTCGCCGCGTAATTCATCTAGGCTAAGACCGTCGTTGAAGAGCACGAGGTCCGCCGCCTGCAGGCGCTGCTCGCGGCTGGCCTGCGACGCCATGATCTTCTCCACCGCAGCGCGCGCCAAGTGGCTGCGCGCCGTGACGCGCGCGGTCTGCGTTGGCGCCAGGCAGTCCACCACCAGCACGCGATCGACGCGGCTGCGCCAGCGACCCGACTCCACCAACAAGGGAACGTCAAACACGATGCAACTGCTGCCCGCGTGCCGGGCCTGGTCTTCCTGCTGCTGGGTCAGTTGCTGCACCAGCGGGTGCACGATGGCTTCGAGCCGGCGCTTGGCGTGCGCGTCGGTGTACACGAGTTCGCGCATGGCGTCGCGGTCCATGGCGCCGTCCGCCGCCATCATGGCGTGGCCGAATTCAAGCACGATCGCGGCCATGGCCGCGCCGCCGGGCTGGGTGACGCTGCGCGCCAGTGCGTCGGCGTCAATCACCACCGCGCCGCACTGCGCCAGCAGCTGCGCGACCGTGCTCTTGCCGCTGCCGATGCCGCCGGTGAGTCCGAGTCTGCAAAGCTGCCGCATGAGCGCTACAGACCGACGCTGCGCAGCATCGAATCAGCGCCGAAGATCATCGCGGTCAATCCGGCCATGGCCAGGAAGGGTCCGAACGGAACATAAGCCCCCTCGCGCAGACCGGTGGAAAACTTCATGGCGATGCCGATCACCGCGCCGATGACCGAAGCCATCAAAATGATGGGGACCAGGGCCGGCCAGCCAAACCACGCACCCAGTGCGGCAAAGAGCTTGAAGTCGCCAAAGCCCATGCCTTCCTTGCCGGTGGCGAGTTTGAACCCCCAGTACACCAGCCATAACGACAGATAACCCGCCACCGCACCCCAGAACGCCGTGCTCAGCGGCACCGCAGTCCAGTGCAGTGCGCTGGCGGCCAGGCCGGCCCAGAGTAGCGGCAAGGTGATGTCGTCGGGCAGCAGCGTGGTGTCCCAATCGATCAGCGTCAGGGCGACCAGCACGGCCGAGAACGCGCACCAAGCGGCCGCCGTGGGCGACAGGTTCCAGCGCACACCGCAGTACAGGAACAGACCACTGGTGACCAGTTCCACCAGTGGATAGCGCGGGCTGATGCGGGCCGCGCAGGCCGAGCACTTGCCGCGCAGCACGAGGTAGCTCAGCACCGGGATGTT
>CAIMSP010000057.1 GCA_903844215.1 uncultured beta proteobacterium | reverse complement strand
GCCAAAACAGCTCCAGCATTCTGGCGTGCATGGCCGCGTCCTGGCCCACCATGCGGGGCAGGGTGGCGGCGTCCCAGACGGGAGGCGCGCCGACGCCGAGCGGCAGCGGCGCTGTGCCGGTCTCGGTGCCGCCGCCGCACTCGGTCGGCTCCTGCGCCGCGGCCTGCGGCAGCGGCGATGGCCGCTCGACTGCCTGCAAGTCCATGGCCTGCTGCAGGGCGGCCCACTGCGGCTCCAACTCGTCGGCCAGCGCGTTGCACAGCGCGACATCGGCCGCCATGGCGGCGCTTTCGATCTGCTCGCACAAGGCGCCCAGCCGCTGCGCGCCGACCATGCGGGCGGCGCTTTTCAGCGAGTGCGCCTGATCGGCTGCTTTCTGTAGCGCAGCGCCTGCCAGCGCCAAGTGCACCGAGGCGATTTGCGTCACGGCGTTGCTGCGAAAGCTGTCCAGCACTTTTTGCTGAAAGGCGGCATCCTCCCCCACCATCTGACCCAGCGTTGTGCCGTCCCAAAGCACGGGCTGCTCGAACGGCGCGGCTTGCGGCAGCCCGGCTTGCAGCGGTTGCGCGCTCCCAGCTAACCACTTTCCCAGGGTGATGGACAACTCGGCCATGCGCAGCGGCTTGGAAAGATAGTCGTCCATGCCGCGCTCCAGGCAACGCTGGGCTTCGCCCTTCATGGCGTTGGCGGTCACGGCCACGATCGGGGTGCGTCGGCCCTCCGGCTCGGCCTGCCGAATGGCTGCGGTCAGGGCAAAGCCGTCCATCTGTGGCATCTGGCAATCGGTCAGCACCAGCGCGTAGCGGCTGGCGTGCCACATGGACAGCGCCTGCACTCCGTCAACGGCGGTCTCGCAATCGTAGCCCAGCAGTTGCACCTGCTTTTGCATCACCGTGCGGTTGGTTTCATTGTCATCCACCAGCAAGATCAGCGGCCGCTGGCTCGGGTCCGCGCCGCCAGGAGGCGCCACCAGCGCAGGCCGCTGTCCGAAGGAGCGGTCCTGTAAATTGGGGGAGGGCGTGAGCAGCCCGCCGGCCAGTGCCAGCGCCCGAATCAGTTCGTCGTACATCAGCGGAAAGCCCGCCACGCTGAGCTCGGCGTCAGCGTTTGCCGGCGCGCTGGCTGCGTCCAGTTGCAGCATGCGTGCGTTGGGGAGATGGCGTGGCGCTTGCGCCTCATGTTCGGGGCCCAGCACCACCACCGCCATCGGTGCCGCTGCTGAGGCCTGTGCCGCAAGGTAGGCCTCAAGGCTGGCCAGATCGGGCAGCGCCTGGGCCTGGGCTTGGGCCGCCAGCGCATAAGCCAGAACGCTGTGGCGCAGGCTGGCGTCGGCCACCACCACCAGCACCGCCAGCCCTTGCAGATCGGGCCCGAAAATCGGCATCTGCGGCGGCGCACTGGCCTGCAACGGCAGTTCCACGGTGAACTCGGTGCCCTCGTCCAAGCGGGTCTGCACCGTGATGCTGCCACCCATCAAGGCCACCAAGCGCTGGCAGATGCTCAATCCCAGGCCGGTGCCGCCAAAGCGGCGCGCCGTGCTGGCGTCGGCCTGGGTAAAGGGCGCAAACAGATGCTCCAGCAACTGCGGTCCCATGCCGATGCCGTTGTCCGTGACGCGCAACTGCAGGCCCGCTGCGCCCTGGGCCAGGCTGCAGGGCAGCACCGACAGCCTCACCTGGGGGGGCGCGCCGTCGGCTCGTGGCCGGGTGAATTTGATGGCGTTGCCCAACAGGTTGAGCAGCACCTGGGTCAGCCGCGTGGGGTCGCCAAGCACCCAGGCGGGAAGTTCCGGCGCCACAAACACCTGCAGTTCCACCTGGTTGGCACGCGCTGCCACCACCGACATCTGCCCCAAACCCTCGGCCAGGTCGCGCAGCTGCATGGGGATGTGCTCCACCTTGAGCATGCCCGAGTCGATCTTGGAGTAGTCCAGGATGTCGTTCAGGATGTCCAGCAGGGCCAGTGCCGACTTGTGGATGGTGCCCAACATGCCGGCCTGGGCCGCGCTGAGTTCGGTGGTCTGCAAGATGTCCACCATGCCGACCACGCCGTTCATCGGGGTGCGGATTTCGTGGCTCATATTGGCCAGAAATTCGGACTTGGCGCGGGCGGAGTCCAGTGCCCGGAGCACAATTTCCTGGTGCTCGGTGACGTCGGAAACAAAGCCGTTCCACAGGGTTGCGCCGTTGGCCAGCGCTTGCGGCTTGAAGCTGGCCCGCAGCCAGCGCACGGTGCCGTTTTGGCGCAGCACGCGGTACTCGTGTTCCCAGGGTCGCTGCTGGCGTGAAGACTGCTGGATCGCATCCTGCAGCCCAGGCAGATCGTCCGGGTGGGCCAGCGAAAGAGCCAGCGCCGGGTCCTCTATCAGTGCTTGCGGGCTGTGCTCAAAAATCGCCTGCGCGCCGGGGCTGGCGTAGCGCGCTTGCAAGCGGCCATCGACCTGCACGATGTATTGCAATAGCGCAACCGGGGCGCTGGACGCCAGATCCTGCAGGCTCTGCAGCTCGGCCAGGTGGGCCTGCAAGAGGCGGCGTCGGGACTGGCTGTACCAGGCAATCAGGGCACCCAAGACGCACAGCAACAGGGTCACCAAGCTGGCCTGGCGCAGCAACGCCTGGCGGCTGTTTTGCAGCAACTGCAGGGCCACCGTCTGCTGAGAATAGGAGATCAGCAAGGGGAAATTGGCCAGCCGGTTGAAGGTGAAAATGCGCTCGCCCGTGGCTTTGCTGGGCGGCAGCAGCAGGGCGCCCGTGGTCTGGCCCTGGGCCAGCAGCAACTCCATCTGCGGCAGCTCCAGCCGACCGGAGAACTGGTCCCCCGAGTCCGACGTGCGCGCCAGAATCGAGCCGTCCATCCGCAGCAGGGACGCCGCACCCTCGGGGCCCAGGTTCAGCTCCCGGAAGTGGCGCGTGAAAAAGGCCGGGTCCACCGAAGCCACCACCACACCGGCAAACGAGCCGTCGGCGCGCGTGATGCGGCGCGTGAACTGGATCGCCCGCTGGCCGGTGATGCGCCCGCTCACCGCGTCGGAAATGTAGAGTGTGTCACCGCCGGCTGGCTGATGGACCTTGAAGTGAGCGCGGTCCGACAGATCGATGCGACCGCGAAACGGCCGACTGCTGGCCTGCAGCATTCCGCGCGGGTCGATCACACCCACTTGCAGCACCACGGAGTCATCAAAGACGCCTTCCCTGGCCAGGGCCTGCAGGTCCAGCGGGTGCGTCAGGTATTGCTGGCGCACCAGTTGCAGCGTCTGATCCACGCTACGCAGCGTGCGCTCGGCATGCTCTACGCCGACGCGGGCCAGGTTCGCCATCTCGTTCTTCTGGACGGCCACGGCTTGCGCACGGTCCTTCTCCATCAACTGGAGTGTCTGTTGCCAGACCAGCCCGCTCAGCAGGGCCACGACGGTGAAAATCTGCACGGCGTGCAGCCGGGTTCGTGCCCCCTGCTGGCGCGCCAGCGCTGCGGTCGCGTCGGGATCGGTCGCTGCGGGAGTTTGCTGGGTTGTTTTCACGTGTTTAGGAGTCCATGGATGCGAGCGCGGTGTCGCGGCTGCGCTGCGTCGCCTTGGGTGTTCATTGCGGAAAGTCCTTTCGCAGCAGGTGTATCGCCCCGGCGCTGCGCTGTAGTGTGGCATGGAGAATCGCCAGTTGCGCATAGGGATCTTGTCCGGCGTGCAGCAAGCGGTCGAGTTCGCACGCTGCGCGCGCGGTCTGTGGCAAGGCCAGCGTGGCCGCCACGCCCGGCAGCTTGTGTGCCAGCGCACCGGGCCGCTGCGCTTGCCGCCGCCGCGCGGATGTCCTCAGGGTGTTCACTGATCTTCATCAGGCGTTCGGTTCGGTTGGCGCGGGCTGCAGGCCGGCCAAGAGCGCCCGTTCCGGCAGCCACAGGGTGAAGGCCGTGCCCTGGCCCAGTGCGCTTTGAATCTCGGTATGACCCTGGTGCAGGGCGAGGATTTCTCGCACAAGGCTCAACCCTAGTCCGGCCCCGGGCTGTTGGCCAGAGGTGTCGGCGCGGTAGAAGCGATCCAGGCATTGCGCCGCTTGCCCCGGCGTCATGCCGATGCCCTGGTCCCGCACTTCGATGCCCACCAGGGGCCGGCCGCGCTGCGTCTTGAAGCGCAAACGCAGCGTCACTGCAGAACCCACAGGCGAGTATTTGTAGGCGTTGCACAGCACGTTGCTCAGCGCCTGGCGAAAGTTCGCGCCATCAATGCTCACCTGGCAGGCTTGGCTCGCGCCTTGCAAGCACGCCGCGTCGCGCTGTTCGGGCGTCGGGTAATGGCACAGCCACTCCAACAGGAAGCCTTCGAGATCGTGGGTCTTGAAGTCAAAATCGCGGCCACGGCGGGATGCGATGCGGTCCAGATCGACCAGGTCGCTGGTGATACTGGCCATCAGCTTGGTTTGTTTGAAGATGATGACCAGCACCTCGTTGCGCGTGACCGGGTCCAGGTCCTCGCGCAGCAAGGTTTCGGCGAACCCGTAAATGCAGGCCATGGGGGTGCGCAGTTCGTGCGCCGCACTGCTC
>CAIMSP010000056.1 GCA_903844215.1 uncultured beta proteobacterium | reverse complement strand
TGCGCAGCTTGGTCTCGTCCATATTGATCACCATCCTTGGATGATCAAGCCATCAGCTCAACTGCGAATCAGCTCCCTCAGGCTCATTTCTGGTTGGAAATACGTGCCCCCGTCAGGCTCATACCACGTTGGACAAGGCTGCTCTTAGCGCCGCGCCGGCGCGAGCCGGTAAAATCGGCTCAAAGGCCACACACATGAACCTCTTCTACCGCCCCTTCTACAAGTCCGATATCACGCAATTCCTGGAACAGCTCAAGACCGCGCGTCCTGAGCTGGCGCAGGGGCAACAAGACGGCCTCTCCCTGCTGTGGAACAAGTCGGTGGACCGCAGCGCGCAGAGCGATTTTCGCGCCGGGCGTGTGGCGCAGCAGCCCTACGTGTACCAAACGCACGAGCAGTGATCGGTCCGCTCGGAGCCCGGCCCGTGCTGGCCGCTGTTGCCGACTGTTTCAATTGATGTTCCTGGCATGAGCTCCTCTGGCGACACCGCCCTGCGCACGCAGGCTGCGCCCAGCCCGCTGTCGGCCATGCCGCAGGTGGTGGACCACATCGCCGTGGCGCGGCTGTATGGCGAGCCGCTGTTTGCGCTGCCCCAGGACCTGTACATCCCGCCGGACGCGCTCGAAGTCTTTCTCGAAGCCTTCGAAGGTCCCTTGGACTTGCTGCTGTACCTGATCCGCAAGCAGAACTTCAATATTCTTGACATCCCGATGGCGGGCGTGACGCGCCAATACCTGGTGTATGTGGACGAGATTCGCGTGCGCAACCTGGAACTCGCCGCCGAATACCTGCTGATGGCAGCGATGCTGATCGAGATCAAATCGCGCATGCTGCTGCCGCCCAAGCGCGCGGCCGAAGGCGAGGAGGCCGAAGACCCGCGCGCCGCCCTGGTGCGGCGTCTGCTGGAATACGAGCAGATGAAACTGGCCGCCGCGCGGCTGAACAACGTGCCGCAATTCGGTCGCGATTTTCTCAAGGCGCAGGTGCTGGTGGAGCAGTCGCTGCAGCCGCGCTTCCCGGATGTGAACGCGCTCGACCTGCAGGAGGCCTGGCGCGACATCCTCAAGCGCGCCCGGTTGGTGCAACACCACAAGATCACGCGCGAAGAGCTCTCGGTGCGCGAGCACATGAGCATCGTGCTGCGCCACCTTCAAGGGCGAAAATTTATCGAGTTCGAAAAACTGTTCGACCCGGCCCGCGGCGTGCCGGTGCTGGTCGTGACCTTCATCGCGCTGCTCGAACTGGCCAAGGAAACCCTGATCGAAATCACCCAGGCCGAGGCCTTCGCCCCGATCTACGTGCGCCTGGCGTATTCGCCCACTTGAACCTGGGCCTCGTCGGCCGGCACGGGGCGACGGGCGTGGCGCGACTGGACGCTGGCGCGCTGACCGTGCGCTGCCTGCTGCTACAGTTCACCCCTCCCCTTTCGCCCAACGCCGGCGGCTTCAACTGACGGCTCCACTGATTCATGGCAAAACAATCAAGCACAAACTTAACCCCCTGGCTGGGCTGGGCGCTGATCCTGATCCTAGCCGACCAGTTCACCAAGATCCTGATCGTGGGCTATTACCGCCTTGGCGACGCGCAGCCGGTGACGAGTTTCTTCAACGTCGTGCGCGCCCACAACAGCGGCGCGGCCTTCTCGTTTTTGCAGGATGCCTCGGGCTGGCAGCGCTGGCTGTTCACCGCCATCGGCCTGATCGCGGCAGCGACGATCGTCTGGATGCTGCGCGCGCACGCCGGACAAAAGCTGTTCTCGTTTGCGCTGTCGTGCATCCTGGGCGGCGCCGTGGGCAACGTGATCGACCGAATGCGCCTGGGCTACGTCGTGGACTTTTTGGACTTCCATTACGCTGAGCTGCACTTCCCCGCGTTCAACGTCGCCGACAGCGCCATCACCGTGGGCGCAGCCTGCTTGATCCTGGACGAGTTGCTGCGCGTGCGCCGCAGCCGCTGAGCGGCCGCCCAAGGCGCTACAGCGTCAGGATGGTGCAGCCCGTGGTCTTGCGCGCTTCCAGATCGCGGTGCGCCTGCTGCACGTCCTCCAGCGGGTAACGCTGGTCGATGCGGATCTTCACCGCGCCGCTGAGCACCACGGCAAACAACTCATCGGCCATCGCCTGCGTGCTCTCGCGGCTGGAGATGTGCGTGAACAGCGTCTGGCGCGTGACGTAGATCGAGCCTTTGGCGCCCAGCATGCCGGGGGCAAACGGCGCCACCGGACCGGAGGCATTGCCAAAGCTGGCCATCAGACCAAAGGGCGAGAGGCAGTCCAGCGACTTGTCCCAGGTGTCTTTGCCGACCGAGTCGTACACCACCTTCACGCCCTTACCGCCGGTGATTTCCTTGACGCGGGCCTGGAAGTCTTCGGTGGCGTAATTGATCACATGGGCGGCGCCGTGTTCCTTGGCCAGCGCGCACTTGGCGTCCGAGCCGGCGGTGCCGATCAATTGCAACCCCAGCGCCTTGGCCCACTGGCAGGCGATCAGGCCAACGCCGCCGGCGGCGGCGTGAAACAGCACGAAGTCACCGCGCTGCAAACCACCCTGAGGCAGGGTCTTGCGCAGCAGGTACTGCGCCGTCAGACCCTTGAGCATCATGGCCGCGCCGGTATCGAACGAGATCCCATCGGGCAGCTTGCACACGCAGCTGGCTGGCATGACGCGCAGCTCGCAGTAGCTGCCCGGTGGCTGGCTGGCGTAGGCCGCGCGGTCGCCCACCTGCAGGTGCGTCACGCCTTCGCCCACGGCTTCCACCACGCCCGAGGCTTCCATGCCGAGCTGCAGCGGCATGCTCATCGGATACAGGCCGCTGCGCTGATAGACGTCGATGAAGTTCAGCCCCACCGCCTTGTGACGGATGCGGATCTGGCCGGGGCCGGGCTCGCCCACGCTGACCTGGACCAGCTTGAGCTGCTCCGGTCCGCCCTGCTGGTCGATGCAAATGGCTCTGGAAGTTGTCTGTGACATGGTGAATCCCCGGGTTAAAGTTGCCGCCAATGGTGCCACGAATCGGCGCGGCGAGCCCGCCGCGACTGACGTAGCCGCAAAAAGCGAACAAGTCTTTTGCCCTCGGGGCCGCCTTGAAAGGGGTTTATACCTAGCGGCCAGGGCCGCCCGCACAACCATAATCGTGAGCAGAGGCGGCCATGGACCTAGCGCTCCAGCCCGCAGCCATCCATTTATCACTCCTGGAGAACACCTTGAAACTCGTTCGAAAACTGACTCTGTCTTCCCTGGCGCTGGCCTTTGCCACCCTGAGCTATGCCGCTGATCCGATCAAGATCGGTGTGGACGGCCCGTTCACCGGCGGCTCTTCTTCCATGGGCGTGAGCATGCGCGACGGCGTGCGTCTGGCCGTGGGCGAGATCAACAAGGCCGGCGGCGTGCTCGGGCGCCAGATCGTGCTGGTCGAGCGCGACGACGAAGCGGCGAACGCGCGCGGCGTGCAGATTGCGCAGGAACTGATCAACAAGGAAAAGGTCGTCGCCGCTGTGGGCTACATCAACACCGGCGTGGCCCTGGCCTCGCAGCGCTTCTTCCAGGAAGCCAAGATCCCGGTGATGAACAACGTCGCCACCGGCTCCATCATCACGCACCAGTTTGATGACCAGGCAGAGAACTACATCTTCCGCAACGCCGCGCACGACAGCATCCAGGCTCCGATGGTGGTGGAAGAAGCCATCACGCGGCGCGGCTTCAAGAAGGTCGCCATCCTGGCCGACTCCACCAACTACGGCCAACTCGGCCGCGAAGATCTGGAGAAGGCGCTCAAGGCCAAGGGCATCACCGCCGTGGCGGTGGAAAAGTTCAACATCAAGGATGTGGACATGACGGCGCAGTTGCTCAAGGCCAAGGCCGCCGGCGCTGATGTCGTGCTGACCTACGGCATCGGCCCCGAGCTGGCGCAGATCGCCAACGGCATGACCAAGCTGGGTTGGAAAGTTCCGATGATCGGCAGCTGGACCCTGTCCATGGCCAACTTCATCGACAACGCCGGCCCTGGCGGCGAAGGCGCACGCATGCCGCAGACCTTCGTCCAAGAGCCCACCACGCCCAAGCGTCAGTCGTTCATCATCAACTACCTCAAGACCTTCAACCCGAAGAACGCGCGCATTGACTCGCCGGTCTCCGCAGCCCAGGGTTACGACTCGATCTACCTGCTGGCCGCCGCCATCACCCAGGCAAAATCCACCGAAGGCCCGAAGATCAAGGCCGCGCTGGAAAACCTGCAGGCACCGGTCGAAGGCGTGGTCACCACCTACAACAAGCCCTTCACCGTCAAGGACCATGACGCCATCACCGCCAACATCCCGGTGTTTGGCGAAGTCAAGGGCCAGCGCGTGGTCTATGCTTACCCTGACGACCAGAAGAAAGCCTCTGAAGTGCGCGTCAAGGACGTGAACGCCAAGGGCGCGCTGCCGGTCAAGAAGTAACACCCGTCAACCACTTTGGCGCACCCGCACCGCCCAGTCGTCAGACTGGTGCGGTGTCGCTTTTTGGGGGCGCCCATGTGACCTTGAAAGATCCAATCTCCACGACTCGGCGCGCAGCGCGGTCGAGCCCTGGCGGTTGGCGGTATCCTTGAACCTTTGCTGAGTCACATCTATGGAAATCCTGCTTCAACTCGTCTACAGCGGCATCGCCTTGGGGATGATCTATGCGGTCATCGCCTTTGGCTACCAACTCACCTTCCAGACCTCGGACACGCTGAACTTCGGCCAGGGCGACGCGCTCATGCTCGGCGCCATGGTGGGTCTGACGCTGGTGAACCTGGGTGTGAACTACTGGCTGATGATTCCGCTGGTGATCATCTTTGGACTGTTCCAGGGTGGCCTGGTGGAGCGCATCGGCGTGCGCCCGGCGATCAAGATCAAGAGCGAGTTCGGCTGGATCATGTCCACGATCGCGCTGGGCATCATCTTCAAGAACGTGGCCGAGAACCTGTGGGGCCGCGACGATCTGAAGTTCCCCTCGCCGCTGCCCGAGTCGCCGCTCAAGGTGCTGGGCGCGAACGTGCTGCCGATGGAGCTGCTGGTCGTGGCCGGTGCCGTGCTGATGATGCTGGCGGTGGAGTTCTTCAACCGCAAGTCGATCTACGGCAAGGCCGTGGTCGCCACCTTCAATGACCGCGACGCGGCCAAGCTCATGGGCATCAACACCGGCCTGGTGATCACCTTCTCCTACGCCCTGTCTTCGGCCACTGCCGCCTTTGCCGGCGTGCTGATCGCGCCGCTCACGCTCACCGGCGCCACCATGGGCTCGGTGCTGGGCCTCAAAGCCTTTGCCGTCGCCATCATCGGCGGCTTGACCAGCGGCATGGGCATCATCGTGGGCGGCATCATCCTGGGCATTGCCGAGACCACCACCGGCTTCTACATTTCCACCGGCTACAAGGACGTTCCCGGCCTGGTGCTGCTGCTGCTGGTGCTGGCCTACAAGCCCGCGGGCCTGTTTGGCAAAACGGCCATCAAGAAAGTCTGACCATGAACCGCAAGACCCTGATTGCCGCCGCCCTGGGCCTGGCCCTGCTCTTCACCGTTCCGCTGTTCACCAGCAACTCGTATTACGTGCACATGATCGAGACGATCATGATCTACGCCATTTTGCTGTTTGGCCTGGACATCGTCGTGGGCTACACCGGGCAGGTGTCGCTGGGCCACGCCGGCCTGTTCGGCGTGGGCTCCTACACCGCCGGCGTGCTGTTCATGAAGCTGGGCGCGCCGCTGTGGCTCATCATCCCGTCCAGCATCGGCGTCACGGCGCTGTTCGGCGCCCTGCTCGCCTTGCCTGCGCTGCGCGTGACCGGACCCTATCTGGCGATGGTGACCCTGGCCTTTGGCACCATCATCCAGATCCTGATCAACGAGATGACCTTCCTCACCGAAGGCCCGCTGGGCATCAAGATTCCCAAGCCCTCGCTGTTCGGTGCGCAGCTGGATGAAAAAGGCTTTTACTGGCTGGTGCTGGCGCTGATGACCCTGTCCCTGGTGGTCGTGCACCGCATCCTGCGCTCGCAACTGGGCCGCGCCTTTGAAGCGCTGCGCGGCAGTCCCGTGGCCTCCGACTGCATGGGCGTGTCGGTCTATCGCTACAAGGTCTATGCCTTCGTTATCAGCGCCGGTTTTGCCGGGCTCGCGGGCTGTCTGTACTCGTATTCCGAGCAATACATTTCGCCCAACACCTACAACTTCGAGCTCACCGTGCTGTTCTTGCTGGCCGTCATCATGGGCGGACGCAAGAGCCGCCTGGGCTCGCTGCTGGGTGCCAGCATCATCGTGATGCTGCCGCTGCTGCTGGACGATCTGGCGATGTTCCGCATCGTGGCCTCGAGCATGGCCGTGCTGATGCTCATCGGCGGAGCCGTGGGAATCGCCAAGAAGCGCACCACGCCCCAGGCCATGACCGCCCCGGTGCTGGGCACGATCGCGCTGGCCGGCTTTGCCTTCTGGCTGGAGTCGATCACCGACTGGCGCCTGAGCATCTTCGGCCTGATGATCCTGTTTGTCGTGTATTACCTGCAGGACGGCATCGTGGGTTTTGCGCGCGGCCTGTTCTTCCGCCGGCGTGTGCTCACGGCCGAGGAAAGCGCCTTGACCCGCATCGACGACGGCAAGGACGCTGTCACGGTGGCCAAGCCTTCGGGCGCGGCGACACCGGACGACGAACTGCTGGTGGCGCGCAATGTGCTGATGCAGTTCGGCGGCCTCAAGGCACTGAACAATGTGGACCTGCGCATCCGCCGCGGCAGCATCCATGGGCTGATCGGCCCGAACGGCTCGGGCAAGAGCACGATGATGAATGTGCTCACCGGCATCTACGTTCCCACCGCCGGCCAGATCGAATTTGCCGGCCGCAGCGTGGTGGGGCGCACCTCGGCCGAGATTGCGCTGTCGGGCATCGCGCGCACCTTCCAGAACGTGCAACTGTTTGGCGAAATGACGACGCTGCAGAACATCCAGGTCGGGCTGCACCACAGCTTCGACAGCCACATCCTGGACGTGGCGCTGCACAGTCCGCGTTACCTGCGCGAAGACCGCTCGGCCACCGAACGGGCCCTGGGGCTGCTGCGCTTTGTCGGCCTGGCCGATCTGGCCACCGAAGAGGCGCGCAACCTGCCCTACGGCAAGCAGCGCCTGCTGGAGATTGCGCGCGCGCTGGCGCTGGACCCGCAACTGCTGCTGCTGGACGAGCCGGCGGCCGGCCTGACCGCGCCCGACATCCTGGAACTGATTGCCATCATCAAGAAGATTCGCGACCACGGCATCACGGTGATCCTGATCGAGCACCACATGGACGTGGTGATGGGACTGTGCGACACCGTCTCGGTGCTGGACTTCGGCCAGAAGATCGCCGAAGGCAAGCCCGCCGACGTGCAGGCCGACGAAAAGGTGATCGAGGCCTACCTCGGTGGCACGGCCGCCTGAAGCGCTTAGGAACACATTATGTTGATCATCAAGAACCTCGAAGCCGGCTACGGCAAGGTGCAGGTACTGCACGGCATTTCCATTCACATCCCCAAGGGCCAGGTGGTCACGCTGATCGGCTCCAATGGCGCGGGCAAGACCACGACCATGCGCGCCGTGTCGGGCATGATCAAACCCACGGCGGGCGAGATCAGCCTGAGCGGCAAGCGCATCGACGGCATGGAGTCCTACACCATCGCCAAACTCGGACTGGCGCATTCACCCGAAGGTCGGCGCGTCTTCGCCACCATGAGCGTGACCGACAACCTGCTGCTGGGCGCCTTCCCGCGCCTCACCGGCAGCCGCCCCAAGGGCGACGTCAGCGGCGATCTGGAACGCGCCATGGACCTGTTTCCCCGCCTCAAGGAACGCCGCACGCAACTGGCCGGCACCCTCTCTGGCGGCGAGCAGCAAATGCTGGCCATGGCGCGCGCCGTCATGCTCAACCCCGATCTGTTCCTGCTGGACGAGCCCTCGATGGGCTTGGCGCCGATCTTGGTGGAGGAAGTCTTCAACATCATCTCGCGCCTCAAGGCCCAGGGCGTGACGATGTTGCTGGTCGAGCAGTTTGCCGCCGCCGCGCTGAAAGTGGCCGACTACGGCTATGTGTTGGAGAACGGCCGCATCTCGGTGCACGGGCCGGCCGACAAGCTCAAGGACGACCCCGCCGTCAAGGCCGCCTACCTGGGCGGTTAACGGCCAGCCCGCCACCCATGAAGGCCCGCCCATCGCTGCTGCTGTGCCTGGCTGGTTTCGCCCTGAGCGCGGCCGCGCAACTGCCGCCGCGCGAGCTGACGGTGGCACTGCGCCAGGTGGACGACGCCCAGAGCGCGGGCTACAGCGTGGGCACCCAGACGCAACGGCCGACGCTGACCCAGCAGCAAGTGCAGGTGCGCAATGGCGAGCAAGCCAGCCTGCGCCTGGGTCAATCCATTCCCATGCAGTGGCTGGAAGCGGCGTCCATGCAAAGCGACTCGGTGAGCGCCTCCGCGCCCAGCGCCGCCGCGTCGAGCAGCCGCCGCAGCGGCAGCGTGAAGAACGCCGTGACCTGGATGGATTCAGGCCAAAGCATCACGCTGCGGCCGCGCTGGCCCGGCGGCCAACAGCCGGTGACGGTGGAGCTTGAGGTGCAAACCGCCAGCGTGGACGCGCGCAACGGGGCCGAGTTGCCGGCGCAGTCGCGCAGCCACGTGGCCACGACCGTGAGCGTGGAGCTGGGTCAGTGGGTCACGATCGCCGCAACCGGAACCAACGCGCCGGCCGGCGTTTACAGCAGCAAGGGCAGCGCCGACAGCCGACGCCTGCTGCAGATCAGGGTGCAGGCGCCGTAGTCGCTGTAGGCGCGTGGTCCAGATCGGGCCGGTGCCAGGGATCGACGTGGGTCATCAGATTGAGCACGCGATGGCGCTGCAACACGCGCTGGCGCGCCATCACCGCAATGTCGTGGCCCGCCTCGACGCTGATGCTGGCATCGACCTCAATGTGCGCATCGACCACGATCATGTCGCCCATCTTGCGCGTGCGCACGTCGTGCACGCCGCTCACGCCCGGAGTCTGCACCAGGGTCTCGCGAATCGCCGCCACTTCCTGCTCGTCCACCGCCCGGTCCATCAGGTCGTGCAGCGCGTCCCAACTGAAGCCCCAACCCATCTTCGTCACCATCAGTCCCACGATCAGCGCGGCGATCGGGTCCAGTATCGGGTAACCGGCCAGATTGCCGACGATGCCCAGGCCCACCACCAGGGACGAGGCCGCGTCCGAGCGCGCGTGCCAGGCATTCGCCACGAGCATGCTGGACTTGACGCGCTTGGCCACGGCGAGCATGTAGCGAAACAGCGTTTCCTTGGCGATGAGCGCGCCCGCTGCCACCCACAAGGCCACGATGTGCACCGTAGGGACGGTCTCGGGCGCCTGCAGTTTGTGAAACGCCGACCACAGCATGCCCACGCCCACCGCCAGCAGCAGCGTGCCCAGCACCAGCGAAGCGGCGGTCTCGAAGCGCTGGTGCCCATAGGGGTGGTCCTCGTCGGCATCTTTTTGGCTGTGGTGACCGGCGAACAGCACGACGAAGTCAGCGACCAGGTCCGACAGCGAGTGAATGCCATCGGCCACCAGGCCCTGGGACTTGGCCATCAGTCCGACGGCAATCTGGGTGGTGGTCAGCACCAGGTTCACGACCACACTGACCCAGGTGCTGCGCGACGCCGCAGCGGCGCGCTCGGCCGCGCTGTGGTCGGTGTCTTCGGCTTCGGCAGCCAGTTCGGAGAAGTTCATGGAGAGGAGTCCTGTGCGTGGGCGAGGCGCTAGTTTAGTGCGCCAATAGGAAGGGGATGGTGAGGAACGTGACGAAGGCCACGGGAATGAGCGCCGCGATGGCGATCATGACGAGTTGGCGCAGCAGCGCGCCCAGGGATTGCTTCATCGAAGACCTTGTGCAGTATGGGATACAGGTCGGGATCTTCGCTGCCCGGTCTTAAGCGCGCCTTAGCGCTGTGGCCAGTGCCACATGCGTTAGCATCTGGCGCATGGAAAACACCCCTTCGCCAGCGCAGCGGCCCGTGCTCTTGCGCATCATCATGGCGCGACCCCGGCTCTTCATTTGCGCGCTGATCGGCGCGCTGGCGGTGGCGCTGCTGCCCACGGCGCTGGCCCAGCAAACCACCACGCGGGTGATCATTGGCTGGAACCTGGGCGCCTGCCTGTATCTGTTGGCGTCGGCGCGCATGATGTTCTGGTCCACCCACGAGGGCATGCGCAAGCGCGCCCTGCAGCACGATGACGGCCGCATCACGGTGCTGGTGTTGGTGGTCACTTCGGCCATCATGTGCGTGGGCGCGATCGTGGCCCAGCTTGCCATCGTGAAGGATTTGCACGGCACGCTGCGCTACGCCCACATCGCACTGGCCGCGCTCACCATCCTCTCGTCCTGGGCCTTTACCCAGGTGATGTTTGCGCTGCACTATGCCCACGATTTCTACCTAGCTCAGGCGCGCGGCGCCAGCGGTGGACTGGAATTTCCGGGCGGCCAGGCGCCCGACTACGGCGACTTTCTCTACTTCTCCTGCGTCATCGGCACCTCCGGGCAAACCGCCGACGTGAGCTTCTCGAGCCGGGGTATGCGCCGCACCGGACTGGTCCACTGCGTGCTGGCCTTCTTCTTCAACACGGCCGTGATCGCGCTCACGATCAACATCGCCTCCGGGCTGTTCTGACTCATGGAAGCACTCTTCATTTCGACCGGGGTCGTGGCGCTGGCGGAAATCGGCGACAAGACCCAATTGCTGGCCTTCATCCTGGCGGCGCGCTTCAAGAAGCCCTTGCCCATCATCGCGGGCATCCTGTGTGCCACGCTGGTGAACCACGGGCTGGCCGGCGTCCTGGGCGCCTGGATCACCTCGGTGGTCAGCCCCCAAGCCATGCGCTGGGCCCTGGGCCTGTCCTTCCTCGGCATGGCCGCATGGACGCTGGTGCCGGACAAGATCGAGGAAGAAGAAACGCAGATTGCCCAGCACCTGGGCGTGTTCGGCGCGACGCTGGTGAGCTTCTTTCTGGCCGAGATGGGCGACAAGACGCAGATCGCCACCGTGGCGCTGGCAGCGCACTATGGCGCGCCGCTGCTGGTCGTCGCCGGCACCACGCTGGGCATGCTGCTGGCCGACGTTCCGGCGGTGTTCGTCGGCAACCGATTTGCCGACCGGATCCCGATGAAGCTGGTGCACAGCTTCGCCGCCGCCATCTTTGCCGTGATGGGCTTGCTCACGCTGTTCCCGACAGAAAAGCTGTTTTCATAGCCAGTCCCGACCATGAGAATCGCCGCGCTGCTGCTGACCCTGTCACTGCTGAACGGCGCCGCAGCACAGGCCGAGGAAGCCGCTTCAGGCGCCGTTGAAGCGGTGGCCACGCGCGGCGTTTCGGTGCCGATCTTCGCGCAATGGAACAGCCAGGCACTGGCCACCGTCGTACTGTATTCCGGTGGCGCCGGTGGCTACGGCAAGCTGGGCCAGGACGGCTGGCCGGGCAGTTTTAACTTTTTGATCCGCTCGGCCAAGCAGTTCGCCGCCCATCGCGTGAACGTGGTGCTGGTGGGGCGCGCCAGCGACGTGGCCGAACTCGACGGCGGGACGCGCATCGGCGCGGCCCATGCGCTGGACAACCAGGCCCTCTTTCGCGCCGTCAAGGCGCACAGTGACGCGCCGATCTGGCTGGTCGGCACCAGCATGGGGACGATCTCGGCCACGGCAGCGGCGATCCACGACGATGGCCAGCAACTGGCGGGCATCGTGCTGACCTCCTCCATCACGGCCTACCGCGTTGCGGGCGCGGTACCAAGCCAGGACTTGGAGAAAATCAGGCTTCCGGTGCTGGTACTGCACCACGAACGCGACGCCTGCAAATCCTGCACCCCCTGGGAAGCGAAAACCATTGCGGACAAGCTCAAAAACGCGCCCATCAAGAAGACGGTTCTGGTCAACGGCGGCGCCAACCCCACGGGCGACCCCTGCGGGGCGCTGCACTACCACGGCTATATCGGCATGGAAAAGGAAGTAGTGGACCTGATCGTGGCCTGGGTCCTGGCACCCAGCAGTTGAGGTCGGGTCTTGCGCCGACTGCGCGCGGTGCTGATCCGGTCTTGCGCGGCGTGCGCGCTTTGCCGGGTCTCGCCCCGGCAGGCGACTCACTTTCTCTTGCTTCGCCAAGAGAAAGTAAGCAAAGAGAAGGCGAGCCGGATTCGTCGGGGGCTCGGCGCAGCCGGGGTCTGGCTAAACTCGCTTCGCTCAAACAACGCCAGCCCTGATCCGTCTGCACCTGCGCTTCTCGTCTCCTCATAACGGCGGG
>CAIMSP010000055.1 GCA_903844215.1 uncultured beta proteobacterium | reverse complement strand
TTTAGGCAATAAATGGAAACTTGTAAATACATTTTCGTGACTACAAATGGAATCCAAAAAAAGACCGGTTATAAGCGGACTTCATTGGGGAGATCCTCAAAAACAGGGGGGTGTTTGAGGAAAAACGGCGAGGAACTTCAGACTAGAGCTTCTCATCGTGGTACCTGATCTCCCAAGTCATTGAAAAAAATATAGCATATGTGCTATGTGCATGGGGCGCTGTCCGAGCGGACAGTGTGAAACTTATCGTTTGAGCTCACCTGCGGGCGACAGACCGCGAAGCGGCCTGGCGCACGACAGGTGGAGCGAAGGGGTAGGCATCACGGCGTTGGCTATGACTTGAAGCGCACTGTGTACGCTTGTTCGAGCGCAGCGGCCACAACGACAAGCGTTCATCAGCCGCGCTGCGAAGCCTGAACAAAATGTTGGCGCTGGACGCGACAGATAAACCATATTGGACTAAGGCGGCCTGCTACAGGTGGCGATGGGTTGGTGCTACAGGGGGGGGAGCTTGGGCTCGCAACTTCGCGCTGATTGTGACCGCATTTGAGGGCGGAAGAGACGCAATCCCGCAGGGGCAAACCCGTATTGGGTTGCCGCCGGTCGAGTGGCGGGCATGGTTGCGTGGTGTCTCGTCATCAGCACCGGTGGCGCGCAGCTTGGGTTTCGGCGACTTGGCGGGATTTTCATGCGGAATAAGCATCCAGGCAAACCACGCACCGTATGGTGATCGAGTTCAGAAGTCAGTCCATTTGGGCCGACTTAGCTGGTGCCCACCGCGCGCTCAAACTCTGCGCGCAGCGCCTCCATGCGATCACGGTTCATGCGGCCCTTGAAGGCGCAGCCGCCCATCAGGTGGATTTCCTTGCCGGCGCGCGTGTGCACCACCAGGTCGTAGTAAACGCTGCCTTCACTGCGCGAACCCAAAGTGCCGATGCCGATGCGTGCGATGTCGGAGAACGGGATGGGGAAGCGCCGGTCGTCGCCGGCGCGTCGGCGCACGGTCAGCACCAGCAGGCGGCGGCGCGTGTCCAATTCAATCTCTCGCGTCTCGCCCACCAGCCATGCGCCCAGCCCCAGCAACAGCAGCAGCCAGCCCAGCAGCAAGCCGGACCAGCTGGTGCTGTCGGCGTGCTTTCGGCCGAGATAGATGAGCAGCGCACCGACCGCGACCACGGCCAGGTTGAGGGCGAAGTTGCTTGCGGCTTGACTGTGCAATTTCATGGTCGGTGGGCGTCACGCGTATGAATGCCTGTGATGGTGCCGCGTCGCCACGTGCAGCTTCACTGCGCCGCCAGCCAGGCGTCGATGGCCGCGGCGTCGTTCACGGTCTTGAGCGCCTGATAGGCCACTTCCGCCTGCGGATAGCGCCGCCGCAAAAAGTTGAGCCATTGCTTGAGGCGCCCGGCCTGCTGGCGCCGCTCCAGGCGCGCGCGCACCAGTTGCCAGAAGTCGTTGATAAGCGGCAGCAGCGTGTGCCATGTCACCGCGGCGCCGATCGCTGCGCCGCTGCCGGTTGCGCCTTGAATCGCCAGCGCCAGCCCCGGGTCGGTGACCATGCCTCGGCCCAGCATCAGCGCGTCGCAGCCCGACAGTTCGCGGCAGCGCAGCGCATCGGCGACGTTCCAGATTTCACCGTTGGCCACGACCGGAACCCGCACGGCCGCGCGGATGTCGGCGACCCGTTCCCAGTAGGCCGGTGGCCGGTAGGCCTGGGCTCGGGTGCGCGCATGCACGACGATTTCATCGGCGCCGCCGCTTTGAATCGCCAGCGCGCACTCCACGGCGCGCGCATCGTCGTGCACGCCCAAGCGCATCTTGGCCGAGACCGGCATGGTGCTGGGCACGGCGCGGCGCACGGCAGCGACGATCTGCCACAGCAGTTCGGGCTCGTCCAGCAGGGCGGCGCCGCCGCCATGGCGGTTCACCACCTTGGCCGGACAGCCGAAGTTCAGGTCGATGCCGTGCGGCCCCAGCGTGGCCAGACGGGCCGCGTTTTCCGCCAGGCAGAGCGGGTCCGAGCCCAGCAGTTGCGCGCGCACCGCCACGCCGGCGAAGGTGCGACCGCCGTGGAGCAATTCGGGCACGACGCGGATGAAGGCGCGCTCGGGCAACAGTGTGTTGGTGACGCGGATGAACTCCGACACGCAGCGGTCCACACCGCCGACACGGGTCAGGATGTCGCGCAGCACAAAGTCGAGCAGGCCCTCCATCGGGGCCAGAAGGATGCGCGGCGGCTTGGGAAGGGCGGTGGGTCTTGGCACCGGTCCAGTGTCTCAGAAAACGGGTCTAGAAATAATGCCGCAGCAGCACCTGCCAGGCGCGGCGCTGCGCCGCTGCGCCGTAGTCGCTGGTCGCGCTGCCGCTGTTCACCTGCCATTGCAGCGCCAGCTCTGAGCGCTCCCAGTGGTAACGCGCTTCGAGCCACGACAAACGGCTGCGGTCGGCCATATCAAAACGCTCCATGGTGCTCAAGTCCAGGTGCTGGATGAAGGCGTCTTGCCAACCGATGTACAGGAATGCGGCCTGTTGCGTCGGCAGTTCCTGCTTGGCCTGCGCCCATTGGCGGTAGGCGCCGTAAACCCGGGGCGAGCCGTGCATCAAGGCCTTCCACTGAGCCTGATTCAGTGCCGCGCCGTCGTAGTCGTATTCCAACGTGAGCGAGAGTTTGTGCTCGGTGGTGTAGCTGGCGCCTACGGCCGCGTGGTTGTGAAATGCCGCAGCGCCCGGTTGATCCAGGGCCTGCAGCCACTGTAGGCGACTGCGCCCGCCCGCCCACTCAAAATAGGCCACGCTGGCGGCGCCGACCAGCGTCGTCAAATTCAAACCCCATTGCGGCAACTGCCCCGCGCCGCCGCTCACCAGCCACTGCGGATTGAGCTCTTGCGTCAACTTCTGGCTGGCCGCAAGCAGCCAGCGGTTCTGGCCGTTGCTGGCGCCCCAGTCCGGATTCAAGCCAATGCTGCTGGGCTGTTCGGCCAGCTTGGGCGAGACCAGGGCCGTGAGCGCGCCGCCGTTCCACAACCTTTGCCCGCGCAGCATGACGCTGCCCTGGCGGTTGGTCTTCAGGCTGGTGGGGTCCACCGACACCATGGAGCGAACCGCGTCGTTGCGAAAAAAGTCGGTCGGGCTGTAGCCCGTGGCGACACCGTAGCGCGCGTTGATGCGGCCCAGGTCGAGGATGCTGTCGTCCTGCACCTGCCAGCTCAGATACGCTTCCTTGAGGGTGTTGATGGCGCGCTGATCGGCACCCTGCGCGGGCCAGTTCACATCCAGCCGATCCGAAAAAATGGCGCGCCAGCCGGGCGCAAACGAGTGGTCGAATTGCAGGTCCAGTGAGGCCCGTTCGTTGTGGGTCATGGCAGCGCCCGAGCGCGGCCTGAACTGACCATAGGCCACTTCGGCGAAGCTGCGCCAGTCGCTGGCGGCCTGAACCTGGGTGGGTGCGTTGTCGGCCAGCGCCAGCGCATTGGCATCGTCGGCACGGGCCCGCAGTGCAAGCGCGGCGCAGGCCAGCAACAGCAGCAGCGCGAACGGCTTCATTGCAAAGCTCATGAGTGCCGAAAATCCCAGTGGGCCAGCATCACTGCGGCTTGAAGCGCGGCAGATAGTCGCGCTGCAGCCAGGCGTCGGGCACTTCGCGCTTGACCCAATCGGTGAAGCGCATGACGGTCACCCAGTTCGGATCGAGCCCATCGATGATCACGGTTTCGGTGGGTCGGTCCTGCCCCAGTTGTTTCTGGTAACGCCGGAAATAGGCGGTCTTCAACAGCGTTCCGCTTTCGGCGTAATGCCGCGCCTTGATAGGGTGGTTGTCGCTGGTGTCGATCCAGATCTCGATGTGGTGGTAGGCGGCGTCGGGCGTGATGGCCGCCAGCGTGAGCTTGTGGCAATGACGGGTCTTGCGCTCGCCGTCCTGCATGTCTTCTTCCCCGGCCTGCGTTGCCTGATAGTCCTTCGCCAGATTCACGGTGACGACGTCGCCGTTCGAGGCCTGGCCCAGCAGCCGCTGCTGCGGCGACAGGCGGATGCTGGCCTTATTGGCGGGGTCGTAAAACCACAGGTCTTTGCCGTTGTACAGCATCAGCTTGTTGGCGTCGCGCACCGGCTGCAGATAGCGGATCAGGCTGCGGAACTGGCCGCTGTTCTTGTCGGCCTTGGAGTAGATCGCCAGCGTGCTGGTGTCGGTCTGCTTGCCGTTGCGGTATTCGATCAAGGTATTCGTCAGGCCAAACGAAAAGTCCGGGTTGCGCACGGCGTCGCTGGCGGCCAAGATGTCTTGTGCGCTGGGCCCGGCATGCGCCGACAGCAAGCACAGGGCAGCGCACAAAAGGCAGATCGATCTGAGGATGGCAGCTCGCATGAAGGTGTTCTCTGTGGTCAATTCAAACGTGGCGCAAGGCGTCCACGATCATCAGGCGCGCGGCGCGGTTGGCGGGCCACCAGGCTGAGATCACGGCCACGATCACCAGGCCGATCGCGCACTCGAAAATCAGCCCTGGATCGCCCCAGACCCGCACCTTGAGCGGATAGGCATAGACATAGCCCGGGGGGGTCCAGGTCAGGCCGCTGTGGTTGATGGCAAAGGCCAAGGCCAGCGCGACCATGACGCCGAGCACGGCGCCCAGCAGGCCCAGCAGCAGACCCTCGCACATGAACAGCGCGCGGATGCCGCTGCGGCGCTGGCCCATGGCGCGCAAGGTGCCGATCTCGGTGGTGCGCTCCACCACCGCCATGCTCATGGTGTTGCCCACGGTGAACAGCACGATGACACCAATCAGGGCCGAAATGAAGCCAAACACCGAGTCGAAGAATCGGATCGACTGGCCGTAAATCGGCGTCAGCGTTTCAAAGTCAAGCAGTTCCAGCGCCGCGTCCTTGAACTGGGTCGCCAGCAAAGACTCCAGCCGCGCCTGGGCTTGCGGGATTTGACTCGTGTGCCGCAACTGAATCTGGATCGCGGTGACCTGGGGCGGTGCCGCGCCGAAGATCAGTTTTTGCGCCTGCGCCAGATGCATCACCATGGCGGAATCGTCGAATTCCTTGAGGCCCCAGTTCTCCGCCTTCACCACCTTCAGGCCTACGACGTTGGGCGCGCCGTGCACGTTGGCCGCGAGCATTTCGATGGTGGTGGACTGCGCCTCGGGCGCGGCCTGGGTCTCCAGCGCCGAGAGCGCGGCAATGTCGTCGGGCGCGGCGCTGGCGTCGCTGCTGGCTTGCTCCGGCGCGCTTGGACAGTTGTCCACTTTGAGCGGCGCGCACAGTTGCAGCATGCGCGCCACGCCGGTGCCGATCAGCACCGAATCCTGTGGCGTACCGGTGAGCGCGTATTGGATCGACGAGGCCGCGCTGCCGTAGTCGTCCCAACGCCGCATGTCGTTTTGCTCGGCCACCACGATGCCCGAGGCGATCACGCTCTTGGACACACCGGCGGCAAAGTTGCCCGCGATGCCGCCGAGTTGCAGCTTGGGCGTCACCATGGTCAGCATCGGCGCCAGCACCGGGTCTGTTCTGACGACGGCGATGATTTTTTGATAGTCCGAAATGCCGTAGGCGGCGGGGTTGCCGCTGCCATACAGGAAATAGTTCTTGTGCTGGATCTGCAAGTGGCCGTGCAGTTGCACGTAGCCGGTTTGCATCGCGAAGATGGAGTTGCGCGCGTAGCCGCCAAAGATCAGGATCGCGCTCAGGCCGATGATCATGGCCAGCAGCGTGGTGAGCGAGCGGCGACGGTTGCGCAGCAGGTTGCGCAGCGCCAGCGAGAACTGGTTCATGCCGTGACCTCCACCGCCTGCGCGCGCCGCTCAATGTGGGTGATGCGGCCGTCGCGGATGAAGACCGCGTCGTCGGCCGCGGCCTGCACCTGCGGGTCGTGCGACGAGAACACGAACGACACATGGTGCTCGCGCTGCATCTTGCGCATCAGCGCGATGATCGCGGCGCCGGTCTGGCTGTCCAGATTGGCCGTGGGCTCATCCGCCAGCACCAGCTGCGGGGCGGGCGCCAGTGCCCGGGCAATCGCCACGCGCTGGCGCTGTCCGCCGGAGAGCTGACCGGGCCGGTTGTTGGCGCGGTCCGCCAGACCCACTGCGTCCAGCAAGGCCAACACGCGCTCGCGGCGCTGGGCTGCGGGCACGCCGGCCAGCATCAGCGGGTACTCCACGTTCTCAAAGGCCGTGAGCACCGGCAGCAGGTTGAAGTTCTGAAAGATAAAGCCCAGGTGGCGCGCGCGAAAGTCAGACAGGGCGTCGTCCGACAGGCTTTGAATCGACTGCCCGGCGACGATCACCTCGCCCTGATCGGGCCGGTCGATGCAGCCGATCAAATTCAGCAGCGTGGTCTTGCCGCTACCCGAGGGCCCCGAAATCACGGTAAAACAGTTGGGCCGAATTTCCAGATCGATGTCGCACAACGCGGGCACATCCACCGCATCGAGGTGATAAATCTTGCTGACGCGTTTGAGTACGACGGGGAGCATGGTGTTTTCAATGGAGGTGTGAGGGCCGACAAGCGTTGACCACGGGTTGCAGTGTGCCACTGTCGGCGTGGCGAGTATTGACGTTTTCGACATGCCGCCGCAGATCAGCTGCCACCATGGCTTTCGCCGAGCTCAAGTTCGTAGGTCGGGTTAGCGTACGCGTAACCCGACGTCGCAGCGTCGATCATTCTGGCGCTTGTCGGGTGACGCCTGACGGCTGATCCGAGCTACGGGCTTGGCCATGTCCTGCGGGCCCGCGAGGTCGTGCCCGACCGCGCGCTTGGCTGCGAGCACCGGCGCAAAGCCGTTACGCACCACGGCCCAGGCCTAACTCCCTAAAATGGGTGCTTCAACACCGTGCGGCCGCGACGCTTTCGCTGCCCTCCTTCTGGAACATCACCATGCGTTCATCTTGCCTCCGGCCCCACGTGCGTGGCCTTCTTTCGCTGCGTGCGCCCCTGAACCTGGCACTGGGCGCCATCGCCCTGAGCGCCTTGCTTGCCGCCTGCGGCCAGGCTGCGGGCCCGGCGGGTCCGGCCGGTGGCATGCCGCCGGCCGAGGTTGGCGTGGTCACGGTCGCGCCCGGCAATGTGGGCCTGATGATTGAGCTGCCGGGGCGGCTGGAAGCCTCGCGCGTGGCCCAGGTGCGGGCCCGTGCCGCCGGCATTTTGAGCAAGCGCTTGTTCAGCGAGGGCAGCGTGGTGAAGGCCGGCCAGGTGCTGTTTGAGATCGACTCCGCACCCTACCAGGCAGCCTTGGCCAGCGCGCAGGCGGCCCAGGCCAAGGCCGAGGCCAATCTGATGCAGGCCTCAGCCCAGGCCGAGCGCTACAAGCCGCTGATCCAGGCCAAGGCCATCAGCGAGCAGGAGTTTGTCAGCGCCCAGGCCGCGCAGCAGCAGGCCCTGGCCGACGTGGCTGCGGCCAAGGCGGCGGTGCAAAGCGCCTCCATCAACCTGAACTACGCCAGCGTCACGGCGCCGATCACCGGCCACATCGGGCGCGAACTCGTGACCGTGGGCGCGCTCGTGGGTCAGGGCGAGGCGACACCGCTGGCGCTGATCCAGCAGACCGATCCGATGTACATCAACTTCACGCAAAGCGCCGCCGACGTCATGAAGCTGCGCCGCGCGCTCGAGAGCGGGCAGCTCAAGCGCGCCAGCGGCGAGCAGGCCGCCAGCGTGCGCCTGGTGCTGGAGGACGGCAGCGTCTATCCGCGCGCCGCCAAGCTGCTGTTCTCGGATCTGAGCGTGGACAGCACCAGCGGCCAGATCACGCTGCGCGCCGAGGTCTCCAATCCCGGCGACGCGCTGCTGGCGGGCCTGTACGTGCGCGTGCGCCTCGAGCAGGCGCAGGCGAGCAACGCCATCACGCTGCCGCAGCAGGCGGTGACGCGGTCCGCCCAGGGCGACACGGTGCTGGTGGTGGGCGCCGACGGCAAGGTGGCGCCGCGGCGGGTGGTGGTGGGCGCGCAGCAGGGCGGCCAATGGGTGATCCTGGACGGTCTGAAGGCCGGTGAACAGGTGATGGTGGACGGCTTCCAAAAGCTGCGCGGCGACGCGCCCGTCAAGCCCGTGCCGTGGCCCGCGCCCGCCGCCAAGCCGGTCGCCGCGGCGGCTTCTGCCCCCGCCGCTGCAGCCTCCAGCGCAGCGCATTAAGGGACCGCAGCCATGGCCAAATTTTTCATCGAGCGGCCCATCTTTGCATGGGTGATCGCGCTCTTCATCATGGTCGCCGGCGGCGTGGCCATCACGCAGTTGCCCATCGCCCAGTACCCGCCGGTGGCGCCGCCCTCGATCGTGGTCTCGGCGGTGTATCCCGGCGCTTCGGCCAAGACGCTGGAGGACAGCGTGCTGTCGGTGATCGAGCGCGAAATGAACGGCTCGCCCGGCTTGATTTACATGGAGTCGGTGGCGCAGGCCGACGGCTCAGGCAGCATCACGCTGAGCTACGAGCCCGGCTCCAACGCCGACCTGGCCCAGGTGGACGTGCAAAACCGGCTGTCGCGCGCCACGCCGCGCCTGCCTTCGGTGGTGACGCAGCAGGGTGTGCGCGTGGACAAGTCGCGCACCAACTTCCTGCTCTTCACCATCATCTCCTCCGATGACCCGGCCTGGGACCCGGTGGCGCTGGGCGACTACGCGGCGCGCAATGTGCTGCCCGAGTTGCAGCGCGTGCCGGGCGTGGGCCAGGCGCAGTTGTTCGGCACCGAGCGCGCCATGCGCATCTGGATCGATCCGGCCAAGCTGCTGAGCTACAAGCTCTCTGCGGCCGATGTGAGCGCGGCGATTCGCGCGCAAAACGCCCAGGTCTCGGCCGGTGAAATGGGCGCCCTGCCGAACATCGCGGGCCAGGGCATTTCCGCCACGGTCGTGGTCAACGGCCAGCTCAGCAATGTGGATCAGTTCGGCGCCGTGCTGCTGCGCGCCAATGCCGATGGCTCGGCGGTTCGCCTGAAGGACGTGGCGCGCATCGAACTCGGTGCGCAGAGCTATTCGCCCTCGGCACGCCTGAACGGCAAGCCGTCCACCGGCGTGGGCGTGCAGCTCTCGCCCAGCGGCAACGCGCTGGCCACGGCCAAGGCCATTCGCGCCAAGATGAGCGAACTGGAGCGCTACTTTCCACCGGGCATGAAGTGGGCCATCCCCTACGACAGCTCGCGCTTTGTCAGCATTTCAATTCGCCAGGTGGCCGAGACGCTGGTCATCGCCGTGGTGCTGGTGTTTCTGGTGATGTTCTTGTTTCTGCAGAATTTTCGCTACACCATCATCCCCACGATCGTCGTGCCGGTGGCGCTGCTGGGCACCTTTGCCACGCTGCTGGCGCTGGGCTTCTCCATCAACGTGCTGACCATGTTCGGCATGGTGCTGGTGATCGGCATCGTGGTGGACGATGCGATCGTGGTGGTGGAGAACGTGGAGCGCATCATGAGCGAGGAGGGCCTGGCGCCCGTGGTCGCCACGCGCAAGGCCATGGGCCAGATTTCGGGCGCCATCATCGGCGTGACCGTGGTGCTGATTTCGGTGTTTCTGCCGCTGGCTTTCTTCAGCGGTTCGGTGGGCAACATCTACCGCCAGTTCGCCGCCGTGATGGGCACCTCCATCGCCTTCTCCGCCTTCCTGGCGCTGTCGCTCACGCCGGCGCTGTGCGCCACGCTGCTCAAGCCGGTGCAGGCGGGCCATCACCACGCCAAGAGCGGTTTCTTTGGCTGGTTCAATCGTGGCTTCAGCCGCACCGCCAAGAACTACGAACGCGGCGTGGCGCGCGTGCTGCCCAAGGCGGCACGCTACCTGCTGATCTATCTGGCCATCGTCGCGGCGGCGGCGGTGATCTATGTGCGCCTGCCCACGTCGTTTCTGCCGAACGAAGACCAGGGAACGATGCTGGTGAATGTGCAGTTGCCGCCGGGCGCGACGCAGGCGCGCACGCGCGCCGTGATGCAGCAGGTCGAAGGCTTCATGCTGCAGCAGCCCGAGGTCGAGCAGATGGTGAGCGTGCTGGGCTACAGCTTCTCCGGCCTGGGCCAGAACGCCGCGCTGGCCTTCATCACGCTCAAGGAATGGGACACGCGCAAGGGTGAAGCCCATTCGGCCCAGGCCGTGGCGGGCCGCGCCTTCGGTGCCTTGATGGGCGTGCATGACGCCTTCATCTACCCCTTGAGCCCGCCGCCGATTTCGGAACTGGGCACGGCCTCGGGCTTCAGCCTGCGGCTGCAGGACCGCGCCGGCCTCGGTCACGACGCCTTGCTGGCGGCGCGCAACCAGCTGCTGGGCATGGCGGCAAAAAGCAAGATCATCACCCAGGTGCGGCCCGACGGCCTGGAGGACGCGCCGCAGCTGCAGCTCGACATCGACCGCGACAAGGCCAGCGCGTTGGGCGTGAGCTACGACAGCATCAACGCGCTCATCTCCACGGCGCTGGGGTCGAGCTACATCAACGACTTCCCCAACGCCGGCCGGCTGCAGCGCGTGGTGGTGCAGGCCGATGCGCCCGCGCGCATGCAGCCCGAGGACTTGCTGCGCCTGAGCCTGCTCAACGCCAAGGGCCAGTCGGTGCCGCTGTCGGCCTTTGCCAGCACGCGCTGGATCACCGGCGCGATGCAGACCATTCGCTACAACGGCTACCCGGCGATGCGCATCAGCGGCAGCGCGGCACCGGGCTACAGCTCGGGCGCGGCCATGGACGAGATCGCGGCGCTGGCGGCGCAATTGCCGCAGGGCTTTGGCTTTGAGTGGACCGGCTTGTCGCGCGAGGAAAAGCTCGCCGGCTCGCAGGCCACCACGGTCTATGCCTTCGCCATCCTGGCCGTGTTCCTGAGTCTGGCCGCGCTGTACGAGAGCTGGACCATCCCGCTGTCGGTGATCCTGGTGGTGCCGCTGGGCGTGCTGGGCGTGCTGTTGGCGACGCTGCTGCGCGGATATGCGAACGACGTTTACTTCCAGGTGGGTCTGATCACCATCATCGGCCTGTCGGCGAAGAACGCCATCCTGATCATCGAGTTTGCCAAGGACTTGCAGGCCCAGGGCAAGAGCGCGATCGAGGCGGCGCTGGCGGCGGCGCACATGCGCTTTCGCCCCATCGTCATGACCTCGCTGGCCTTCACGCTGGGCGTGCTGCCCCTGGCGATTTCCAGCGGTGCGGGGTCGGCCAGCCAGCGCGCCATCGGCACCGGCGTGATCGGCGGCATTCTCACCGGCACCACGCTGGCCGTGCTGTTTGTTCCGATCTTCTTCGTGGTGGTGCGCACGCTGTTCAAGGGCAGCGAGCGCCAGCACCAATTTGATGCCGCCCATGGCCATCAGGCAGGAATCGAATCCCATGACTAATCCATTCATCCTTCGACTCGCGCCGCTGGCAGCGGCCCTGTGCCTGAGCGCTTGCAGCCTGATCCCGACCTATGAGCGCCCGGCCGCACCGGTGCCGGCGCAGTGGCCCGGCGCGGCGGGCACCGGCGCGGCCGCCGCCGAGCTGGCCTGGAAGGACTTCTTTGCCGACGAATCGCTGCGCGACTTGATTGCCGTCGCCTTGGCAAACAACCGCGACCTGCGCCTGTCCGTGCTCAACATCGAGCAGGCGCGCGCGCAACTCGGCATCCGCCGCGCCGACCAGTTGCCCACCGTGGGTGCGGCCCTGGCGGGTTCGCGCAATGCCACCGGCACCGGCAAGTACGTGAGTGTGGACAACGCGGGCTTCGTGCTCACGGCCTACGAGCTCGACTTCTTTGGCCGCGTCGCCAGCCTCAAGGAGCAGGCGCTGGCGCAATACCTGGCGTCGCAGGAGGGCAGTCGCACGCTGCAGATCAGCCTGGTCGCGGGCGTGGCACAGGGCTGGCTGGCGCTGGTGGCGGACGAGAAACTGCTGGCGCTGTCCAGGCAGACGCTGGCCACGCGCGACGAGTCGCTGCGCCTGACGCGCTTGCGCCTGGACCATGGCGCGGCCTCCGAGCTCGATTGGCGCCTGGCGCAGTCGCTGGCCGAGGGCGCGCGCGCCACGCTGGCGCAGCAGCAACGCCAGCGCGCGCAGGACGAGAACGCCCTGGCGTTGTTGCTCGGCCAGAGCCTGCCAGCGCCGGCGCGCGCCCATCTGTCTGCGGTCACGCTGGCGCAGTTGCGCCTGGCCGAGCTGGGCGCGGGAGCACCCTCCGACTTGTTGATGGCGCGCCCCGACATCCGTCAGGCCGAAGCGCAGCTGATCGCGGCCAACGCCAACATCGGCGCCGCCCGCGCTGCCTTCTTTCCGCGCATCACGCTCACCGCCGGTGCGGGTTCGACCAGCAACTCGCTGGGCGGCCTGTTCCAGGGCGGCAGTTGGGGCTTCACGGCGGCGCCGCAGCTGCTCGTGCCACTGTTTGACGCGGGCCGCAATCAGGCCGGGCTCGACGCCGCCAAGGCCGGCCGCGACAGCGCCGTGGCGCAGTACGAAAAAGCGATACAGAGCGCCTTTCGCGAGGTGGCCGACGCGCTGGCGGGGCGTGACACGCTGGGCGAGCAGGTGCGCGCCCAACAAGCCCAGACCGAGGCCGAAGGCGCGCGTCTGGGGCTGATCGAGCTGCGCTACAAAAATGGCGCGGCCAGCCAGCTCGACTGGTTCGACGCCCAGCGCTCGGCCTTCGCCGCGCAGCAACTGCTGGTGCTCACGCAACTGGCCTATTTGCAAAATCAGGTGGCGCTGTACAAGACCCTGGGGGGTGGTGCGCCAGCGCTCCAGCCCTGAGCGCCGCCTGAACCTTGGCCCTATTGAATGGCCGTTTTTCCTTCGGCCGAGCGGAAATAGTCAACCAATTTTTTTACCGACGCACTTGGCTCGCCAATGGTGATGAGTGCGATGGGTCGGCCAATCGGGGGCGTCTTGAGGGTTTTGGTCTGGCCTTTGTTGGCTTCAACGAAGGACGAACTCAAGGCGCCGATGGCGCCCATGTTTTTACCGACTTCGTAGACTTCTTCCATGGTCGTGCGCATTTCTGCAGTCTCAGGCGCGTACTCGGCACCATCCATGACCTGCTTTTGGAAGACCGATCTTGTGCCACTGCCAGGACTGCTTGCAATGACTTTGACGGCCAGATCTGCTCCGCCAACTTCCTTCCAGTTCTTGGTCTTTCCCGTAGTCAGGTCTTTGATCTGAGCTTTGGTGAGTGACTGGACTGGGTTGTACTTGTGCACAATCACCACGATCTCGTCTTTGCCAATTTCGTGGAACTGCAGGTTCGCTGGTGCTGCAAACGACTTTCCCATGTCTTTGGCGCTCTTCCCGGCACTCGCGATGGTGTCTGGCAAGGTTTCGGATGAGGCCGCTACAGTGACTTTTCCCTCCGTCAGTGCAATGAGTCCTTTACCAGAGCCGACGGGCAGAAACTGGATATCGGTGCCCGCGATGCTTTTCAGCTTCGCATCCGCGCCCTTGAACGCCTTCTCATGGACCGTTGTCGATCCCGAGATATCAAGTGGCTGTGCGCCCGCATTGACGGCCAAGGAGGTCAGCAGCGCCGCGACTGCAATAGAAATAATTCTGTTCTTCATGTCTTAGTCATTCCATGTGTGTGTTTGAGTCATCGTCCTGCCCCATCGGAGTTCAGGCCGCCGACCTACAGGTGTAGATCCGTCGTGGATCGTGCGTCCGCCAGCTTGGCGCCACTACCTGAAAACCGGTAGCGGCGCTACCGTCCAATGCGTAGGGAAAACGATCTTCTTTGCAATCCGCAGGCCAGGCTCGCTTGCGCGCGACGTCCACATGGGACCCTTCCCAGCAGCCGGGGCTCAGGCGCAGCAGCTGCCTGCGAGGTCGTCCAGGATCGGGCAGTCCGCGCGCTCATCGCCCTGGCAGTGCGCCAGCAGGCGGGCCAGCGTGCGCTGCATGGCCTGCATGGATTCGATGCGCTGCGTGAGTTCGTCCACGTGCTTTTGCGCGATGCGCTTGACGCTGGCGCTGGCGCGTTTGCGGTTGTTCCACAGGTCCACCAGCTCGGCGATTTCGGCCATGGAAAAACCCAGATTGCGCCCGCGCTTGATGAACTGCAGCGTGCGCACATCGGCGTCGTTGTACTGGCGGTAGCCGTTGTCGCTGCGCGCCACCGGGGGCAGCAGGCCCAGCGATTCGTAGTGGCGAATCATCTTGGCCGACACCTGCGACAGGCGCGCCGCCTGGCCGATGGGCACGGGCAGGGAGGACAGCGCCGGAGTCGAGTGCTTCAGCGCCGCGTTCACTGGAGTCCCTTCGCCGTGGCGGGCTGCGCTGCGATTCGCCTTGGGAGCGGCCCGGTGGCTCATGCGGCGACCGCGTAGCCTTCTTCCGCAATCGCCCGGGCCAGGGTCTCACGCGGCTGCTCGGACTGCACGTCCACCCGGCCGCTGCTGCGGTCGATCTGCACCTCGGCCTGCGGATCGAGCTGTTTCACGGCGCGGGTCACGGCTTTTTCGCAGTGACCACAGGTCATGCCGGTGACGGTGAAGCTTTGATTCATGGAAGACTCCTTGATGAGATGGATGACTAGTACTCCAACCCAGAAATATCGAAACATGAAAGCGCGCCTTCGCACCCATGCCGTTGTTGCAAATGCTCGCCATAGCCGCCGCTATGTCTGCGCTTTGCGCCTAGGCCTGAGCGCGAATCCATCACTTTCATTTTG
>CAIMSP010000054.1 GCA_903844215.1 uncultured beta proteobacterium | reverse complement strand
TTCCACCGTCGTGCCTTGCGCGCGCGCGGCCGGGCGCAACTCGCCGGTGCGGCCTTCGAGCACATAGGCGCTGGCCTGATCCACGGTGCGCGACAGCAGGGCGCAGTCGGCGATGGAATTGATGGCCGCCAGCGCCTCGCCGCGAAAGCCCATGGTGCCCACCGATTCCAGGTCCGACAGGCTGGAGATCTTGCTGGTGGCGTGGCGCTTGAAGGCGATCGGCAGCTCCTGCGGCAAGATGCCCATGCCGTCGTCCTCCACGGCGATCAAGCGCACGCCGCCAGCGAGCAGGCGCACGGTGATTTGCGTGGCGCCCGCGTCCAGCGCGTTGTCCACCAGCTCGCGCACGACCGAGGCCGGGCGCTCCACCACTTCGCCCGCAGCGATCTGGCTGATGAGCTCGTCGGGAAGTTCGAGGATGGCGCGGCGGGGGGAGGGGATGAGTGCAGTCACCGGGAGATTCTAGGGCTCGCCGGGGCGGCGCCAAGAGTCGCTTGGCCGATGCTCCGATTCTCCCCCCTGTAGCTCGGGCTTTGCGGGACCGCTTTCACCGCCAGAGCCACGGGTGCCGCACAATCGGGCCCTGCGTTTGCGCCCGCTTGCGCCCGACGCAGGATCGAATACCCCCTAGAACCCGAGGTCTTCCATGAAATCGAAGCACTGGCACATTCCTAGCCGGATCTACAACGCACTGCCGTATTTTTATCTGTGCTCCGGCCTGGTCTCGGTGTTCGCTCTGGGCGATGTCATGGCCATCCTCAGTGGCTTGATCCTGATGTCGGCCGGCGGCGTGGTCTGGACGCTGCGCCACCGCTATCGGCGCGCCTTTGTGCAAAGCGCCGGGCTGATTCATGTGCCCCTGTCGGTCAAGGGCGGTCGGGTCCGATCGTTGTTTGAAATTAGCTGGCGCAAGTCCTTTGAATCCGGTCACCCCGTGATCGACGGCCAGCACCGGCGTCTCTTCGGCCTGGCCAACGAGGTCATCAATACCGTGCTGGCCAAACAGTCGCAGCTCACGGTTGAGGCGCTGCTGAATGAATTGATCGAACACATCACCGAGCACTTCTGCGTGGAGGAGTCGATCCTGGCCAAGAACAAACACCCGCAGTTTCTGGAACATCAGGCGCACCATGCCTTGCTGCTGAGCCGGATCAAGCAGCTGTGTGACGACTACCTGGCCGAGAAGGTGGATGCCGGTGACATCGTTGGTTTTCTGGCGCACGATGTGATCGCCGACCACATCCTGAAGGAAGACATCAATTGGTCGGCGCTGGACCGAGCGGCGCTGGCGAAAGCGGCCTCGGAGAGGGCGGCGCGATGACATGGATAATCCAACGCCATGGAACTCCTCACTTTCGCCCTCGACTTCATCCTGCATATCGACAAGTACCTGGAGGCCTTTGTCAGGGGTTACGGGCTGTGGGTCTATGCGCTGCTGTTCCTGGTGATCTTTGTCGAGACCGGCGTCGTCGTGATGCCGTTCCTGCCCGGTGACTCGCTGCTGTTCGTGGTGGGCGCGATGTGCGGCGTGGGCCTGATGAGCTACCCGCTGTCCGTGGGCCTGCTGCTGGCCGCGGCGATCCTGGGCAATCAGAGCAACTACGCCTTGGGGCGCCACTTTGGAGCGCGCGTGTTCCAGTGGGAAAACTCCCGCTTGTTCAACAAGGCCGCGTTCGATAGCGCGCACGCGTTTTACGAACGCTACGGCGGCGTCACCATCGTGGCCGCACGCTTCATGCCCTTTGCGCGCACCTTTGCGCCCTTCGTGGCCGGCGTGGCGCGCATGACGCGCGCGCGCTTCACGTTCTTTGATGTGACCGGCGGCGCGCTCTGGGTCGTGGGCCTGGTCACCGTGGGCTACTTCTTCGGCAACACCGAATTCGTCAAGACGAACCTGGAAAAAATCATCTGGACCATGATCCTGCTGCCCGGCCTGGTGATCCTTTTTGGCGCCTGGAAATCACGACGCAAATCCAACGCGGCCTGAGTCGGCGCTAAGCGATCAATGGCTTGACGCCCTGCTTGGCGCCAAATTCACGCAAAGCTTTCCTGCAAGGCCTGTTGCGCCAAGGCATTGATGCTCTTGCCACTTGCCTGCGCCGCTAGGGCGAGTTTTTCATGCAACTCGGGCGAAATTCTCAGATTGAATTTGCCTGAAAAATGACGTCGTGGCTCGATGCCCTTGGCGGTACACACCTCAAGAAAGACCGCCAGCGAGCGCTTGAACTCAAGGCGGAGTTCCTTTGGGTTTTTTCCGTAAAAGTCGGCGCCTCCGTTGAGGCCAAGAATTTCCCCCCTGAACAGGTCAAGATCAGGATCAAATTCAATTCTTGCGTGATAGTCACCAACAGTCATGACGTTCATGGTTCGACTCCGTGTTGTTCCAGCCATTTGCGGATAGATGCCACCGCGCCTTTGTCCGTGTTCGGTGATGGGTGTGGACGGTGAAAGACCCGCACCTCATCAAATAAGACGACACAAACCCGGCTGCCTGCCCGTTCCTCAATTTCTGCACCCAGTTCAATGAAGAGACCCTCAATATCGCGCCACTGGACGTTGCCGCTTGTGGGTCGCGAAAAGATCAATTCAACAATCCGCTGATGCCGTTGCTTCATCCAACGATGGTACCAGTTTCAAGTACCAATCACAACGATTCCTTCACGCAGGGTTCGACTAAGTTCGTAGGTCGGGTTAGCGCAGCGTAACCCGACATCGGGCAAATTCCAGGAGCGTCATGGCGACCCCGGTGTGGGCGAATCGGGCCATCACGTCGTGCGGCTCCTGGCCAGCGGCGGGTTCTTGGAGAAGTAGCGTTCGATGCCGCGCATCAGGGCGTCGGCGAGTTGGTCTTGGTAGGCCTCGCTGCGCAGCTTGAGCTCTTCGCCGGGGTTGCTGATGAAGGCCGTCTCCACCAGCACACTGGGAATGTCGGGCGCCTTGAGCACGGCAAATCCGGCCTGCTCGACGCGCACCTTGTGCAGGTGGCCGAGCTTCTCCATCTCGCCCAGCATGGCGCCGCCGAGCTTGACGCTGTCCTTGATCTGCGCGGTCGTGCTCATGTCCAGCAGCGCGTGCTGCAGTTGCACATCGCGGCTCTTGACGTTCAGACCACCGATGGCGTCGGCCTTGTTTTCCTTGTCCGCCATCCAGCGCGCGGCGCTGCTCGAGGCCGCGCCCTGGCTCAGCGCAAAGACGCTGGCGCCGCGCGCCTCGGGCGTGAAGAAGGCGTCGGCATGCACGCTGACAAACAGGTCGGCCTGAACCCGTCGCGCCTTTTGCACGCGCACCTGCAACGGCACAAAGAAGTCGGCGTCGCGCGTCATATAGGCGCGCATCGGGTTGCCGTTGACGGTGCTGGCGTTGATGCGCTCGCGCAGGCGCAGCGCAATCGCCAGCACCACGTCCTTCTCGCGCGTGCCGCCCGGCCCGGTGGCGCCGGGGTCTTCGCCGCCGTGGCCCGGGTCCAGCGCGACGATGATGAGGCGCTCGGTGCGCGGCGCTGTGGCGCGTGCGCCGGAGGCGGGGCTGGCCGGTTTGGACGCCGCCGCACCGGGCAGGGCCGCGAGCGCGGCCGAGGCGGCTCGCAGCGGGGCGCTGGCGGCGCTCTTGTGCGCCTGACGCGCCATCAGCTCGCCCAGCGGGTCGGCGCTGGCGGGCGGCGGGGGCGCGGCGCTGACGCGCTCGTCACGCAGGCGCTCGGCGATCAGCGCTTCGAGCGGATCGACGGCCTGCGTCGGGTACAGGTCCAGCACCAGGCGGTTCTGGTAGTTGGCCACCGGCGCCAAGTTGAACAACTGCGGCGCCATGGCGCGCTTGAGGTCCAGCACCAGGCGCACCACGCCGGGCGCGAACTGGCCCACGCGGATGCCGGCGATGTTCGGGTCGTCGGCCCGCACCTTGGCCACGAGCTCGCGCAGCGCCGGGTTCAGCTCGATGCCTTCAATGTCCACGGCCAGGCGCGGCGGGCTGGCCACGAACTGCTGACGCGTGACCAACGGCTGGTCGGACTCGATGGTGACGCGCGAGTAGTCGGCTGCGGGCCAGACGCGCACCGCCAGAATCGTCGCGCCGCGTGCGATCTGTTGGGCGCCGAGCAACAGCACCAGGCTGCCTGACTGGAGGAGGCGGCGCCGCTTCATGGGGCGGCGGCTTGCAGCAGTGCGCGCCCGGCGGCCGTGTGCGCCAACAGCCTGATGTGGCGCGAAGCATCGGCCCAGACCGCGATATGGATCTCCAGATCGGCGCTCGGCAAAAAGGCGGCGGCGTTCTCAGGCCATTCGGCCAGCTTCAATCCCGGGCTGGCAAAGAGGTCGCGAAAGCCCGCGTCCTCCCACTCGCGCGGGTCGGCGAAGCGATAGAAATCGAAATGCCAGATCGACAGCCCCGGCAGCTCGTAGGGTTCGACCACGGTGTAGGTGGGGCTCTTCACGCGCCCCTGCACACCCAGGGCGTGCAGCAAGTGGCGCACCAGCGTGGTCTTGCCCGCGCCCAGATCACCGTGCAGTTGCACAAAGCTGTGCCTTAGCGCGGCGCAGCTCGCCAAGCGCTGCGCGAACGCCTGGGTGTCGGCGTCGCTGCGCCACTGCAGCGACGCGCTGGCGCCGGGGCTTTCTACAATCGACGGGTGACGCACATCGGCATTCAAATCAACAGCACTCCAAAGGCGGGCCCGCCGTGGTTGGAAAAGGTTCAAGTCTGGGCCCGGGAACTCGGATTCTCCCAAATTGGCGTGAGCGGTGTTGATTTGAGTTCCGCCGAGCCCGGCATGCTGGCCTGGCTGGAGCGCGGATTCCACGGCGATATGGCCTATATGGCAGCGCACGGCCTCAAGCGCGCGCGCCCGGCCGAGCTGGTGCCAGGCACCGTGAGCGTGATCACCGCGCGCATGGATTACCTGCCGCGCGCCACCGCTGCGGGCTGGGCCGCGCACGAGCTCGCGCGGCTGCAACGCAGCGGCGAAGCCGTGGTCTCGATCTATGCCCGAGGGCGCGATTACCACAAGGTGTTGCGCCGCCGCCTGCAGCAATTGACAGAGCGCATTGAGCGCGAGATCGGCCCGCTGGGGCACCGCGTGTTCACCGATTCGGCGCCGGTGCTGGAGGCCGAACTGGCGTCGCGCAGCGGCCAGGGCTGGCGTGGCAAACACACGCTGGTGTTGAACCGCGAGGCCGGCTCGATGTTCTTTCTGGGCGAGATCTATCTCGACCTGGCGCTGCCTGCCAGCGCACCGGTGAGCGCGCACTGCGGACGTTGCCGCAGTTGCATCGACATCTGCCCGACGCAGGCGATTGTGGCGCCCTACCAGTTGGACGCGCGCCGCTGCATCTCCTACCTGACGATCGAACACGCCGGAGCGATTCCGCTGGAACTGCGCGCCCTCATCGGCAACCGCATCTACGGCTGCGACGACTGCCAACTGGTGTGCCCGTGGAACAAGTTCGCGCAGCGCAGCGCCTTGGCCGATTTCGACGAGCGCGCCGGCTTGAGTGGCCAGCAATTGCTCACGCTGTTCGCCTGGAGCGAGGCCGATTTTCTGCGCCACACGCAGGGTAGCCCGATCCGGCGCATCGGCCACGAACGCTGGCTCAGGAACATCGCGGTCGCACTCGGCAACGCGCTGCGTGCCAGCGCCGATGGCGGCGCCGACAGCGCCACGCGCGAGGCGCTGACGCTGCGTCTGCAAGGCGCCAGCGAGCTGCTGCGCGAGCATCTGCTCTGGGCGCTGGCGCAGTAACGAGGGCGTGGTTGCTAAGCGGGTTTACCTCGGCGACACACTGAGCGCCTACACTGGGCGCGGCGCATCGGCACAGAGGGGATTGCGGCGATCGACTTCGACGCCGCGTCGGTGTCGGAGATAATGCCCACGCACTGGCCACCCTCATGGAAAACGTATTCCCTTTGATTTCATCGATGCTGCTGTCACCTCCAAACTTCTCCACCCTGCGTCAGGCACGCTGGTCGCGCCGGGCCCGTTTGGGCGCGGCACTGGCGCTTGCGCTGCTCGCCGGCTGCGCTGTCGGCCCCGACTACCAGCGCGTGCCGGTGGCGGCGCCGGCCGCCTTCAAGGAAGCCGGCAACTGGAAGACGGCACAGCCGCAGCCAGTGGACGGCCAGCCCTGGTGGGCGCTGTATGGCGACGCCACGCTGGACGCGCTCATGACTCAGGCGAATCAGGCGAACCAGAGCATCGCACTGGCGCAGGCCCAGTACCGCCAGGCGCGCAGCATCGCCGACGGCGCACGCTCGGGTTTCTTTCCGAGCGTTGGCGTCAGTGCCAGTGGTGGCCGGGCGCGCACCAACAGCGCCGGCTTGAAAGTGGGCGACCCGGTGAGCTTGGGTTTGTCCGCGAGCTGGGAGCCTGATCTGTGGGGCAGCGTGCGGCGTGCGGTCGAGGCCGGCGACTTTGCCAGCCAGGCCAGCGCCGCCGATCTGGCGGGAGCGCGCCTGAGCGTGCAGGCCACGCTGGCGCAGGCCTACTTCCAGTTGCGCACCACCGACGCGCAAGCCGCGCTCTATGCGCGCACGGTCGAAGCTTATGGCAAGGCCTTGGCATTGACCCGGCACCAGTACCAGGCGGGCGTGGCGCTGCGCTCGGACGTGGCGCTGGCGCAGACGCAGTTCGAGTCTGCGGATGCGCAGCGCATCGAGCTGCAACTGCAGCGCTCGCAGTTGGAGCACGCGATCGCGGTGCTGATGGGCAAGGCGCCGGCCGACTTCAGTCTGGCGCCGCTGGACGCGCCGCTGCTGAGCGCGCCTGCGCTGCCGGGCGCGCTGCCGTCGGAACTGCTGGAACGCCGCCCCGATATCGCTGCGGCCGAACGACGCACGGCCCAGGCCAATGCCAACATCGGCGTGGCCCGTGCGGCCTACTATCCCCGGCTCATTTTGAGCGGCAGCGATGGCCGCATTTCCTCGGGCATCGGCAACCTGTTCAGCACGCCGGCGCGCGTCTGGGCCGTGGGCGCGGCCCTGTCCGAGACGCTGTTCGACGGCGGCCTGCGCGCCGCGCGCGATGCCCAGGTCATGGCGGCTTACGACGCCACCGTGGCCCAGTACCGCCAGACCGTGTTGGCCAGCTTCCAAGAGGTGGAAGACGACTTGTCGGCGCTGCGCGTGTTGGGCCAAGAGTCGGCCGTGCAGCAACGGGCGGTGCAGGCCGCGCAGCTCGCGGAGCAGCTGGCGCTGCGCCAGTACCGCGCCGGCACCGTCAGCTACCTGGCCGTGGTCACGACGCAGGCGTTGTCGCTCGTCAACCAGCGCACGGCCGTGCAGCTTCAGGGCCGCCTGCTGGTCGCCAGCGTGGCGCTGGTCAAAGCCAGCGGCGGCGGCTGGAACACGATGCAACCCGAGCCCAGCCCGCTGGCAAAGACACCTTGATTGAATCGATGAAAACCACCATGAACTTGTCTCCTCTCTATCGCCAACGCAGCGTCATCGGGGTCCTTGGCGTCGTCGCCGCGCTGGGCACGATGGCGGCTCTTTCCGGCCGGGCGCATGCCGACAAGCCTGCGCTGAGCGCGGCCCCGGCGGTGCTGGTGAGCACGGTGCGCGTGCAGTCGCAGACCGTGCCCGTGGTGCTCAACGGCGTGGGCAGCGTGACGGCGGCGCAAAGCGTGACGGTCAAGGCGCGCATCGACGGCCAGCTCGACAAGATCGGCTTCAGCGAAGGCCAGGACGTCAAGGCCGGGCAACTGCTGGCGCAGCTCGACCCGCGCGCGCTGCAGGCGCAATTGGCTCAGGCCCAGGCGCAAAAGGCGCGCGACGCGGCCCAGCTGGGCAATGCGCGCGCCGACCTGCAGCGCTACACCACGCTGGTGGCGCAGGACGCCGCCACGAATCAGCAACTGGAAACGCAGCGCACGCTGGTGGCGCAAATCGAAGCCGCGCTGCAGACCGACGAGGCGCAGATGGCCTATGCCCAGGTGCAGCTCAGCTTCACCAAGATCAGCGCGCCCATCAGCGGGCGCGTGGGTGCGCGGCTGATTGACGTGGGCAACATCGTGCACGCCGCCGACGCGGGCGGGCTGGTGGTGATCAACCAGATCGATCCGATCACGGTGGTGTTCACGCTGCCCGAGGATGCCGTGAGCGACATCAACCGCGCGCTGCGCGCCAGCCGCAAGCCGCTGGCCGTGCTCGCCTTTGCGCGCAACGGCAAGGAGCCGCTGGCCAGTGGCAGCTTGTTGCTGTTGAACAACCAGATCGACGCCAGCACCGGCACGGTGCAGCTCAAGGCCCAGTTCGTCAACAAGACGCATGCGCTGTGGCCGGGGCAGTTCGTGAATGTGCGGCTGGTGCTGGGCGAGCGCGCCCAGGCGCTCACGCTGCCGGCGGCGGCGGTGCAGCGCGGCCAGGACGGCACCTACGTTTACCTGGTGAAGGAAGGCAATACGGTGCAGAACCAGTCGATCAAGGTGGCACGGATTCAGGACGGCATTGCCGTCATTGACGCCGGGCTCAACGCCGGCGATCGGGTCGTGCTGGACGGCCAGTACAAGCTCAAGCCCGGCTCCAGCATCACCGAGTCCCAGGGCGGCAAGCCGGCTGCGGCCGCCAGCGCGCCTGCAGGCGCGGCAAGCACCAGCGCAGCCGGGGCTGCCGCAAGCACCAGCGCAGTCGGGGCTGCCGCAAGCACCAGCGCAGCCGGGGCTGCGAAGTGAGCACCGTGCTGGGCCGCCCCGAACAAGCTCGCTCCCCCTCGGGGGGACGGCGCGCAGCGCCTAGGGGGCTGGCATGAGCGTCTCCACCAATTTCATCAAGCGCCCGATCGGTACCACGCTGCTGGCGGCGGCGATCCTGCTGGTGGGTCTGGCGGCGTTCCCGCTGCTGCCGGTGGCGCCCTTGCCGCAGGTGGACTTTCCCACGCTCCAGGTCTCGGCCAACCTGCCGGGCGCCAGCCCCGAAACCATGGCGTCGAATGTGGCGCAGCCGCTGGAACGCCAGTTTGCCCAGATCTCCGGCCTGGCGCAGATGACTTCCACCAGCGGCATTGGCTCCACCCAGATCACCTTGCAGTTCGAGCTGGACCGGCAGATTGACGCCGCCGCGCTGGACGTGCAGGCCGCGATGACGGCGGCCACGGGACAGTTGCCGGCGAACCTGCCGAGCCCGCCGACCTATCGCAAGATCAACCCGGCGGACGCTCCCATCATGCTGATCGCGGTGCAGTCCAAGACGCTGACGCTGACCCAGGTCAACGACTTCGCCGACAACATCCTGGCGCAGCAGATTTCACAGATCAAGGGTGTGGGCCTGGTCAACATCTACGGCGTGCAAAAGCCTGCCGTGCGCATCCAGTTGGATCCGCTCAAGCTCTCCGCTGTGGGCCTGAGCCTGGAGGAGGCGCGCCTCGTCATCGCCGCCACGACGGTGAACAATCCCAAGGGAACGATCAACGGCAAGTCGCAAAGCTTCACGGTCTATACCGACGACCAGTTGCTCTCCGCTGCGCCCTGGAACGACGTGATCCTGGCCTGGCGCAACGGTGCGCCGATCCGGGTGCGCGATCTGGGTGTGGCCATCGATGGCGCGGAGAACACCAAGATTTCGGCCGCGGTGTTCGCCGGCGGTGCCGCCGTCAGCGGCAGCACCTTCACCAACGGGCGCTCCATCATGCTGGCCGTCACGAAGGAGCCGGGCGCGAACGTGATCGAGACCGTGGACCGCATCAACGCGGCGCTGCCGCGGCTGCGCGCGGCGATTCCGCCCACCGTCGAAGTCAACACCTTGATCGACCGCACGCAGACCATCCGGGCCTCGGTCAAGGACGTGGAATTCACGCTGCTGCTGACGATTGCGCTGGTGGTGATGGTGATCTTCGTGTTCCTGCGCAACGTGGCCGCCACGCTCATCCCCAGCGTCACGGTGCCGCTGGCGCTGCTGGGAACGGTGGCGGTGATGTACCTGGTGGGCTACAGCCTGGACAACCTGTCGCTGATGGCGCTGACGATCTCGGTCGGCTTTGTCGTGGATGACGCGATCGTGATGCTGGAGAACATCTACCGCCATGTCGAGGAGGGCATGACGCCGATGGAGGCGGCGCTCAAGGGCGCGGGCGAGGTGGCCTTCACCATCGTCTCGATCTCGGTCTCCCTGGTGGCGGTGTTCATTCCGCTGCTGCTCATGGGCGGCATCGTGGGTCGGCTGTTTCGCGAGTTCGCCGTCACCGTGACGCTGACGATCGGCATCTCGGTCATCGTCTCGCTCACGCTCACGCCGATGCTGTGTTCGCGCTACCTGAAGAACGAACACAGCACCCAGCATGGCCGCTTGTTCATGGCGTTCGAGCGCAGTTTTGACGCGGTGCTCAATGGCTACAAGCGCGGCTTGAATCTGGTGCTGCGCCATCAGTTCATCACGCTGATGTTCTTCTTCGGCACGCTCGCGGCCACGGTGGCGCTGTTCGCGGTCATCCCCAAGGGCTTCTTTCCGCAGCAGGACACGGGCTTCATTTTCGGCACGGCCGAGTCGTCGCAGGACGTGTCGTTCAGCGCCATGAACGCGCACATGGTGGAACTCGCCGACGTGGTGCGCAAAGACCCGGACGTGGTGGCGCTGGGCATGAACGGCAACTCGTCCACCTTCAACATCGGCACCATGTTCATCAGCTTGAAGCCCAAGGACGAGGGGCGCACGCTCAGCGCCGACCAGATCATCGCGCGGCTGCGTCCGCAGTTGGCCAAGGTCCAGGGCGTGAACCTGTTCATGCAGGCGGGCCAGGACATCAATGTGGGCGGGCGCATGGCGCGCACGCAATACCAGTACACGCTGATCGACGCCAATCTGAACGAGCTCAACACCTGGGCGCCGCGCCTGCTGGAGCGCTTTCGCCAGTTGCCCCAGCTCACCGACGTGGTCTCGGACTTGCAGAATGCCGCCGCCACGGCGCAGCTCACGATCGACCGCGACCGCGCCTCCAGCCTGGGAATCACGCCGGCACTGATCGACGCCACGATCTACGACGCGATCGGCCAGCGTCAGGTGGCGCAGTATTTCACCCAGATCAACAGCTACCGCGTGATCCTCGAAGTCACGCCCCAACTGCAGGAAGACCCGGAGCTGTTCAGCAAGCTGTTCATCACCTCGCCCTTGACGGGCAAGCAGGTGCCGCTGTCCACGCTGGTGAAGATCGACACGGAAAAGACGGCCTATTTGTCGATCGCGCACCAGAGCCAGTTCCCGGCGGTGACGCTGTCGTTCAATCTGGCGCCCGGCGTGGCGCTGGGCGACGCGGTGGACGCGATCAACAAGGCGCAGGCCCAGATGGCGCTGCCGCAGGCGCTGACGGGCTCGTTCCAGGGCACGGCGCAGGCCTTTCGCGATTCGCTGCGCACCCAGCCCTACCTGATCCTGGCCGCGCTGGTGGCGGTGTACATCGTGCTGGGCCTGCTCTACGAGAGCTACATCCACCCGCTGACCATCCTCTCGACCCTGCCCTCGGCGGGCATCGGCGCGCTGCTGATCCTGATGGCCGGCGGCTACGACCTGTCGGTGATCGCGCTCATTGGCATCATCCTGCTGATCGGCATCGTGAAGAAGAACGGCATCATGATGGTGGACTTCGCGCTCACGGCCGAGCGCGAGCGCGGTGCCTCGCCCGAGGATGCGATCTACCAGGCCTGTGTGCTGCGCTTTCGCCCCATCATGATGACCACCATGTGCGCGCTGCTCAGCGGCCTGCCCTTGATGCTGGGCCAGGGCGCGGGCTCCGAACTGCGCCGTCCACTGGGCTACGCCATGGTCGGCGGCCTGATCCTGTCGCAGGCCTTGACGCTGTTCACCACGCCCGTGGTTTACCTCTACCTGGACCGCGCCCACCACTGGTATATGCGGTGCAAGCAGGCGCGCAAGACGCCGGCCGCGCCGATGCCAGCGGGCGAGTCCGGGACCTGAGGGCCGCCCCCGCCCTCACCCGGCCCTCTCCCGCAAGCGGGCGAGGGAGCACGGACCACGCTGCGGCGTAGCTGGCCTCTGCGGCAGGCGGGCGAGGGCGCCACGACCCTGTTTTCACTTTGCGCCACTCGGCCCCGACCATGATGCACCTACGCCGCGCCCTCCTTTACCTGCTGCTGCCCTGCTTGACGCTTGTCGCGCACGCGGGCGAGCTGGTGTCGCAGCGTTTTGAATCGAAACTGCTGCAGCGCGACTACCACTACCAGGTGTATTTGCCCGATGGCTACGCGCAAGGCACGAAGCGCTACCCGGTGCTGTATTTGCTGCACGGCGCGGGCGGCGAGGAGAACGAATGGCTGGACCCGATCGGGCTGCGCCAGATCCTGGACGGCCTGATCGAGAGCGGCCAGATCCAGCCGCTGCTGGTGGTGCTGCCGGCGCACTTGCAGGGCTGGTGGGTGGACGGCGCCAAGGACCGGGGCGAGAGCGCGCTGTTGCAGGAACTGATGCCGCACGCGGAGCGCGCGTTCCGCGTTGACGCCCGAGGCGAAACGCGCTTGATCGCCGGCTTTTCGGCCGGCGGCTTTGGCGCCCTGAATCTGGCGCTGAAGTATCCGCAGCGCTTTGCCGGCGCGGCACTGTTGAGCCCGGCGATCTACGATCCGCTGCCACCGGCGCATTCGTCCGCGATGACGCAGCCGCCGTTTCAAAGCGGCGGGACATTCGACCCTGCGCGCTGGCAGGCGCTGAACTACCCGGCGCACCTGGGCGCCTACCAGCGCTCCGGCCGGGTCGTGCCGCTGTTCATCCTGAGCGGCGACCGCGACACTTTTGGCATCGCGCTGCAGTCGGCGCAGTTGTACGAGCGGCTGCGATTGCATCAGCCGGGGGCGATTGCGCTGCGCATCGTCGAGGGTGAGCACGAGGACGCGGTGTGGCGCCGCGGCCTGCCCGAAGCCCTGCGGTTCCTGAATGCGCGCCTGCCGCCAACCCCCTTGCGCGAGACGCTGCGCGTCATGAGCTACAACATCCGCTGCGGCTCGTGCGAACGGACGGACGACGTGAACCACTGGAGCCGACGCAAGTTTTTGGTGGCCGCCGTGATCGAGCAATCGGGCGCCGATGTGATCGGACTGCAGGAAGCCGAACTGTTCCAGACCCGCGACCTGGTGGCGCTGCTGCGCGACTTTGATTGGGTCGGCGTGGGGCGCGACGACGGACGCGAGCAGGGCGAAATGAACGCCGTGCTGGTGCGGCGCTCGGCCTTCGCCATCCGCGCGCAAAAGACGCTGTGGCTCTCGGCCACACCCGATCGGGTGTCGCGGGGCTGGGACGCGATGCTCAATCGCACCCTCACCGTGCTGCAGCTGAGCAGCCGGCGCAGCGGCCAGACGGTGAACTTTCTGAACACGCATTTCGATCACATCGGAAAACGCGCGCGCGACGAGAGCGCCCGACTGATCGCGGCGACGGTGCAGGGCCTGGGTGAGAACGGCGCCGTGATCCTGAGCGGCGACTTCAATTCCAACACCGATTTCGCGGGCTATCGCTGGCTCACGCAGCGCCTGCAGGACGCCGCAGCCGTGTCACGCACGCCGCTGGCCGGCGGCTCCATCAGCTTCAATGGCTTTGGCGCCGACCTGCAGCCGGACAACAAGATCGACTATGTTTTTGTCAGCCCCGGCGTGCAAGTTCAATCGCACCGCATCATCACCGAGCGGTACAACGGGCGTTACGCCTCGGACCATTTCCCGGTGCTGGTGCAGTTGCTTCTGCCCTGAGCCGCAGCCCTCACTTGGCCTGAAACGGCTGCGGCGCGATGGCGCTGTTCATCCACTTCATGACCGGGGTGTTGACCTGGTAGGGAATGCTGCCGAACAGCTTGAAGAAGGCCTCGATCTCCGACAACGAGGCTTTTTCAAAATCGATCTCGGGCAGGGCCGCGCCTTTGGCATTCGTCACCAGGCCCCAGTTCACTGGCGCGTCACCACCGGCGCGGCTGAACTTCTTGTAAGACCAGGCCGTGCTGGCCCAGCCCAGTTGCGCGTAGCGGTCGAAACTGGCGCGCGTGATCTGGCCACTGAGTTCGGGCTCCAAGTCGGCCCAGGGCTGGAACTCGCCGATGTACAGCGGCGTATCCAACGCGGCCATGCGTTTTTGCCAGTCGCAGACGCCACCGCCTTCGGGCAGGCAGCCAAGCCAGTCGCGGTGCACCGGCATGCCGGGCTTGGCCCAGCCAAAGAAGCCGGGATAGGGGTGGGTTTCAAACGCCACGTTGCGCATGCCCTGGGCCCGGGGATTGCCGTAAGCGGCGATGCCCTTGGGGTGGTCGGGCAGCAGGATGATGTGCTTGGCGTCAACTTCGCGGATGCTGGTGTAGAGCTTCTTCACGACCTCGGCCAACTGCTCGGCGCTGCTGCCCCAGGGTTCGTTCAGCAGGTCGTAGCCGGCGACCACGGGTTCGTCCTTGTAGCGCGCGGCGATCTGGCGCCATAGCCAGTCGGTGCGTTCCTGGTACTCGGGCGTGCTCCAGTAGAGGTTCTTGCCGGCGCAGCCGCTGTGGTGCTCCGTGCCCTGCGCGCCCACGGCGCCATGCAGATCGAGGATCACGTACAGGCCGCGCGCCCGGGCCTGCTCGATCGCCTGATCCAGGTAGTGCCAGGCATCGGCGCGCAAATGACGCGGCTGGTTTTCGTCCTCGACCACGCTCCACAGAAAGGGCAGGCGCACCAGGTTCAGACCGAACTGCGGGATCAGGTCCCAGTCGCGCGGCGTGATCCAGTGGTCGCGGTGCAGTTGGATCAGGCGCTGGCGTTGGGCCACGCCAAAGCGCTGGTCGAGCACGGCTTCGAGCGTGCACTGGTCGTTCACCTTGGCGTTCTCGCCATAGCCCATCATCCAGAATTCGGGCAGCAGCCAGTTGCCCAGGTTCACGCCCTTGAGCGCGATCGGCGTGCCGTCGGCCTGGACCCAGCGCGTGCCCTGGGTGTGCAGCATGGAGTGCGTGCCTGCGCTGCCGGTGGGTGCCAGCTCGAAGGTCGTGCGCAAACGGATGTCGGCGGCCGAGGCGCCAATCATCAGATCGAATTGGCCGGCTTCAGCGCCCCAGTGCAGTTGCGCGTTGTAGAAGGAGAGCGTCTCGCGATCAATGACAAAGTGCAGGGTCTGGGTTTGGCCCGGCTCCAGGCGAATCTTGCGAAAGTCCTTGAGCTCGCGCACCGGGCGCACGACCGAGGCGACCCGGTCGTGCAGATACAACTGCACGATCTCTTCGCCGGCGCGCCGGCCGGTGTTCGTCACGTCCAGCGTGACCGAAATCTTCTCGTCGCCGCGCAGCACGCGCTGGTCCAGTTGCAGATTTGAATAGGCGAATTCGGTGTAGCTCAGGCCGTAGCCGAAGGGGTAGCGCGGCGTGCCATCCAGATCGATGTAGCCGCTGACGTAGCCCGAGGCCGCGCCTGCGGCCTGGGGGCGGCCGGTGTTGAAGCTGTTGTAGTAGATCGGAATCTGACCCTCGCTGCGCGGAAAGCTCATGGTCAGTTTGGCCGAGGGTTCACGTCGCCCACCAGCACGTCGGCAATCGCGTTGCCGGCCTCGGTGCCCAACCACCAGGTGTAGACAATGGTGGGCACGTTGTCGGCGATCCAGTTGAAGACCAGGGGCCGGCCCGCGTTGATCAGCACCACCAGCGGTTTGCCCGTGGCCTGCAGCGCCTTGACCAGGTCTTCCTGCACGCCCGGCAGGCCCAGGTTGGAGCGGCTGCGCGCTTCGCCGCTCATGTCAAAGCGCTCGCCCACGCTCACGATCACGACATCGGCTTGCTTGGCGATCTTCAGCGCCTGCGCAAAACCGGCCTTGCTCTGGCCCTCGATCTCGCTGCCCTTGGCGTAGAGCAATTGCGTGCGCCCGCTCAGCTTGTTCTTCAGACCGTCCCACTGCGAGACGATAAATTTTGCATAGTCCACGTCGGGCAGCGTCACGGCCCAGGCGCCGTGGTTGTCCTTGCTGGCCTTGACCATCGGGCCGATGAAGGCGATGGTCTTCACGTCCTTGCTCAGCGGCAGCAGTTGCTGGCTGTTCTTCAACAGCACGATGCTTTTTCCCGCCATGTCGCGGGCCGCCGCGCGGTGCGCCGGGTTGTTCAAAGCGGCCTGTTCGCGCGCGCCGTCGCTGAAGCGGTAGGGGTCGTCAAACAGGCCGAGCTCGAACTTCTTGCGCAGCACGCGGCGCACGGCGTCGTCCACCAGCGCGACCGGGACTTGCTTGTCGGCCACGAGCGCGGCCAGGTGCTTGCGGTAGGCGTTGCTCTCCATGTCCATGTCGCTGCCGGCCGTGATGGCCGACTGGGCCGCGCCCCGGGCGTCGGCGACGTAACCGTGCGCCACCATTTCGCCGATCGAACCCCAGTCGGAAACGACAAAGCCTTTGAAGCCCCAGGCGCCCTTGAGGATGTCGCGCTGCAGGTAGCGGTTGCCCGACGCCGGGATGCCGTTCAAGTCGTTGAAGGAGTTCATGAAGGTGGCCGCACCCGCGTCGAGCGCGGCCTTGAACGGCGGCAGATAGGTCTCCCACAGCATGCGCTCGCTCATGTCCACCGAGTTGTAGTCGCGCCCGCCCAGCGCCGCGCCATAGGCGGCGAAGTGCTTGGCCGTGGCCATGACCGCGTCCAGGTCGCCGAGTTGCCGACCCTGGAAACCCTTGACCCGGGCGTAGGCGATTTTCGAACCCAAATAGCTGTCTTCGCCCGCGCCTTCCATGACGCGGCCCCACCGCGGATCGCGTGCCACGTCCACCATCGGGGCGAAGGTCCAGTGAATTCCGCTGGCGGCGGCTTCGGTCGCGGCGATGCGCGCCGAGCGCTCGATCGCGGCCAGATCCCAACTGGCGCTTTCGGCCAGCGGCAGCGGAAACGTGGTCTTGAAACCGTGGATCACGTCCTGCCCGAAGAGCAGCGGAATCTTCAGCCGCGAGCGCATCGCCTCCTCCTGGTACTGGCGCGTGGAATGGGTGCCGAGCACGTTGAGCATGGAGCCCACGCGCCCGTTCTGGAGGTCCTGCTTGAGGTCGCCCTTGAAGCTGACCGGGCCGGTGGCGCTCGAACTGCCCGAGTACTGGCTGAGCTGGCCGAGCTTTTCTTCCATGCTCATCTGCTGCAGCAGCGCCTCGACCTTGGCGTCGAGATCGACGGCCGGGGCGGCTTGGGCCAGCGGCGCCAGCGCGAGCAACAGCGCCAAGCTAGCGCAAACTGAAATCGATTTTTTCATGAGGCGTCTCGTGGGTTCTACTTCTTGTGAAGGCCGGCGCAGCCCTCTCCCATGGCGCGGCTCGGCTCAGGGGCGCAGTATAAAGTGAACCGTTTCCATTGTCGGTAGGAGAATACCCAGGGCGAAGGGCAGACTGAGCATCGCCAGCAGTGTGGACAGCGTCACCAGTGCCGCGACGTAGGCGCCGTTGTAGCCCATGCGCGCCGCCAGCACGTAGCAGCTCGAGGCGGTGGGCAGGGCGGAGAACGCCAGCAAGACCGTGCTCTGCACCGGCGTGAGGCCAAACGCCAGCGCCAGTCCCCAGGCCACCAGCGGCAGCACGAAATGCTTCAGCGTCAACACCGCCACCGCGAGGACCTTGGCGCTGGCCAGATGGCCCAGGTGCATGCCGGCCCCCGCCGCCATCAGGCCCATGGCGAGCGAGGCGGCGCCGATGCGCGTCACCGTGGGTTCCATCCATTGCGGGATATGGCCGCCCGCCAGATTCACCGCCAGCCCCGACACGGTGGCGATCACCAAGGGGTTGCGCGCCAGTTCGCGGGCCAGCCCGCGCTGCGCGTGCTTGGCCATGGGCCAGACGGCGGCCACGTTGTACAGCGGCACACACAGGCCCATGAGCAGGGCGATCAGCGACTGTCCCTGGCTGCCGGCGAGCCGGTCCACCAGCGCCAGACCGATGAAGGAGTTGAAGCGAAAAGCCACTTGCGCCGAGGCCGCGTGATCTTGGGCCGCGATATGCCGGCCCACCCCGGGCCAGTAGGGCAGGGAATAGGCCAGGGCCACCGACAGCGCGGCCAGCGCCAGTCCGGCGCCGATGAAGTTGGACGCCGCGCCCAGGTCCAGCGGGCTGCGCACAATCGACTGAAACAGCAGCACCGGGAACAGCATGAAATACACCAGGCTCTCCACCTGCTGCCACACGCTGCGGTTCAGCGCCGTGTAGCGGCACACCAGATAGCCGCACAGGATCAGCGAAAAGTCGGGAATGAGGAGTTGTGCGAAGTTCACGCCCTGAGAATAACGCAGCCCGGGTCTGCGGGTTTGTCCAGATGGCCCAAGTGGCCCTCATGCGTGTAAGCTCAAAGCGCACGACGCGCCGCTGCGCGGCGGACTTCCCTCTTCTACCAGTCAGGAAAAATTATCATGTTTCGACGCACCCTTTTGACGCTGACCCTGGTGGCTGCGGCCACTTCCGCGCTGGCGCAAAGCTACCCTAGCAAGCCGATCAAGCTGACGGTGCCGTTTGCGCCCGGCGGCACCACCGACATCATTGCCCGCATCGTGGCCGAAGGCCTGGGCAAGGCGCTGGGCCAGACCGTGGTGGTGGAGAACAAGTCGGGCGGCGGCGGCGTGCTTGGCGCCACCGATACCGCCAAGGCCGCCCCGGATGGCTACACCATCGGCATGGCGACGGTGTCCACGACGGCCGCGAACCCGGCCATCAACCCGAAGATCACGTACAACCCGATCACCGACTTCACGCCCATCATCAACATCGCGGCCACGCCCAATGTGATCGCCGTGCACCCCAGCTTCCCGGCCAAAGACTACCCGGGCTTTGTCGCCGAGCTCAAGCGCAACCCGGGCAAGTACTCGTTCTCGTCCTCGGGCACCGGCGGCATTGGCCACCTGCAGATGGAGCTGTACAAGAACTTGAGCGGCACCTTTGTCACGCACATCCCCTACCGCGGTGCGGGCCCGGCGCTGAACGACACGGTGGCCGGCCAGGTCTCCATGACCTTTGACAACATGCCCTCGTCCATGCCCTTCATCCAGAGCGGACGCCTCGTGGCCATCGTCGTGGCCGCTCCCCAGCGCCTGGCGCAACTGCCCAATGTGCCGACCTTCAAGGAGATCGGACTGGAGCCGGTGAACCGCATGGCCTACTACGGCATCTACGGCCCCAAGGGCATGCCCAGGGACATCGTGAACAAGATCAACGCCGCCGTGCGCAAGGCGCTCGAAGACCCGTCGGTGAAGAAGCGCATCGAAGAAACCGGCTCGATCGTCATCGGCAACACGCCGGAGCAATTCGCCGAGCAGATCAAGGCCGAGTTCGAGGTGTACAAGAAGGTCGTCGCATCGGCCCACCTCAAGCTGGAATGACCTCCCTCGCCCGCTCGCGGGAGCGCGCAGGGGTGATGGTGCAACCAGCGCCCTGCAAGCGCCACCTTGGCTATTCTTTCGCGCATGACTCACGCCGCAGCCGACCGTATTGACGCCTTCATCGACGCGCTCTGGCTGGAACACGGCCTGGCGCGCAACACGCTGGGCGCCTACCGGCGCGACTTGAGCGCCTACGCTCAGTGGCTGGGGGCGCAGGGCAAGGCGTTGGACGACAGCGCCGAGGCCGATCTGAACGGCTATTTTTCGGCGCGCCACGGCAGCACCAAGGCCACCTCCGCGAACCGGCGCCTGAGCGTCTTCAAGCGCTACTTTCGCTGGGCCTTGCGCGAGCGCTTCATCCGCACCGACCCCACGCTCAAGCTCGGTGCGGCCAAGCAGGCACTGCGTGTTCCCAAGACGCTGACCGAGGCCCAGGTGGAGGCGCTGTTGGAAGCGCCCGACGTGGACCTGGCCCTGGGACTGCGCGACCGCGCGATGCTGGAGTTGATGTACGCCAGCGGCTTGCGCGTGAGCGAACTGGTGACGCTGAAGCACTTCAATCTGAGCCTGAACGACGGCGTGCTGCGGGTGCTTGGCAAGGGCAACAAGGAGCGGCTGGTGCCCTTTGGTGAGGTCGCGCGCCTGTGGCTGCAGCGCTATCTGGCGCAGGCGCGCGCCCTGATTCTGGGGCCGCAACAGACCGAGGACCTGTTTGTGACGCAGCGCGGCCACGCCATGAGCCGCGTCATGTTCTGGAAGATCGTGAAGAAGCACGCGCTGCGCGCCCACATCACGGCGCCGCTGTCGCCGCACACGCTGCGCCACGCGTTTGCCACGCACTTGCTTAATCACGGCGCCGATCTGCGCTCGGTGCAACTGCTGCTGGGGCACGCCGATATTTCCACCACCACGATCTACACCCATGTGGCGCGCGAGCGGCTCAAAGTGCTGCACGCCCAGCACCATCCGCGGGGATAGGGCGCCCCTTGCATCGTAGCAACGTAGGTCGGGTTAGCCTTCAAGGCGTAACCCGACAAGCACCATGACGTTCCTGGAACTTGCTGGATGTCGGGTTGGCGAGCGCGAAGGCGTAACCCGACAGCTTCCTTGGTTCAGCGCAGCGCCGTCAACGCATCCAGTTCGGGCTCGGTGAAGCCGGCCAGACGCCGTGCAGCGAGATTGAAGGGGCCGCGCAGCTTGGGCGCCTTGTAGCGCTGCGCGAGTGCGGCGTAGCAACGGATCGGGTCCAGGCCGCGCTGCTCGCAGACCCAGCGGTACCAGCGGTTGCCTGCGGCCACGTGGCCGATTTCGTCGCGCAGGATCAGATCGAGAATCTTGCCGACTTTGTGGTCGCCCGCGCCCACGAGCTTGTTCTTCACCGCAGGCGAGGCATCCAGGCCGCGCGCCTCCAGCGTGCGCGGCACCAGGGCCAGGCGCGCCAGCAGGTCGTCCTGGGTCGCTTCGGCCATCTCCCACAGCGCGTTGTGCGCCTGGAACGAACCGTAGTCAAAGCCCAGCGCCACCAGGTGATCGCGCAGCAGCGTGAAGTGCAGCGCCTCCTCGTTCGCAATCGCCATCCAGTCGCGGTAGAACGCCTGCGGCATGCCGGGAAAACGCCACACGATGTCCAGCGCCAGGTCGATGGCGTTGAGCTCGATGTGGGCCACCGAGTGGATCAGCGCGGCCCGTCCCGGCAGCGTCGCCAGCGAGGCCTGCTTGAGCTGCGCATGGGGCACCAGAGCGGGCTGGGCCGGCCGGCCGGGAAGGCCCGCCGGGGCTGGGATCAGGCGCTCGGTGTCCAGCGGCGCCGCCGACGCGACCAACTCGCGCGTCAACGCCACCTTGCGCAAGGGGTCGCATTGCTGCACGACTTGCAGCGCCAGTTCGCGCAGTGATGTCATCGTCCGAGCCCCAGGCTATGCGCCCCAGGCCAGCGGCCCGACGCGGTCCAGATGCGTGAGGTACAGGCGCAGGTCAAACTCGTACTGGTGGTACTGCGGCTCCATGTGGCTGCACAGGCGGTAGAAGGCCTTGTCGTGCTCGCGCTCCTTGGTGTGCGCCAGTTCGTGCACGCAGATCATGCGCAAGAACTCGATGGGAACGTCCTTGAACAGGCTGGCCACGCGAATCTCGCGCTTGGCCAGCAGCTTGTTGCCCTGCACCCTGGAGACCGTGGTGTGCGTCCCGAGCGCGTGCGTGATGATTTGCAGCTTGCTGTCAAAGCACACCTTGTTCACCGGCTCGCCGCCGCGCAGGTGTTCCAGTCGCAGCGCATTCACGTAGTCGTAGAGGCTGCGGTCCGTGCGGACCTCGTGCGCGCTCGGGTACTTCTTGCGCAGCAAGTCCCCCAGAGCGCCTTGCGCCAGCAGGTCTTGCACCTGCGCCAGCGTGGCCGCCGGGTAACCGCCGAGGAACTTCAGCTCAAGCTTCACGCCGCAGCGCCGGGAACAGAATCACGTCGCGGATGCTGGCGCTGTCGGTGAGCAGCATCATCAGCCGATCGATGCCGATGCCGCAGCCGCCGGTGGGCGGCATGCCGTACTCCAAGGCGCGCACGAAGTCGTGGTCGTAGTACATGGCCTCGTCGTCGCCATCGTCCTTGGCCGTGACCTGCGACTGCAGGCGCGCGGCCTGGTCCTGGGCGTCGTTGAGCTCGCTGAAGCCGTTGCCGAACTCGCGCCCGGTGATGTAGAGCTCAAAGCGCTCGGTCACTTCGGGACGCTCGTCGTTGGCGCGGGCCAGCGGCGAAATCTCCGTCGGGTGCTCGCAGATGAAGGTCGGCTGCCAGAGCTTGTCTTCCACCGTCTCTTCGAAGTACAGCACCTGCAGGCTCGCCAGCGAGCGCGTCGCCAGCTTGTTCTTGGCTTCGCTCAGGCCCAGCTTCTTCAGCGCATGGGTGAGCCACTGCGCGTCGTCGATATGCGCTGCGGCCTCGGTGTGCTTGCAGATCGCTTCGCGAATCGTCAGGCGCTCGAACGGCTGGCTCAGGTCCACCGCGCGGCCCTGGTAGCTCAGTTGCAGCGTGCCCAGCGCCTTTTGCGCCGCGTCGCGAATCAGGCGCTCGGTGAAGTCCATCAGGTCCAGATAGTTCCAGTAGGCCGCGTAGAACTCCATCATCGTGAACTCGGGGTTGTGCCGCACCGAGATGCCCTCGTTGCGGTAGCTGCGGTTGATCTCGAACACGCGGTCAAAGCCGCCCACGATCAGCCGCTTCAGATAAAGCTCGGGCGCGATGCGCAGGAACATCTGCTGGTCCAGCGCGTTGTGGTGCGTGACGAAGGGCTTGGCGTTGGCGCCGCCCGGAATCGGGTGCAGCATCGGCGTTTCCACTTCCAGAAACTGGTGCGCCACCATGAACTCGCGCAGCGCGCTCACGGCCTGGCTGCGCGCCACGAAGCGCCGGCGCGTGGCCTCGTCCGTCATCAGGTCCACATAGCGCTGGCGGTACTTCACTTCCTGGTCGGCGATGCCGTGGAACTTGTCCGGCATGGGGCGCAAGCTCTTGGTGAGCAATCGCACCTGGGTCGCGTGGATCGACAACTCGCCGGTGCGGGTCTTGAAGACGCGCCCCTCGGCCGCGACGATGTCGCCCAGGTCCCAGTGCTTGAACAGCGCGTACACGTCCTCGCCCACTTCGTCGCGCGTGACGTAGATCTGGATGCGCCCGCCGGTGGGCCCAAAGGAGGCGTCCTGCAACGTGGCAAAGCTGGCCTTGCCCATGACGCGCTTGAGCATCATGCGCCCGGCGATCTTCACGACGTGGCCTTCTGCGAGCAAGCTTTCGGTCGATTTCTCGTGGTGCGCTGCGACCAGGTCGGCGGCGCGATGGCTGGGCTTGAAGTCATTCGGAAAGGCCACGCCTCTTCCCTGGGCCTGCATCGCACGCAGCGCCAGCAGTTTTTCACGGCGCTCGGCCATGAGTTGGTTTTCGTCTTGAGCAGGGGCAGCCGTGGTGGTCATACTTGTGATGTCGGAAAGAGAGAAAATGCGGGAGAAAGGCGCAGCGCCATGGGGGCCGCAGCAAGGGATCAGACGCCTATTTTAGCTACGGCCCAACAAGCCCTGCGGGCAGTTGTTGGCCTGCGCTGTAGCTTGCGCTGAAGCTTGCGCTGAAGCTTGCGCTGAAGCTTGCGCTGTAGCTGCGGCCCAACAAGCCCTGCGGGCAGTTGTTGGCCTGCGCTGTAGCTTGCGCTGTAGCTACGGCCCAACAAGCCCTGCGGGCAGTTGTTGGCCTGCGCTGAAGCTTGCGCTTTAAGTTTTTTCGGATCGTCGCGCAGCGGCGCCCGCGTCGCGGGCGCCGCTTGGTGCCAGAATACCGGTCAACCCACAACACCCCCAGCCATGATCGCTCAAATCATTTCCCTTTTGCTCGACGTCGCCACCGGCCTGATCGGTGGCGCCTGCCTGTTGCGCCTGTACATGCAGCAGCAACGCGTTCCCTTTGGCAATCCGCTCGGAAAGCTGGTGTTTGCACTGAGCAATTGGCTGGTGTTGCCGCTGCGCCGCATCGTGCCGGCCGTCGGGTCGGTGGACTCCGCCAGCCTGCTGGGCGCCCTGTTGCTGGAACTGGCGCAGTTTGGCCTGCTCTGGCTGCTCGCCGGCGCCCAAGGCTCCGCCGCTCTGGTGCCGGTGCTGGCCTTGTTTGGCCTGGTGCGTCTGGTGCTGTCGGGCCTGACCGGCCTGATCATTGTTTACGCCGTGCTGTCGTGGGTGCAGACGCGCTCGCCCCTGGTCGATCTGGTGGAGCGCCTGTGCGCGCCGCCGCTGCGCCCGCTGCGCCGCCTCATCCCCATGGTCGGCGGCATGGACCTGTCACCGCTGGCGCTGCTGGTGCTGCTGCAGGTGTTGGCGATCATCCTGAGTTCGGCTCAGGGCGAGGTGTTGCGCCTGTTCTGATCGGCCACCGTTTCCCTGTGGGAAGCCCCGGGTCAGGCCACCGCGTCGGCGGGCTGGCGCTGCAGCATTGCCAGCGCGCTGGCAATCGTCTTGCGCAGTTCACGCCGGTCGCAGATGAAATCCACGGCGCCTTGCTTTTGCAGGAACTCGGCACGCTGAAAGCCTTCGGGCAGGGTCACGCGCACCGTGGACTCGATCACGCGCGGCCCGGCAAAACCGATCAGCGCCTTGGGCTCGGCGATCACCACGTCGCCCAGAAAGGCGAAGCCCGCGCTCACGCCGCCCATGGTCGGGTCGGTGAGCACGCTGATGTAGGGCAGCCCCTTCTTCGCCAAGTGCGTGAGTGCGGCGTTGGTCTTGGCCATTTGCATCAGGCTGAGCAGCCCTTCCTGCATGCGTGCGCCACCGGTGGAGGTGAAGCAGATGAAGGGCACCTTTTGTTCGATCGCGGTGTGCACGCCGCGCACAAAACGCTCGCCCACGACGCTTCCCATGCTGCCGCCCATGAAGTCGAATTCAAAGCAGGCCGCCACCAGGTTCATGCTCATCACGGCGCCACCCATGACGATGAGTGCATCGGTCTCGCCGGTGTTCTCCAGCGCCTCCTTCAGGCGCTCGGTGTACTTGCGACTGTCCTTGAACTTGAGCGCGTCCACCGGCAGCACTTCCTGCCCGATCTCGTAACGGCCTTCGGCATCCAGAAAGCTGTCCAACCGAGCCCGCGCGCCGATGCGCAGATGGTGGTTGCAACTCGGGCACACGTTTTGGTTGCGCTCCAGATCGGTCTTGTACTGCACGGTGTCGCAGGCCGGGCATTTCACCCACAGGCCTTCGGGCACGCTGCGGCGCTCGGCCGGGTCCGTGTGCTGAATTTTCGTCGGGAGAAGTTTTTCTAGCCAGCTCATGTGCGTGTCCTTGCGGCAAGTCTTGGTGTGAACGAACGAACTTTCATGACTCGGGGCGCTTCGCCGCCGCAGCATGAAAGTGAGGTGTTTGGGAGGATTATGCGTCCAGTGCGCTGCGGATTTCGCGCAGGAAACCGGCCGCCGCCGCCGCCACCTGCGCGCGCGGCTGGCGCTCGATCAACTGAATGATCTTGCTGCCGATGACGACGGCGTCGGCCACGGCCGCCACCGCCACCGCCGTGGCCGCGTCGCGAATGCCAAAACCCACGCCCACGGGAATGCTCACATGCTGGCGGATGCGCGGCAGCATGGCGCTCACCGCGGCCGTGTCCAGGCTGCCCGCACCGGTGACGCCCTTGAGCGACACGTAGTACACGTAGCCGCTGGCCACCTGCGCGATCTGCGCCATGCGCGCCTCGGTGCTGGTGGGGGCCAGCAGAAAGATCAGGTCCATCTGGTGCGCGCGCAACTGCTGCGCGAAGGCGATGCATTCCTCGGGCGGGTAGTCCACGACCAGCACACCGTCCACGCCGGCGGCGTGGGCATCGACGATGAAGGCACTCTGTGCCGGTGTCGGCGCCGCGTGCAGTTGGTCGTAGCGCTCGATCGGGTTGGCGTAGCCCATCAACACCACGGGCGTATGGCGGTTGCTCTGGCGAAACACGCGCACCATCTCCAGCACCTGGCGCAGGCCGATGCCAAAGCTCAGCGCCAGGTCGCCGGCTTTTTGAATCACCGGGCCGTCGGCCGCAGGGTCGGAAAACGGCACACCCAGTTCGATCACGTCGGCACCGGCTTCGACCATGGCCAACATCAATTCGGGCGTGATGTCGGCAAACGGAAACCCGGCCGTGACGTAGGGAATCAGCGCCTTGCGCTTTTGTTCTTTGAGTGCCGCAAACGTGGCTTGAATTCGGCTCATCGTGTCACCTTGATGGTTTGTTCTGCACCCTTGACGCCTTGGCCGGTGCAACTGGGGCGGCAATAGAAGTCGGCCTGGCTCAGGTCGGCCACGGTGCCGATGTCCTTGTCGCCGCGTCCGGACAGGTTCACCAGAATCGACTCGTCGGCGCGCATCGTCTTGGCCAGCTTCATGGCGTAGGCCACGGCGTGACTCGACTCCAGCGCCGGGATGATGCCTTCGGTGCGGCACAGGTAGTGGAAGGCCGCGAGCGCCTCGGTGTCGGTGATGCCGACGTACTCGGCGCGACCGATGTCTTTGAGGAAAGCGTGCTCGGGTCCGACGCCGGGGTAGTCCAGGCCCGCGCTGATGCTGTGCGTTTGCGTCACTTGGCCGTTCTCGTCCTGCAGCACATAGGTGCGGTTGCCGTGCAGCACGCCTGGGCTGCCCTTTTGCAGCGAGGCCGAATGCTTGCCGCTCTCGAGTCCCTCGCCGGCCGCTTCCACGCCGATCAAGCGCGTGCCCGCATGCGTGATGTAGGGATGAAAAATGCCCATGGCGTTGGAGCCGCCGCCCACGCAGGCGACCACCGCGTCGGGCTGCGCGCTGTGGCAGCCGCTGGCGGCGAGCAGCTGCGGCATCTGCGTCAGGCACTCGTTGCCGATCACGCTCTGAAAGTCGCGCACCATCATCGGATAAGGGTGCGGTCCGGCCACGGTGCCGATGATGTAGAAGGTGTTGTCCACGTTCGCCACCCAGTCGCGCATGGCTTCGTTGAGCGCGTCCTTCAGCGTGCGGCTGCCCGACTCCACCGGCACCACGGTGGCGCCCAGCAGCTTCATGCGGTACACGTTGGGGCTTTGGCGCTTGACGTCCTCGCTGCCCATGTAGACCACGCATTCCAGGCCGTAGCGCGCGCAGATCGTGGCCGTGGCCACGCCGTGCTGGCCGGCGCCGGTTTCGGCGATGACGCGCGGCTTGCCCATGCGTTTGGCCAACATCGCCTGGCCGATGGTGTTGTTGATCTTGTGCGCGCCGGTGTGGTTCAGGTCTTCGCGCTTGAGAAAGATCTGCGCGCCGCCTTGTTCGCGGCTCATGCGCGCCGCGTGGTACACGGGCGAGGGCCGGCCCACGAAATGCGCCAGTTCGTACTCGAATTCCGCCAGAAACTGCGGGTCGTGCTGGTACTTGGCATAGGCCGCGATCAGCTCCTGGATCGCGTGCGTGAGCGTCTCGCTGACGAAGCTGCCGCCGTAAATGCCGAAGTGACCTGAGGGGTCGGGTTGTTGATAGCTGCTCATGATGATGCCTTGGGACCTGGGTCTGAGCCGGCAGACCATGCCGCTGTCAGTCCAGGGAATTCTTGAATTGCTCGTCAGCGGCGCGCACCGCCGCGACGAATTGATGAATCTTTTCGGGGTCCTTGATGCCTTTGGACAACTCGACGCCCGAACTCACGTCCACGGCCAGCGATTTACAGCGCGGGCGCAGTTGCGTGATGCCATCGATCACGTTGGCAGTGTTGAGTCCACCACTCAAGACGAGGTGAGCGTCGACGCTTGGAGGCAGCTGTGACCAATTGAATGTTTTCCCGCCGCCGCCGTAACCCTCGACGTGGGCGTCGAGCAGCAGGGCTTGGGCATCAGTGTAGTGAGAGGCAAATTCTAGCAAGTTAAAGCCGGCGTCGTCGCCCAGCGGAATTCGCGCGGCGCGCACGAAGGGCCGGCCCAGTTGGCGCGCCACCTCGGCGCAGAACGCCGGCGTCTCGTCGCCGTGGAACTGCAGCGTGGCGCCAGGCACGCCCGCGCAGGCCAGCGCGATGTCGGCGACGCTGGCATTCACAAACAGCAGCACCGGCGTGACAAAGGGCGGCAGGCGGCGCGCCAACTCGGCCGCGCGCCGCGCATCGACAAAGCGCGCGCTCGCTGGGTACAGCACCAAGCCCACGGCATCCGCGCCCGCAGCCACCGCGCAGTCCACGTCCTGCCCCCGCGTCAGGCCGCAGATCTTGATGCGCGTTCTGAAATGGCAATTCATGGCAGCCAATCGAAGGCGGCGGTGCGCGTGGGCAAGCCCCAGTGCGGCGCGTACAGCGGGCCGAGAAAATACAGGCCATCGGGGGCAAAGGTCGGCGCGGCAGCGTCGCGGGACCGTTCCTGCAAGACCGTGCTCATCCATGCGGGCGCGCACTTGCCCTGACCGATGGCGACCAGGCAGCCCATGATGTTGCGGATCATGTGGTGCAAAAAAGCGCTGGCCTCGAATTCAAAGCGCCAATAGGCCGCGCCCGGTTCGCCGCGGCGCGTGATCTGAATCCGGTTCATGGTTTTCACCGGGGACTTGGCCTGGCAGGCAGAGGCGCGAAACGAGGTGAAGTCGTGCTCACCGAGCAAGCAGGCCGCTGCGGCACGCATCGCGTCGCCGTCCAGTGGCCGGAACACCCAGCCCACGCGTTGCGCTTCCACACTGGGGCGCACCGGCGACTCCAGCAGCACGTAGGCGTAGCGCCGGGCCAGGGCGCTGCTGCGGCAATGGAACTCGGGGGGTACCTCATGCGCCCACTGCACCGCGATGTCGCGGGGCAAATTGGCGTTGGTGCCGCGAACCCAGGAGGGCAGATCGCGCTGTGCCAGGGTGTCGAAGTGCACTACCTGCATCAGCCCGTGCACGCCAGCGTCGGTGCGGCCCGCGCACAGGGTGGAGACGCGGCGGCAAGCCAGTTGGGACAGCGCCGACTCGAGCCGGTCTTGCACCGTGCGACCGGACAACTGGCTTTGCCAGCCCTCGTAGGCCTGGCCGTTGTAGCTGATGCCGAGCGCCAGCCGCACCGAATCAGAACTTGGACTGGGCGAAGCCGGAGTGAGCAAAGCCGAGCTCGGTCAGAAAGCGTTTCGCCTGCGCGCGCAGTTCGCCCGAAGCCTGCCCGTAGACCTCTTCGGCCAGGGCGTGGGCACCGTCGTTGTCGCCAATCGACTGGAATTCCTTGGCCAGGGCCAATTTGGTTGCAAGCGGGTCGAGCGTGTCGGTGTCGGCTTCTTCCACCGGCTGCGTTGCCGGTCCCGAGCGGTCCAAATCCAGCGACAGCGCCCCCAGATCGAAGGACAGCATTTCGGGTGCGGCGGCGGGTGGCGGGCTGGAAGTGGCCAGTTGCGACTTGATCTTCAGCGGCGTGGTGGCGGGCTCAAAATCCCCCCGATCGTCAAGTTTGGGCGCCACGGGGTGTGGCTCGCGCAACGACGCCGCAGCTGCGCTGGGGGCGATGAGGTCCGCCGTGGCCGCTTCAGCGACTGGTGCGTCGAACAGTTCCATCGGTTCGCTGGCCAAATCGGAGTCGTGCAAAACGCCCATCATGCTGGGCGAATCGCTTTCGCTGGCGGCATCGGACGCGGTGTCCAGGTCCAGATCGAAATCCAGGTCCAGGCCCGCCGTTGGCGCCGGTTTGGCTGCGAGCGGCGCTTGCGCCTCGGCCAGCGGAGGAATCGCTGGCTGCGAGCGGTACATGGGGTTGTCCCGGTCCAGCTCGTGACCCAGGTCGCGAATATGTTCCCACTCGGCGCCCAGGCCCTGGCTCACGCCAAAGGCGGCTGCGGCGTTGGCGTTGAACACGGCGGTGTCCGCACGCTTGGCGTAAATATCGGCCAGCTTGGCGTGGATGGCCACGCGCGACGGCGTGGTTTGCAGAGCGTCCTTGAGGATGTCTTCGGCCTGCTGATCACGGCCATAGGCCAGGTAAACATCGGCTTCGGCGACCGGGTCAACCTCGCCACTGGCGTCCAGCTGGCTGGGAGAATAGATCATTGACGAGCCGCTGACGCCGCTGTCGTTGCTGGTATCGACCTGTTCGCCACCACTGGCACCAAAGAAGGAATCGGGCTGCAGGTGGCTGTCCAGGAACGAGCTTTCGCCGCGCGCCGCGCGCTTGTTCTGACGCGAGCGCAGCACCGCAAAGCCCGCGAGCAAACCCACAATCAGCAGCCCGGCGCCGGGGATCAGGGGATTTTCGATCAGGCCATCGATGAGGCTGGGTTCTGGCGTCGGCGCTGGCGCCGATGCCTTGGCCACGGGCTTGGCGGCCTGGGGTCTGGACGCCGCCGCCTGGAGCGGTGCCGAAGCCACCGCCACCGGTGCTTCCACGGCCAAAGCCGGCTTGGGCTGGGACGCCAGCGCCGCCACGGCGGGCGCTGCGAGCGCCGCCGGGGCCGCCGAAGCGGCCGGGTTGAGCGGCGCCGCGCCGCTCTTGATTTTGTTCAGTTCGGCGATGTTGCGCGCCAGCTCAGCCGCCTTGACCGTGGCGTCCTTGGCTTGTCGCTCGGCCGCAATCTTGTCTTCGGCGGCCTTGCTTTGCGCCATGGCCTTGGACAGCGTGAGTTTGTCGGGCGTGGCGGCTGCGGCCTTTTTGTCTTCCACCTTGGCCTGCACCTTGCCGCTGGCTTGACGATCGGCTGTGGCCGGTGCCGCCGTGGGCGCAGCGCCTGCCAGATGGCGGCGGAAGTCGTTGAAGTCCTTGCTTTGCGCCAGCACCGTCTGGGCTGCCGCCTCGCGCGGCGTCTCCAGCGCCTGTTCGCTGCTCGGCAGATCCAGCACGGCGCCGGATTTGAGTCGATTCACATTGTTGCCGGTGAAGGCTTGCGGATTGCTGCGCAGCAAGGCCACCAGCATTTGATCCAGCGAAACGCTGGCTGGCTTGTAGGTTCCGGCGAGCTTGCTCGCCGTGTCGCCGGGGCGTACCGTGACTTGCTTTGCGCCCTCGGCCAGCGGCTTTTTCAGCGACGCTGCAGCATCCGGGGCTGCAGTCGGTGTCGCCGGGCGCTGGGTCTTGGCGGCAGGGAGTTCGCCCGTCGCTGCTGGCGCGGCAGGCCGTGGCACTTGCGCCATGCCGGGAACGGATGCGGCGACTTGGGGCGCCGTCGGTTCGGCGGCTGCGCGCAAGCTGGGCGGGTCAAACAGCAGGGTGTAGTCGCGCAGCGTGCGCCCCGATGACCAATTGGCTTCCAGGATCAGGTCGATAAAGGGCTCGTTCACGACGCGATCGCCGCTGAGTTTCAAGACCATTTTGCCGTCGGCGCGCCGCTGCAGCGTGATCTGCAGGTTGGTGATGGCCGAGTTGAATTCCAGGCCCGCAGCCTTGAACGCTTCGGGTGAGGCGACCGATCCCTTGAGGGATTCCGCTTCGTCGGCATTGATTTCCGGAATCTCGATCTCGGCCCGAAGCGGCTGGCCCAAGGCTGATTGCACCGTCAGGCGACCCAGTGAAAGCGCGGTGGCGTTCGAGGCCATCAGACCCAACAGGACGGCAACGGACGCAGCCAGAACGGATTTGCGCATTCGCGGGGTATTTTCCATCTGTGGATTCACCTTCAAAGCTTTATCGATGGGCATTTATGGTCTCAATATGCGGTAACTTGCCTGGACCTCGGAGATCGAAAACAACAATAGCATCAATACCTTAGGCTGACAAGCTAAGGCCGATTTTAACTTTTACCCGGGACCGCGCGGATCGGCAGCCTTGTCCAACGTGGTATGAGCCTGACGGGGGCACGTATTTCCAACCAGAAATGAGCCTGAGGGAGCTGATTCGCAGTTGAGCTGATGGCTTGATCATCCAAGGATGGTGATCAATATGGACGAGACCAAGCTGCG
>CAIMSP010000053.1 GCA_903844215.1 uncultured beta proteobacterium | reverse complement strand
TCTTTGTACTGGCAGCAGCGTTTTTTGGTCTGCATTTTTCACAACCTGCGCCTTTGTCAGCGCCCCATCCCATGACAATGAAGTCTCCCCCCCCCAAGAAAAATTGGTCCTGGCGTAGCCAAGCCTTCAGAGGCCTGATCTACCAGTTGATCGCCATCACGCTGATTGTGGCCGTGGTCTGGTTTCTGGCGCACAACACCCTGCACAACATGCAGATCCGCGGTATCCAAAGCGGGTTTGATTTCCTCTCCGGCCCGGCCGGCTTTGACATCGGCGAAAGCCTGTTCCCCTTCGATTCAGCCCAGCCCTACTGGCAGGCGTTTCTGGTGGGTTTGACCAATACCTTGCGCGTCGCCATCACCGGCATCATTCTGACCACGATTCTGGGCACGCTTTTGGGCGTAGGGCGGTTTTCGCGCAACGCGCTGGTGCGCGGACTGTGCTACGCCTATGTGGAACTGTTCAGAAACGTCCCGGTGCTGCTGCAATTGCTGATGTGGTATTTGCTGTTCACCGAAGTCCTTCCCGCCGCGGCGGATGCCTGGGTCGTGGGACCGGTCTATCTGAGCAAGGGCGGCTTGAGCTTTCCGATTCCGATCTGGGCCGAGGGCCACCTGTGGGCGCTGATCGGCCTGATCGCGGGAATCGGTCTGGCGCTGGTCTATCGAAAATGGGCGTTCAAGCGTTTCGAAGCCACGGGCAAGCTCAAGAGCATGTTCTGGGTGCCGCTGGCGATTTGCATCGCAGGCGCCTTGCTGGGTTGGCTCGCGGGCGGTGCGCCCACGGCGCTGGACGCACCCATGAAGGGCGAGTTCGCGATCGAGCACGGCGGCTCTCTCACCCCCGAGTTTCTCTCGGTGCTGCTGGGCCTGACGGTGTACACCGCCGCCTTCGTCGCCGAAGTGGTGCGCTCAGGCATCCAGTCGGTGGCGCGCGGTCAGAGCGAGGCCGCTGCCGCTTTGGGCCTGGAACCCAGCCAGACCATGCGCCTGGTGATGCTGCCGCAGGCGCTGCGCGTGATCATCCCCCCCATGACGAATCAGTTCCTGAACCTGACGAAGAATTCTTCCCTGGCCGTGGCCATCGGCTACCCGGACGTGGTGTCGATCGCGAACACCGCCTTGAACCAGACCGGACGCGCCGTGGAGTGCATCGCCATCGTGATGCTGGTCTATCTGAGCACCTCACTCTCGACTTCGCTGCTGATGAACTGGTACAACAATCGTTCCGCGATCATGGAACGATGAAGGAACCATCATGACCGCACAAACTTTTCAAACCATTGCGCCGCGTGCGGCGCCCGTCAAGTCCGAAGGCCTCGTCGCCTGGATTCGCAGCAACCTCTTTGGCGACCTTGTGACCTCCATCATGACGCTGGTCGTCGGCGGCGCCCTGCTCTATCTGATTCCGCAACTCCTGAGTTGGGCGCTGTTTCGGGCCTCGTGGCTGCCCAACTTCGACGCCTGCCGGGTTGAGGGCGCAGGCGCCTGCTGGGGCGTGGTGGCGGCCAAATACCGACTCATTCTGTTCGGACGCTATCCCTACGAGGAGCAGTGGCGCCCGCTGATCGCCGCAGCCCTGATGCTGGGCCTGCTGGTGGCCAGTTGCACCCGCGCCTTCTGGCGCTCCTGGCTGGCGCTCCTTTGGGTGGTCGTGCTGTCGGTTTTCTTCACCCTGATGTACGGCAACGTGCTGGGTCTGGTCAAAGTGGAGACGGACCGCTGGGGCGGCCTGCCCTTGACGCTGTTGCTGGCGACCCTGTCGATGCTGGGCGCGTTCCCGATCGCCCTCGTGGTCGCCCTGGGACGACGCTCCAAGTTGCCCGCGATCCGCACTTTCTGCACCATTTATGTCGAGCTGATTCGTGGCGTGCCGTTGATCTCGGTGCTGTTCATGGCCTCCTTCATGTTCCCGCTGTTCATGCCCCAGGGTTTCAGCATCGACGTGCTGATTCGCGTGCTGGTGGGCATCACGCTGTTCGCTGCGGCCTACATGGCCGAGGTGATCCGCGGTGGTCTGCAAGCCATCCCCAAGGGCCAGATCGAAGCGGCCGCCACGCTGGGCCTGTCGTATTGGCAGACGCAGCGCAAGATCGTGCTGCCGCAGGCGCTGGCGATGGTGGTGCCCAGCATCATGAACAACTTCATCTCGACCTTCAAGGACACCTCGCTGGTGACCATCGTGAGCCTGTATGAACTCACGGGGGCCATGTCCATGGCGCTGAATTCGGATTCCGACTGGCGCCCGTTCAAGATCGAGGGCTACCTGTTCATCGCGCTGATCTATTTCGTCTTTTGTTTCTCCATGTCGCGCTACAGCATCTGGGTCGAAAAACAGGTCAATCGCGGCAAGGCGCGCTAAGTTGCTCACTCCTTTCAATTGAAGAATTTCATCATGACCGAACCGATCATCAAATTTGACAAGCTCAACAAGTGGTACGGCAACAACTTTCACGTGTTGCGCGATATCGATCTGAACGTGGCACCGGGCGAGCGCATCGTCATCTGCGGCCCCTCGGGCTCGGGCAAATCGACGCTGATCCGCTGCATCAACCGACTCGAAGAACACCAGGAGGGCCACCTCTACGTGGATGGCGTCGAGGTCACCGACGACGTCAAGGCGATCGACGACATTCGCAAGAAAGTCGGCATGGTGTTCCAGCAGTTCAACCTGTTCCCCCACCTCACGGTGCTGGAGAACCTGACGCTGTCGCCCATGTGGGTGGGCAAGATGCCCAAGAAGGAAGCCGAAGAGCGCGCCATGGCGCAACTGCAGCGCGTGCGCATCGCCGAGCAGGCCGGCAAGTATCCGCTGCAACTCTCGGGCGGCCAGCAGCAGCGCGTCGCGATTGCCCGCGCGCTGTGCCTCAAGCCCAAGATCATGCTGTTTGACGAGCCCACCTCGGCGCTCGATCCGGAGATGATCAAGGAGGTGCTCGACGTGATGGTCGAGATGGCCAGCCAGGGCATCACCATGCTGTGCGTGACGCACGAAATGGGTTTTGCCAAGGCCGTGGCGGACCGCGTGATCTTCATGGACCAGGGTCAGATCGTCGAGCAGAACAACCCGCACGACTTCTTCAACCACCCGCAAAACGAGCGCAGCCGCGACTTCCTGTCGAAGATCTTGGGCCACTGAACATGCGCGCCTCCAGGCTGGCGCGTTGGGCCCTGGCCTGGCTCGCCCTGGCAGTGCTGCAGGCGCCGGCCTTCGACCTGCAGTCGCATCGCGGCGGGCGCGGCCTGAGGCCGGAGAACACGCTGGCGTCGTTCGAGAACGCCATTCGCCTGGGCACGACCACACTGGAGATGGACATCGCCATCACGGCCGACGGCGTGCCGGTGATCTCGCACGACCCGGCGCTGAATCCGGCCTTCACGCGCGACGCTCAAGGGCAGTGGCTCACGAAGAACGAGCCGCTGATCAAGTCGCTCACGCTGGCGCAGCTCAAGACCTATGACGTCGGACGTTTCAACCCGTCGCACCCGTATGGGCGCGAATTCCCCGAGCAGCAGCCGCGCGACGCCGAGCGCATCCCGACCCTGGCCGAAGTGTTCCAGCTGGTCAAGGACATGGGCGCGCACGACGTCCATTTCGACATGGAGACCAAGATCAACCCGGAGCATCCGCACAGCACGCTGGCACCCGAGGCCTTTGTCGCCGTCATGCTCAAGGTGATCCGCGAAGCGGGCATGACCGATCGCGTGATGGTGCAAAGCTTTGACTGGCGCACGCTGGAGCTGTTGCACAGCATGGAGCCGCGCATCCGCACCATGTATCTCACGATCCAGGCACCGAGCTTCAATACCCTGAAGGACGGCAGCTGGACCGCAGGCCATCTGCTGGCGGACCATGGCGGCTCGGTGCCGCGTCTGGTGCGCGCCTGCGCCGGTGTCGCCCAAGGCATCATCTGGGCGCCCAATCAGAACGACCTGAGCGCCGCGCTGGTGCAGGAGGCACAGGGCCTGGGCCTGCAAGTGATCCCCTGGACCGTGAACCAGAAACCCCAGATGCAGCGCCTCATCGACTGGGGCGTGGACGGCATCATCAGCGACTATCCGGACCGCTTGCGCGAGGTCATGGCGCAAAAGGGCCTGGCCTTGCCCCAGGGCGTGCATCCCTGAGCTTGACTTTCGTCAATTGAACCTGGGTCCTGACGCCGTATCATTGCCCCCATGCGCGCCCTTGTCATCGCCCTCATGATGGTCCTACTCCCGCTGCGCGGCTGGGTCGGCGACGCCATGGCACAGGCTGCGGCAACGCCGCTGCTGCAAGCCGCAGCCCACGCGGACTCGCAGCACGACTGTGCCCTGCACCCCGGCGGCACCGAGATGGCGCAGGACGACGCGAGCCATCAGGACGACGGCTGCAGCCTGTGCCAAGCCTGCCACACACTGGCCCTGGAAGCCAGCGCAACCATCCAGATCCTGCTGGACCCGGCCCGCATCGTGGCCCGCCTGGTCACACCCCGCTTTGCCAGCGCCGAGCGCGCGCTCAGCGTCAAGCCACCCATCGCCTGAGTTTCAGGGCCCCAGCTCGTCCGCAAACCGGACTCGCTCTGGGCCTTGACCCGCTGCGCCGATGCATGGTCGCAGTGATCCCATGGCGCCGTCTCATGCCTTCGGGCACGCGCGGCGCCGCCGGTTGAACCTGTCGGAGTCGATGAACCATGAAACTGCCCCACCCACTCGCTTTCGCCCTGCTGGCGGCGCTGTGCACGCCCGCGCTGAACGCCCAGAGCACCAAGCCCGCGCCGCCCCAGACGGCACCGGCCAAGAGCCCTGAGCTCAGCGCGGCCTTGACGCCGGGCGTCGTGAAAAAAATTGACCTGGCAAAGCGGCGCGTCACCTTGCAGCACGGCGACATCAAGAACCTGGGCATGCCGGCCATGACCATGGAGTTTCGCGTCAAGGATCCCAGCCTGCTGTCGAACCTGAAGCTGGGCGACAAGCTGCACTTCCACGCCGAGGAGGCCGACGGCGCCTTGCTGCTCACGCGTGTGCAAAAGGACGCGCCGTGACAGCCGCCCCGATCGCACGCCAGCTGCTGCTGGCGGCCGCGCTGGCCTGCAGCAGCGCGCTGTACGCGCAGCAGCCACTGCCCGGCGGCGACCTGGCATCCTTGCTCAGCTACGCGCGCGAACACAACCCGGAATTCGCCGCGATGCGCTATGAAGCGCAGGCCGCGCAGGAGCGCGTCGAAGTGGCGGGCGCCCTGCCCGATCCGCGCCTGCGCACCACCTTGAGCGACATCACCCGCGCGGGCGAGCAAAACCCTTCGCTGCTGCCGGCACGGGTCGGCAGAACCAGCTACCAGTGGATGCAGGATGTGCCCTGGTTCGGCAAACGCGACTTGAAGCGCGAGATCGCGCAGCAGGATGCGCTTGGCGCCAAGGGCCGCGCCCAAGGCAGTTGGATCGAGCTCGCCAGTCGCATCAAGTCCACCTACGCTCAGCTCTATGTCGTGCAGCGCAGCGAGCAACTGGTGGCCGAGAACCTGGTGCTGATGGCGCAGTTGGAGCAAGCCGCACTGGCGCGCTACGCCGGCGGACTCTCGGCCCAGCAGGACGTGATTCGCGCGCAGGTGGAGCAAGGCGGGATGAGCGCGGAACAGATTGCGCTGGAGATGGAGCATCACCACCTGCACATCCGCCTGAACGCCCTGCTGGCGCGCCCGCTGGATGCGCCTTTGGCCAAGGCGCAGGCGCTGCCGCCCCTGCCGGCGGGCAGCCGACTCGACTGGGCCGCCCTGCGCGAGCGCGCGGCGTCAAACAACCCGCAACTGGCCGCGCAGCAGGCGCTGCTTCAGTCCGCGCAAAAGAACCGCGACCTGGTGCAAAAAAACCGCTATCCGGATTTTCTCGTCGGCCTGGCGCCGACGCAAATCGGCTCCAAGGTGAAGGAGTGGGAACTCATGTTCGAGCTCAACATCCCGTTGCAGCAGGGAACGCGCGGCGCCCAGGAACGCGAGGCGCAAGCCCTGCTGGCAGCGGCACAGGAGCGCAGCCAGGCCGTGCTGAATCAGCTGTTCACCGAACTCACGCAAAGCCTGTCGGCCCTGGAGGCGGCGCGGCGCACCGAGGAACTCACGCGCACGCGCTTGCTGCCGCAAGCCGAACTCACTTTTCAGTCGGCGCTGGCGGCCTACGAAACCGGCAAGGTGGACTTCGCCACGCTGCTGGACGCGCAAAAGCAGATCCGCAGTGCGCGCCTGAGTCAACTCAAGGCCCAGTTGGAAGCCCAATTGCAGGTCGCCGAGATCGAACGAATTCTGGGAGAAGAAATATGAAGACCACGCCTGTCCTTGCACTGGGCGCAGTGGCGCTTGCGCTGCTGGGTGCCGCTGGCGGCTACTGGCTGGGCCAGCGCGGCCATGGCGACGCCGTCGCAACCGCCGCGTCAAGCGGCGTCGCGCCAGGCGCTGCGCCGGCGCGCAAGCTGCGCTACTACCGCAATCCCATGGGCCTGAGCGACACCTCGCCCACGCCGAAGAAAGACCCTATGGGAATGGACTACATCGCGGTGTACGAGGGCGAGGACGGGGCGACTTCCGGCACCGAGGGCAGCGCCGCAGCGCTGCAGTTCAGCACCGAAAAGATCCAAAAACTCGGCGTGCGCAGCGAAGCGGCACAGGCGCGCACTTTGCAGCGCCAGCTGCGCGCTGCCGGGCGCATCGAGCCCGACGAGCGCCGCCTGTTCGCCATCGCGCCCAAGTTCGAAGGCTATGTGGAACGCCTGCACGTCAACGTCACCGGCCAAATCGTCGCCAAGGGCCAGCCGCTGTTCGAGGCCTACAGCCCGGAACTGGTCTCGGCGCAGCGCGAATACGCACTGGCCGCGCAAGGCGTGGAGTCGCTCAAGGAGGCGGGCGGCTCGGCTCAGCTGAGCATGACGCAACTGGCCCAGTCCAGCCTGGCGCGACTGCGCAACTGGGATATGTCCGAGCTCCAGATCAAGGCGCTGGCGCAGTCGGGAGAAACCAAACGCAGCCTGAGCTTTCTCTCGCCCGTGGCCGGCATCGTGATGGAAAAGAAGGCCCAGCAGGGCATGCGCTTCATGCCGGGCGAGGCGCTCTACCAGATCGCCGACCTGTCCACCGTGTGGGTCATGGCCGACGTGTTCGAGCAAGACATCGCACTGGTCAAAACGGGGCAAAAGGCCACGGTCAAAATCAACGCCTATCCGGACCAGGTGTGGGCTGCTCAGGTGAGCTATGTCTACCCCACGCTCAAGACCGAGACCCGCACCGTGCAAGTGCGCTTCGAACTGGCCAACCCCGGCCTGAGGCTCAAGCCGGGCATGTTCGCGCAGGTGGAGTTGCTCGCACCGGCGCGCACCGCGCAGGTCACGGTGCCGGTCTCCGCCGTGATCGACTCCGGCACGCGCCAAGTTGTGCTGGTGCAGCGCGGTGTCGGGCGCTTCGAGCCGCGTGAGGTCAGGCTAGGCGAGCGCAACGACGACTACGTGCAGGTTCTCCAGGGCGTGTCGGCGGGAGAAGAGGTCGTGGTCGCGGCCAACTTCCTGATCGATGCCGAGAGCAACCTTCGGGCCGCCATCACCGGCTTCGGTGCTGCGCCCAGCGCGTCGGCCAGCGCTGCGGTGGCGACCCAGGCGGCGGGCCACCAGGCCCAGGGCACGGTGGAGAGCATCGACGCCCAGGCCGGCACGGTCACGTTAACCCACGGACCGGTGGCCAGCCTGAAGTGGCCAGCCATGACGATGGAGTTCAAGCTCGCCAACGCCTCCTTGGGCCATGCGCTCAAGCCGGGTGCAAAAGTGGCGTTCGAGTTCGTGCAACGCCAGCCCGGTGAATGGGTGATCACGGCGGCCAAGCCCGCGGCCAGCGCCGCGCATTGACAAGGACGCGCCATGCTCTCCAACATCATCGAATGGTCGGGCAAGAACCGCTTCCTGGTTCTGCTGGCCACGCTGTTCATCGTGCTCTGGGGCGCGTTTGCGGTGCTGCGCACACCCATCGACGCGCTGCCCGATCTCTCGGACGTGCAAGTCATCGTCTATACCGAGTTCCCGGGCCAGGCGCCGCAGGTGGTGGAGGACCAGGTCACGTATCCGCTCACCACTTCGATGCTGTCGGTGCCCAAGTCCAAGGTGGTGCGCGGTTTTTCCTTCTTCGGCGCCTCCTTCGTGTACATCATTTTCGATGACGGCACCGACATCTACTGGGCGCGTTCGCGCGTGCTGGAGTACCTCAACTTCGCCTCGGGCCGTATGCCCAAAGGGGTGACGCCACAGATCGGTCCGGACGCCAGCGGCGTGGGCTGGGTTTTCCAGTACGCGCTCTTGGCCAAGGACAAGACGCTGGCCGAACTGCGTTCGATCCAGGACTGGTATGTGCGCTACCAACTGACCCAGGCCCATGGCGTGGCCGAGGTGGCGTCGGTGGGCGGCTTCGTGCAGACCTACCAGGTGACCGTGGACCCGGTGAAGCTGCGTTCCTACGGCATCGCGCTGATGCGCGTGGCGCAGGTGATCCGCGACTCGAACCGCGATGTCGGCGGACGCGCCGTGGAGCTGGCCGAGACCGAGTACATGGTGCGCGGCCAGGGCTATTTGCGCGACAAGTCCGACATCGAACGGCTGGTGCTGAAAAGCGACAAGGGCACGCCGGCGCTGGTCCGCGACGTCGCGCGCGTGGAACTCACGCCCGACGAGCGCCGGGGCGTGACCGAACTCAATGGCGAAGGCGAAGTGGTCTCGGGCATCGCCATGGCGCGCTACGGTCAGAACGCGCTCGAAGTGATTGCGAACCTGAAGGACAAGATCGCCGAGATCGCCCCCGGACTGCCCGCCGGGGTGAGCGTGCAAGCGGTGTACGACCGCTCCGAACTGATCCACCGCGCCATCGAAACGCTCAAGCGCACGCTGCTCGAAGAGTCGCTGATCGTCGCGGCCGTGTGCGTCGTCTTCTTGCTGCACGTGCGCAGCGCGCTGGTGGCGATTCTGATGCTGCCGGTGGGCATTCTGATCTCCTTCATCGCCATGCGGCTGTTGGGCATGAGCTCCAACCTGATGAGCCTGGGCGGCATCGCGATCGCCATCGGCGCCATGATCGACGCGGCCATCGTGATGATAGAAAACGCGCACAAGCACCTGGAGCGCCTGCCCGAGGAGCACACCACGCCGCAGCGCGCCCAGGCCATGCTGGCGGCTTGCCAGGAGGTGGGCCCCGCGCTGTTCTTCTCGCTGCTCATCATCACCGTGTCCTTTCTGCCGGTGTTCAGTTTGGAAGGCCAAGAGGGGCGGCTGTTCGCACCGCTGGCCTACACCAAGACCTTTGCCATGGCGGGTGCGGCCATGCTCTCGGTCACGCTGGTTCCGGTGCTGATGCTGCTGTTCATCCGCGGCAAGATCATGCCGGAGGCGAAGAACCCGGTGAACCGCTTGCTGATCTGGACCTATCGGCCGCTCATCGCCGGCGTCATGCGCTGGAAAAAGCTCACCATCGCCGCCGCGCTGCTGGTGCTGCTCGCCAGCTACTATCCGGCGTCCAGATTGGGCTCCGAGTTCATGCCCACGCTGAACGAGGGCTCGCTGCTGTACATGCCGACCTCCCTGCCGGGCATGTCGATCACCAAGGCGGCCGAGCTGCTGCAGACGCAGGACAAGATCATCAAGAGCTTTCCCGAAGTGGCCTCGGTGTACGGCAAGGCGGGGCGCGCCAACAGCGCCACCGACCCGGCGCCCACCGAGATGTTCGAGACCGTGATCAACCTCAAACCCGCGAGCGAATGGCGCGCCGGGCTGAGCCTGGACCAGCTCATCGCCGAGATGGACCGCGCGCTGCAGTTCCCCGGTGTGGCCAACTCCTGGACCATGCCGATCAAGGCGCGCATCGACATGCTGTCCACCGGCATCCGCACGCCCATCGGCATCAAGGTGTTCGGCAAAGACCTGGAGGAAATGGAGCGACTGGCCAAGCAGATCGAGTCCGTGGTGAAGACCGTCCCCGGCACCAGCAGCGCCTTCGCCGAGCGCATCACCGGCGGCTACTACCTCAACATCGAGCCCGATCGCGAACAACTCGCGCGCTACGGCCTGGCGGTGGGCGACCTGCTCGACGTGGTCGGTATCGCCCTGGGCGGCGAAACCGTGACCACCACGGTGCAGGGACGCGAGCGCTACGGCGTGGCCGTGCGCTATCCGCGCGAACTGCGCAGCGACCCCCGGAGCATCGCGCGTGACGTGCTGATACCGACCATGGGCGGCGCCATGATTCCCCTGGGCCAAGTTGCCAAGGTGGTGCTGGCCAAGGGCGCACCCGGCATCCGCACCGAGAACGCCCTGCTCTCGGCCTACATCTTCGTGGACATTCGGGATCGTGACATCGGCGGCTACGTGGCCGACGCGAAGCAAGCCGTGGCGCAGCAAGTGACGTTTCCCAGCGGCTACTACATCACCTGGAGCGGCCAGTTCGAGTACATGGAGCGGGCTTTTCAGAAGATGAAGGTCGTTATTCCCGTGACGCTGCTCACCATCTTCTTGCTGCTGTATCTGAACTTCCGGCGCATCAGCGAAACGCTGATCGTGATGCTCTCGGTCCCCTTCGCCCTGGTCGGTGGCGTCTGGCTGATGTGGGCGCTGGGCTACAACCTGTCGGTGGCCGTGGCCGTGGGTTTCATCGCGCTGGCGGGCGTGGCGGCCGAGACCGGCGTGATCATGCTGATCTACCTCGATCACGCCTGGGAAGCGGTCAAGCGCCAGTGCCATGAAGCCGGGCGCGCGCCCGGCATGGATGACCTGTACAGCGCCGTGATGGAAGGTGCGGTGGAGCGCGTGCGCCCCAAGATGATGACCGTCGTCGCCATCATGGCCGGCCTGTTGCCCATCCTGTGGGGCAGCGGCACCGGCTCCGAGGTGATGAGCCGCATCGCCGCACCCATGGTGGGCGGCATGATCTCCTCCACCGTGCTCACGCTGGCGGTGATCCCGGCGCTCTACGCGCTGGTGAAACAGTGGGAACTGGCGCGCGCCTGAATCCCATGCGGTTGGCGACCTTCGCCCGCCATGGATAATGAAAGCCATGACACGCCAGAAGAAAAAAGTCAGCTTAGGTTCCGCTCGTGCAGCGGGCAGCATCACCCAGGTCGCCGGCATTGAAGTCGGTCACTTCAGCGATGCACGCAGGCCCACGGGCTGCACCGTCATCATCGCGCGCGACGGCGCCGTGGGCGGCGTGGACGTGCGCGGCGCGGCGCCGGGAACGCGCGAAACCGATTTGCTGGCACCCGGAAATCTGGTGGACAAGGTCCACGCCATCGTCCTCTCAGGCGGCAGCGCCTGGGGTCTGGAAGCGGCCACCGGCGCGGTGCGCTGGCTTGAGGAACAGGGCGTGGGTTACGACGTGGGCGTGGGCCGCTTGCCGCTGGTGCCAGCGGCCGTGCTGTTCGACCTGATGGTGGGCGACGCCCGCATCCGCCCCGACGCGCAGGCCGGCTACCAGGCCTGTGCTGCGGCATCCAAGCAGCGACCCGCCGAAGGCAATGTCGGCGCCGGCACCGGCGCCAGCGTGGGCAAACTGTTCGGCATGGCGCGCGCCATGAAGGGCGGCGTGGGCACGGCCTCCATCACCCTCGAGGGCGTGACCGTGGGCGCACTCATCGCCTGCAATGCCGTGGGCGACGTGCTCGACCCCGACAGCGGCGCCATCCTGGCCGGCGCGCGCAGCACGGCACGCGGGCACAAGTTGCTCGACAGTCGGCGCGCCCTGCTGCAAGGGAAAATGGGCGCGCCGCTGCTGGCCGGCACCAACACCACCATCGGCGTCATCGCCACCGACGCGGTCATCAGCAAAGCGCAGGCGCAGCGCCTGGCGCTGATGGCGCACGACGGATTGGCGCGGGCCATCAACCCGGTGCACACGCAACTCGACGGCGACACGCTGTTCGCCCTGGGCACCGGCCAATCCGGTAAAACCTTGAGTCTGCTGCTGCTCGGCACGATGGCGGCCGAGGTCACGGCGCGGGCCACGGTGCGCGCCGTGCTGGCGGCCAAGCGCTTGTGCGTGGGCAGCTTGACCCTCCCCTGCGCCGCCGATCTGGCGCCGCCTGGTGCAGCGCGCTCACTTTCAGGTTAAAGCAGACTTCGGTATTGCGGCAACAATACCCCCCTCATGTCCATTCCCCAAAGCTTCATCCAGGAACTGCTGGCCCGCACCGATGTCGTGGACATCGTGGGCCGCTACGTCCAACTGAAGAAGGGCGGGGCCAACTTCATGGGCCTGTGTCCGTTTCACGGGGAGAAATCACCCTCGTTTTCGGTCAGTCCGGCGAAACAGTTCTATCACTGCTTTGGCTGCGGCAAGAATGGCAATGCCATCAGTTTTCTGATGGACCACGCGGGCATGACCTTCGTCGAAGCGGTGCAGGACCTGGCGCAGCAGTATGGCTTGCAGGTGCCGCAGGACGACTCCTCGCCGCAGGACCGGGCCCGCGCCCAGGAGCAGCGCCAAAAGCAGGACACCCTCACCGATGTACTGGAGAAGGCTTGCGCGGCCTACAAGGTCCAGTTGAAGAACTCGCCGCGGGCCGTGGACTATTTCAAGAAGCGCGGACTCAGCGGCGAAATCGCCAGGCAATTTGACCTGGGCTATGCACCCGAAGGTTGGCGCAGCCTGGCCAGCGTCTTCCCCGACTACAACGACCCGCTGCTGGTGGAGTCCGGCCTGGTGATCGTGAGCGAGGACGAGGAAAAGCGCTACGACCGTTTCCGCGATCGCATGATGTTCCCGATCCGCAACGTCAAGGGCGAGTGCATCGGTTTTGGTGGCCGCGTGCTCGGCGACGAGAAGCCCAAATACCTGAACTCGCCCGAGACCCCGGTGTTCAGCAAGGGGCGCGAACTCTACGGCCTGTTTGAAGCCCGCAATGCGCTGCGCGAGCACGGCTTTGTGCTCGTGACCGAAGGCTATATGGACGTGGTGGCGCTGGCCCAGTTGGGATTCCCGAATGCGGTGGCGACGCTGGGAACGGCGTGCACCAACGAGCATGTGCAAAAGCTGTTCCGCTTCACCGACTCGGTGGTGTTCAGCTTTGACGGCGACGCCGCCGGCCGACGCGCGGCGCGCAAGGCGCTGGATGGCGCCCTGCCCTTTGCCAGCGACACGCGCAGCGTCAAGTTCCTGTTCCTGCCAGCCGAGCATGACCCCGACAGCTACATCAGGGAATTTGGCAAGGAGGCTTTTTCGCTGTGCATCAGCCAGTCCGTGCCGCTGTCGAAATTTCTGATCGAGGCCGCGCGCGAGGACTGCGACCTGAACAGCGCCGAAGGGCGCGCGCATTTCGCCAGCAATGCCCGGCCGCTGTGGATGGCGCTGCCCGACGGCGCGCTCAAGCGCCAGTTGCTGGGCGACATCGCCGATCTGGTGCAACTCAGCGGGCGCGAGTTGACCGATCTGTGGCTGGGGCGCGCGGCCAACGCCAAGCCGGACTACGGCCAGCGCAACAAGGGCTCGCAGGCCAAGCCCGGCGCCAGTTCCGGCTCGTATTCGTCGCGCTTTTCCGCGCCTGCGCCGCGCCGCAGCCGGGTGGCACCGACCGGGCGCGCAGACCACGCGGCACGCCTGTTGCTCACCTACCGCAGCGCCTGGGACGCGCTGTCGAATGAAGACCACAGCATGCTGTGTGAACTGCCCGCGCCGCACGGCCCTTTGTTCCTGTGGCTGGAGAGCCAGTTGCACGAGCACGGCCCGCAGTCCTGGGGCGCCCTGCGCGAAGGCCTGCAGGGCCACGAGTGCGAAACCCTGGCCCTGCGCCTGATGGCCGAACCCGAGATTGAACCGGTGGAGGCGGCGGAATCGGCGCGTGAATTGCGCGCCCTGCTCAACCGCATGCTGGTCGAGCGCATCAAGCTGCAGGAAACCCAGGCCATCGAAGCGGCCGGCTCCGATCCGCTGGCCTTGGCGCGCTACCGCACGCTGCAGGCACGCCGGCGCGAACTCGAACTCAAGGCGATCGAACCCGAGCTCTGATCACTACGTTCATTTTTGGTACAATCCAAGACCAATCTCTCGGCAAGAGCGACAGCAGCACCTCCGGACACGGCCCATCGATGAACTTCGTTCACAACCGGCCACCCTACCGCAAGGACTGCACACCAAATGTTCGCCCACCCTTCTTGCCTCTGAGGAAATCCTTGTGTCAAGCGACCCGCGCCAAGCCTTTGGCGGCAGGCCCTTTGTCGGTTTCTTTTTTTGCTCTGTGAGGTGATTCCATGCCTTCTCAAAAGTCCAAGAAGCCCGCGACGGCTGCCGTCAAGACTGGCCTCAAGCCGACCTCCAAGGTGATTCCCGCGGCTACCCAGCCTGCATCACGCCCCGCTACGAAGGACTCGACCGTGCCCACTTCCAAGACCAAAGCCAGCCCCGAAAAAGCCACCGCCGCCGACGCCGCCAAGAAAAAAGCCGGTCGCCCGGCCAAGGCCGCCCCTGCGGCCGCGCCCGTGCGCGTTGGCGCCAAGCGCGGCCCCAAGCCCAAAGGCTCGATCGCCGCGCCGGACGACTTTGCCGACATCGAAGCCGAATTCGCTGAAGAGCCCTCCGTCGCAGCGGTCGTCGTCCTGGACGCCAACGGCGAGAAGGTCAAGCCGCTGCGCATGAAGATCAGCAAGGCCAAGGAACGCGCCTTGATGAAGGAATTTGGCCTGGACGAAACCGTCCTGTCCGAAGAAGACATGGCCAAGCGCCGGTTGCGCCTCAAAGCCCTGATCAAGCTGGGCAAGACGCGCGGCTACCTGACGCACGGCGAGATCTCCGATCACCTGCCCGACAAACTGGTGGATGCGGAAACGCTCGAGGTCGTGATCGCGATGCTCAACGACATGGGCGTGGCCGTCTACGAACAGACGCCGGACGCCGAAACCCTGCTGCTGAACAACACCGCACCGACGACGGCCACCGAAGAAGAGGCCGAGGAAGAAGCCGAAGCCGCGCTGTCCACGGTGGACAGCGAGTTTGGCCGCACCACCGATCCGGTGCGCATGTACATGCGTGAAATGGGCACGGTCGAGTTGCTCACGCGCGAAGGTGAAATCGAAATCGCCAAGCGCATCGAAGGCGGCCTGATGCGCATGATGGAAGCCATCAGCGCCAGCCCGGCCACCATCGCCGAAGTGTTCCGCCTGTCCGAGGAAATTCGCGAAGGCAAGGTCGTGATCACCGCCGTGGTCGATGGATTTTCCAATCCGAACGAGGCCGACGACTATGTGGCCGAGGAAGACTTTGACGAGTTCGACGCCGAGGACGACGATGACGGCAAGGGCGGCTCCAAGGCGCTGACGAAAAAGCTCGAAGAGCTCAAGCGCGAAGCCCTGACGCGCTTTGACAAGATGCGCGAGCTGTTCGAAAAAGTGCACAAGATCTACGACAAGGAAGGCTACGGAACGCCGGCCTACGTCAAGGCTCAGGCCGCGCTGTCCGAAGAGCTGATGACGATCCGCTTCACCGCCAAGGCGATCGAGAAGCTGTGCGACATGGTGCGCACCCAGGTCGATGACGTGCGCAAGAAGGAGCGCGAACTGCGCCGCATCATCGTTGACAAGTGCGGCTATCCGCAGGACAACTTCATCGCCGACTTCAGCGGCCGCGACAAGAACGGCAACAAGGTGGCGTCCCATCTGTTGAACCTGAAGTGGATCGAGAAGCAGGCCGCTGCGGGCAAGCCCTGGAGCGTCATCATGGCGCGCAACATCCCGCCGGTGCAGGACCTGCAGCAAAAACTCACCGACATCCAATCGCGCGTGGTCGTTCCGCTGGATCGCTTGAAGGACATCAACAAGCGCATGAACGAAGGCGAGGCGTCTTCGCGCCATGCCAAGCGCGAAATGATCGAGGCCAATTTGCGCCTGGTGATCTCGATTGCCAAGAAGTACACCAACCGGGGCCTGCAGTTCCTGGACCTGATCCAGGAGGGCAACATCGGCCTGATGAAGGCCGTGGACAAATTCGAATACCGTCGCGGCTACAAGTTCTCCACCTACGCCACCTGGTGGATCCGCCAGGCCATCACGCGCTCGATCGCGGACCAGGCGCGCACCATTCGCATCCCGGTGCACATGATCGAGACCATCAACAAGATGAATCGCATCAGCCGCCAGCACCTGCAGGAGTTTGGCTTCGAGCCCGACGCCAGCATCCTGGCCGAGCGCATGGAGATTCCGGAAGACAAGATCCGCAAGATCATGAAGATCGCCAAAGAGCCGATCTCCATGGAAACGCCGATCGGCGACGACGACGATTCGCACCTGGGCGACTTCATCGAAGACAGCGTCAACACGGCACCGCTGGAAGCGGCGATGCAGGCCGGCCTGCGCGACATCGTGAAGGACATCCTGGATTCGCTCACACCGCGCGAAGCCAAGGTGCTGCGCATGCGCTTCGGCATCGAGATGTCCACGGACCACACGCTGGAAGAAGTGGGCAAGCAGTTTGACGTGACGCGCGAGCGCATTCGTCAAATTGAAGCCAAGGCGTTGCGCAAGCTCAAACACCCCAGCCGCTCGGACAAGCTGCGCAGCTTCATCGACACGATTTGATCGCCCTCGCTCAGTCCAGGTCGAATCCGAGTTCCACCTGGGCGGTGCGCGCCGCCTGAATCGGCTCGAAGCGCCACTTCGCAATCGCCGCCAGGGCCGACGGGTTCAGGCGACGATGGCTGCTGGACAGGACTTCCGGGGCGCTCACGCTCCCATCGGGCTGAACCAGGAAACTCAGCTTGACGCCACCCTTTCCCAGCCTGGCCATGATGTCGCCGGGAAAATCCGGCTTGGGTTGTTCAATCGGCTTGAGCTGCACCAGTGTGTCGATCCGATTCGTGGCGGCGGCCGGCACGTCCACCGAGGCGACGACCGGCAACACCGCATCGTTCACAGGGCTCTGTTCAGCGGCCGCTACGCCGCGAGGAGGCGCCGCTGCAACCACCGCAGCGCCAGCGGCGGACAGCTCCTTGCCCGATGGCAGCGCCGCCAAATCGGGCTTGACTGTGGGCTTGCGTGGCTTGTCGCTGTGGATTTTGATCCAACGAAACACGCTGTCGGCCTGACGCTGCACGCTCGCACTGGGTGCGACGTCTTTCGCGGGGGCGGACGCCGCGCTGGCTGGTGTCGGCGTCTGGGCGCTCACCGGCAAACACCCAACGGCCCCGATCAGGCAGGCGATGCACAAGCACGAAACACCTGGCGGCCAAGAAAGCCCTGCCCCACTGCGACGCGCCTTCCATGCAAAAAACAAATTCATCACCATGCGGCCTTCCTGAACAACCGAGGGCCACTGCGCCCGACACCCGTACCCCAATTGGATACCGGGCATAGTATTCAAGCATTCAGCGTGATCGAGCCTAGGGTAAGCACTGACAGGGCCGCGCCCGACGTCATTTCCGCTTGGAGAGAGCGTAGAAAAAGGCTTGCATTTGGCACCCGTAACCGAGCGGTAATTTGCCCCCTGAAATTTAGATGGAATCGATAATCGCTCGAACCCAGGCTGCTAGCATCCATCCCCGTTGGGCTCCAACGCGTCCCGCGCGCAAAGTCCGACAGGCTGCTAGAGCTTGACTTCAAGCCCGATCTGCCAACGGGTGTAGGCCGGCTGCAGCGAGTCTGTCGCGGTGCGACTCGGCTGCCCGATCGAATTCACAGAATCCAGTACGCCGCTGGCGCTGTACAGCCGAGGCGCGAGGTTGCTGGCGGAAACGCGCAACTGCCAGGCCGGGCTGAGGGTCCACAGCACAAAGGCGTCGGCGACGCGCTTGCTCGAGATCAGCGCCAGCTGATCGGCGCTCAGGCGCGTGCTGTAGCCCGGGGTCCAGTTGACGTTGCCGCCCAGCGTCAGCGGCCAGTTCGGGATGCGGTAGTCGGCGCCGACGTTGAGCGTGCCGTCGGGCTGCTGGTCGAGTCGATTGTTCGGTCCGGGAACGCCTTGCACCTTGGAGGAGAAGACACTGGCGTTGGCGCGCAGGTCCAGCTTGGGCGCGTCGTTGAGCAGATCGCTCAAGCGGAATTTGGCTTCCAGCTCGATGCCGCGCGTGCTCGCGTCGCCAATATTTTGCATGCGTGACACCCAGCGCGGCACATCGGCCCAGGGCACCGTCTCGAGCGCCGTTTCGCGCCGCATCAGGTTGTGGATGCTGCGAAAGAAGACGTTCGCCGTGATGATTCCGCTGCCTGTGATGTAGCGCTCCAGCGCCACATCCAGACCGGTCGCCAGTTCCGGCAGAAGCTGCGGGTTGCCGGCGCGATCGGGATGAATTTGCTCGTTCGCGCCGCGCCCGGCGAACATGCTGTTGATGCTGGGTCGGGCAATCAGATTCTGCAGATCCGGCGCACGGTAGCTGCGCGTCAGACTGAAGCGCAGCTGGTCCCGACTTTCGGGCGCGAACTTCCACACCGCGTGCAGCAGCGGCGTGATCACGTTGGAGCGGTTGCTGACCTCGGACGCGCCGGCAGCCAGGCTGCCGCGCGTGTCAATGCCCTCCCAGCGCAGTCCCGCATGCACTGCCCACTGCGGCGTCAACGCCCATTCGTCCTGCGCATACAACGCCGCTCGCGTCACCGACGCCCTGAGGTCGCCGTCAAAGTCCGAGAGCGGGGTTTCACCGTTCTGCACGGTGCTCGCCGTTTCCACGCGGCGGTTCAGGTCCAGCTCCATGCCGCTCACCAGGCTGTGCTCGTTGTCCAGCGTCTTGGTGATCTTGGCGCTGCTGCTGAAGGTCGTGTCGAGCTGCTGCGAGCCGGTCGCCTGCTGGCTGTTGACGCCCGGCGTCACGTCATAGTTGGTCCTCAGGTTGTGCGCCAGCCATTCGCTCTGGCCCAGGCCAAAGCGCAGATTCACGTTGCCGCCCTGCTCCAGGCGATAGGTCCCCTGCCCGCCCAGGCGCGCCGTGGAATAGCGCCCGTCCGACGTGCCAGCGCTGTGCGTGTAGGGCGCAACGCCACCCGTTTGTTCGAGTTCGCTGGCGCTGGAGCCCGTGCCTTCGGACCGGACGAACATGGGCGTGAGCACCAGCGTGTTGCCGCGCTCATCGCGCCACTGCAGTCGGGCATTGGCGTGGACCGAGTTGCGCGCCCCCGAGCTCTGATTGACTTCGGTCTGTTCGATCACATCCCCCGTGGCCAGGTTCTGCGTGCGCGTGAGGCCGGTGCTGTCGTTGGCGCGTTCCCAACGATTCGCCGACAGGCTCAGGTTGTAATTGAAGTTGCCCAGCGTCTCGTTGCGCGTCCAAGCGGCGCTGGGCTGCTGGTGGCCGTTTTCCAGACCCAGCGCCAGGCGCAACTCGTTGATGCGCTTGCTGTAGCCGCCACGCGTGATGATGTTGATGGTGCCGGCGATGGCGCGGGCGCCGGTCTCGGCCGTGGGGGCACGCAAGATCTCGATGCGCTCGATCTGCTCCGGCGACAAATCGTCCAGAGAAAAACCGCGGGGCACGGGCTCACCATCGATCAAGATTTGCGTATAGCCGCTGCCCAAGCCGCGCATGCGTGGCGCGCCACCACGCCCAGGCCGGCCCTGGGTCGTGACGCCGGGCAGTCGCTTGAGAATCTCGCCCACGGTGCTGTCGCCGAAGCGCTCGATTTCATCGCGCCCGAAAATGATCTTGGAGGCGGTCGAACGCCGCCTCTCCTCGGTCTGCGTCTCGGCCGTCCCGGTCACGACGACACGCTTGAGCGCGGCGTCGGCGGGCGCGCGGCGCACGGCACTCGCGGCCTCGTCCTGCGCTGCCGGCTGTTCAGTTGGGGGAGCGGGCGCGACCTGGGCCCAGGCGCCGGATGAAAGTCCGAGGGCGATTCCCAGC
>CAIMSP010000052.1 GCA_903844215.1 uncultured beta proteobacterium | reverse complement strand
TGCCCACCGTCGCCGCCTTCGACCACATGCCCACAGCCTTCGACCATTGAAGAGGCAAAGAAGGAGCCGCAACGACAACAAGCCGACGAGTAACATTCCTCCGTGAGGCAACACGCCGGCCAAGGTAATTGTCGTCAGCCAGTTTGCGCTGTATCAACAAACCGCGCCGTGCCAATTCACACCCGAATCAAGCGCGAGTTTAATACAAGCATATTCAATGCTTCTTTAAATGGTGCCTGCGATGACGACGTTGGCGAGACGACGGTGCGGTCGGGTCGGCCGCACAGGCCTGCTGGTGGCACTCGCGCTGATCCTGGGTCTGGCCGCCGGCATCGGCGGGTACACGCTCGTGTACGCCAAGGCGCTGTCCTACATGAGCTCGGACTCCGAGGTCTGCGCCAACTGCCACATCATGAATTCGCAGTACGACTCATGGCAGAAGTCCAGCCACCATGCGGCCGCCGGTTGCGTTGACTGCCACCTGCCGCACGACTTTCTCGGCAAGTGGACGGCCAAGGCGCTGAACGGCTATCACCACTCCAAGGCTTTCACGCTGCAGGACTTCGACGAGCCGATCCGCATCAAGCCGGGCAACGCCCGCATCCTGCAAGACAACTGCCTGGCCTGCCACGGCGCCCTGGTGCACGAGGCGGCGGCCGAAACCGGGCGCGGTGACGAGTTCACCTGCGTGCATTGCCACTCATCGGTCGGGCATGGCGAGCGCGCCGGCCTGGGCGGACCGCATTCCTGAAACTGGAGGTCTCCTTGAAGAACGAATCGACTCATAGAAACACGTTCCAGCGCGGCATCGGTGCGCCTGCGCTGGTGGGCCTGGTCGCCATCGCGGCGCTGCTGGCGGTGGGCGTCACGGCCATACTGACGAACATCTTCGAGCGCAAGCAGGAGGCCAAGTCCACCACCACCCGGCTGGTGGAGGTGACCCAGGACACCACCGACCCAGCGCAGTGGGGCATCAACTGGCCCAAGCAATACGACAGCTACCTGATGACCGCGCAAGCCACGCGCACGCGTTTCGGCGGGCACGGCGGCAGCGAAGCCATGCCGCAGGAGAAGATCGATCGCGACCCGTGGCTGAAGAAGATGTTTCTCGGCTATGCCTTTTCGATCGACTATCGCGACCGGCGCGGCCATGCCTTCATGCTCAAGGACCAGGAGGACACGCAACGCCTGACCAAGCCGCAATCGGGCTCCTGCCTGCACTGCCACGGCGCCGTGATGCCGCTGTACAAGGAACTCGGCGGCGGCGATCCCATCAAGGGCTTCGAGGCGAGCTACAAGTACAGCTACAAAGACCTGAACAAGAAGCTGCACGACATGGGCCACGGCCACTCCGTGACCTGCGCCGACTGCCACGATGCCAAGACGATGAAGCTGATCGTGACCCGGCCGGGCTTCATTCAGGGCATCCAGCGGCTGGCCACGTCGGATGCACCGACGCCGTTTGCCGCCTCCATCGAACGCTGGCGGGCTGGCGACAAGGCCAAGCCCTATGACCCCAACACCGACGCCAGCCGCGGCGAAATGCGCAGCTACGTGTGCGCGCAATGCCACGTCGAGTACTACTGCTCGACCAAGCTGCCGCTGACCTTCCCCTGGGGCAAAGGGCTGAGCGCCCAGCAGACCGAAGCATTCTGGGACAGCACCAAGTTCCCCGATGGCGAGCGCTTCTTCGACTACAAGCACGCCGAGACCGGCGCCCCCATCCTGAAGGCCCAGCACCCCGAGTTCGAACTGTGGAGCCAGGGCATCCACGCCCGCAGCGGCGTTGCCTGCGCTGATTGCCACATGCCCTATCAGCGTGACGGTGCGACCAAAGTCTCCGACCACTGGGTGCGCAGCCCGCTGCTGAACATCAACCGCGCCTGCCAGACCTGCCACAAGCTGCCCGAGGAGGAGATCAAGGCGCGTGTCGACCAGATCCAGCAGCGCAACTTCGACCTGCTGCAACGCGGCGGCGTGGCCATCACCGCACTCATCGACACCATCAAGGCCGCCAAGGCGGCGGGTGCGACACCCGAGCAACTGAATGCGGCGCTGGAACTGCAGCGCAAGGCGCAGTGGCGGCTGGACTTCATCGCCGCCGAGAACTCGATGGGCTTTCACGCGCCGCAGGAGGCAGCCAAGGTGCTGGGCGAGGCGCTGGACTACTCACGCCAGGGTGAACTTGCGGTGGCGCGGCTGGGGCTGGGTGCGACCAAGGTGGCGGCAGCGACACCTGTGGCAGCGCCAACCCCTGCACTGGCCACGAAGCCCTGAGGAATCACCGTCCTCCGGACTTGGAGTGGCACTGCCACAGTGCCGACGCTCCAGGGAGCGATCTGGTGGCCCTGTACAAGTGCCCAAACAAGGCGGGGGACATCCTCAACCGCGTCTGCGTCATGACGGGGCCGACGCGCATCGGCGATCACAAGCTCGACCGCAAGTCGCTCCGCGAATCCGCCTATGCGTTGCGTCCTCCGCGGACAGCGGAGTAAGTGCCGATCTGAATTCGTGCATGGGGCGGCTTGCTCTGCGACGAGCAATCCGCGTCCTGATTAGCAATGATCGTCAGCCAGGCTCACGTGGTGAGCCACTGGCGGTCTACCCTGCACTCCATCTCATCAAGAAGGAGTGCGCAATGGCGATGAATCGAATCCAATTTCAGCCGGGGCTGTCGATGCCCGAGTTTTT
>CAIMSP010000051.1 GCA_903844215.1 uncultured beta proteobacterium | reverse complement strand
TTGCGACTGCCAGAAGCCGAGGCCACTTTGGAGGACGCCTTCGCATGAATCCCACCGACAAGACCTCACTGGCCCTCCCTTCGGGCTACGCCGACTGGCTGGCGCAACTCAAGGGCCAGATTGCCCTGTCCCGCCAACGCGCCTCGTTGTCCGTCAACGCCGAACTGGTGCAGTTCTATGGCCGCATCGGGCGCGACATCTTGGTGCGGCAGCAGAGCGAAGGCTGGGGCGCCAAGGTCATTGACCGGCTGGCGCTCGACCTGAAGGATGCCTGCGCCGACATGCGCGGCTGGTCGTCCCGCAACCTCAAGTACATGCGGTATTTCGCCCAGCATTGCCCGGCTGGCCGATTTGGGCAGCAGCCTGCTGCCCAATTGCCGTGGTTCCATATCGTGACGCTGCTGACCCAGCTCGACAACGCCGCCGACCGCGAGTGGTACGCCGTGCAGACTCTGCCCGCTGTGCGATCTGCCATTGCAGGCAAAATTCAGAAACTGATCTTCCGCCGAAAGTGAACGCCATGCAAATCGAGTCTATCGAAATCAAGAACTACCGGTTGTTCCGGGACACAAAGCTCACCAATGTTCCGCGTTTGTGTGTATTGGTCGGAGCCAATGGCACGGGTAAATCCACGCTGTTTGATGTGCTGTCCTTCTTAAAGGATTCACTTTCCATGAATGTGGGCAAGGCCGTGTCTAAACGTGGGGGATACAAAGAACTTGCCAGTCGTGGCTTCGCTGATGAGCCCATCGAGTTCACTTTGCAGTTTCGATTGGAAATTACCGGCTATGAACGCCTGGTCACGTATGTCTTAAAGATTGAACCAGACAACAAGGGGCGCGCCGTTGTGGCACGCGAAGTTCTCCGATACAAACGCGGTGCAAACGGCAAGCCCTTTCACTTTCTTGACTTCGCATACGGCAAAGGTTATGCCATTACGAACGAAGAGGACTTTTCCAAGTCAGAAGAAGCCTTGCTACGAGAAGAACAAGAACTTGATGCGCAAGACATACTGGCCATCAAAGGGCTCGGACAATTCGAGCGATTCAAGGCGGCCAGCGCGTTTCGCCTAATGATTGAGAACTGGCACATTTCGGACTTTCATGTGTCGGATGCACGTCAGAGCCAGGAGGACGGATTCGCAGAACACTTGTCGACTCAAGGTGAGAATTTGCCGCTCGTGGCGAATTACCTATTCGAGCACCATAGGGATCGTTTTGACCGAGTCCTTAAATCGATGCAGTTGAGAGTTCCGGGTGTGTCCGTCGTAGAGCCAAAACAAACTGAGGATGGGCGCCTCGTCCTGCGGTTTCAGGATGGGAGTTTCAAGGACCCGTTCATTGCACGCCATGTGTCCGATGGCACGATAAAAATGTTTGCCTATCTGGTGCTACTGAATGACCCTAAACCATATCCCCTGCTCGCGGTGGAGGAGCCTGAAAACCAACTGTATCCCGAGTTACTGCCTGAGCTGGCTGAAGAGTTTCGGTCGTATGCGAAGCGCGGCGGTCAGGTGTTCATTTCGTCACACTCGCCAGACTTTTTGAATGCTCTAACCCTTGATGAAATTTACTGTCTGCGCAAGCAGGACGGTTTCTCGCGCGTAACCCGTGCCGGTGACTCAGAAAATCTGCGCGCCTTGTATGACGCCGGCGACTTGCCCGGCTACCTATGGAAGCAAGGCCTGTTTGAAGGGGTGAACTGATGCAGGGGCGGCTAATATTTTTGGTGGAAGAGCCTTCCATGAAAGTCCTGCTCGATGGACTGCTGCCTCGGGTCTTTGCGGGGTGGCAGGATCGGACCCATTTCATGTGCGTCCCACACCAAGGGAAAAGTGATCTGGACAAAAGCGTTCCTCGCAAACTGAAGGAGTGGAGGATTCCAGGGGATCGATTTGTGATCGTCCGGGACAACGATAGCGGTGACTGTATGGCCCTGAAATCGCGGTATGTCGCAGCCTGCGGTTTGGCGGGCCGCCCGGAAAGTCTCGTTCGACTTGTTTGTCAGGAGTTGGAGAGCTGGTACCTAGGCGACTTGTGGGCCATGGCACAGGCATTTCTTCAGCCCGATTTGGATTCGCCCAGCTTGCGCAAACGGTTCAATGATCCTGACAGTTGGCACAAGCCGTCGGTCGAAGTCGATCGTCTGGTCTTGGACTTTGGCAAGGTGGCTGGAGCACGCGCTATGAGTGCTCACCTTCGTGAAGGCGATCAGAATCGCTCAACCAGTTTCAGGGTATTTTTAGCTGGTGTTGAGCGCGTTGCATCTGAGATGGGTTGGGTGCAGACGGCATGACCGAAGACCAACTCGAACAGGAGACCCTGGGCTGGCTTCAGGAAGTGGCCCAGCGCGAAGCGGCCGAGCTATTCGGCGGCGGCGCGATGTGCCGGCGTGAAGTTCATGGTGGCATATTCTATTAAAGAATGCTTTAATATCCAGAGCATCCATTAAAGAACTCTTTCACACCATGCGCAGCACCGGCACCTACGCCATCTCCACCACGCTGGGCGAATCCGTTCGGGCTTTTGTGCCGCGCCCACTGCCCCCTGCCAAACCCACGTTGGCGCCAGCGTGCTTTGTGCAGGCCAACCGCGTGGCCGAGTTGGCGCTGGCAAGGCTGTCGGGGGTGGCCGGGCTGGTGCCCTCGGTGGATTGGCTGCTTTATGGCGCCATCCGCAAAGAGGCCTTGCTGACCTCGCAGATCGAAGGCACTCAGGCCACGTTGGCGGACTTGTTCGACGAAGAAGCCGGCTTTGCGGTGAGCAACTCCGACGACGTGGAAGAGGTCACCAACTACTTGCGCGCTTTTCGGCTGGTGCAGGCGCAACTGCGCGACCCAGCGGGCCTGCCGCTGAGCGTGCGCCTGCTCAGCGATGCGCACCGCTTGCTGCTCGATGGCGCAAGAGGTCAGGGCAAGCAGCCGGGCGAGCTTCGCCGCTCACAGAACTGGATCGGCGGCACCCGGCCCGGCAATGCCGTGTTTGTGCCGCCACCGCCCGAACGGGTGCCTGAATTACTGGCAGACCTGGAGCGGTTTATTCATGATGAATCGCAGCCACTGCCCGCACTGGTGAAGACGGCACTGATTCACCAGCAGTTTGAGACGATTCATCCCTTTCTCGATGGCAATGGCCGCATTGGCCGCTTGCTGATCGCCGCGCTGCTGGAGCACTGGGGCCTGTTGCCCGAGCCGCTGATGTACCTCAGCAGCTACCTGAAGCAGCACCAGTCGGAGTATTACCGCCGCCTCTCCATGGTGCGCACCGAGGGCGATTGGGAGGGCTGGGTGACTTTTTTTCTGGAAGGCGTAGCGCAAGCCGCGCAGGATGCCGAGCGCAGCATTGTGGCCATTGCGACGCTGCTCGGCGCCGACCGCCGCCGCTTGCTGGCGTCTCCCAAAGCCGGACCCGCAAGCTACCGTTTGTTTGAGATGCTGCCCATGATGCCTCGCTTCAATATTGATCAAGTGCGCCAGAAGCTGGGCACCACATTTCCTACCGCCAATGCAGCGGTCAAGGTGCTGGAGGACTTGGCGCTGGTCACTGAACAGACCGGGCAAAAGAAAAACCGCAGCTACCGTTACGACGCGTATATCGGGCTTTTGGCGTCGTGACCGCATGACCGAAGATCAACTCGAACAGGAAACCCTCGGCTGGCTGAGTGACGTTGGCTACAGCCACCGCTACGGCCCCGACATCGCCCACGACGGCCCCACGCCCGAGCGCAGCCACTACCGCCAGGTGGTGCTGCCGTTGCGCTTGCGCGAGGCCATGCACCGGCTCAATCCCGCCATCCCCATCGCCGCCCGCGAGGACGCGCTCAAGCAGGTGTTGGACCTGGGTATCCCTGCGCTGCTGAGCGCGAACCAGCACTTCCACCGCCTGCTTGTCACCGGCGTTCCGGTCACATACCAGGTGGACGGCGAAACCCGTGGCGACTTCGTGCGCCTGATTGACTGGGTGAATCCGCTGCACAACGAGTGGCTGGCGGTGAACCAGTTCTCCATCAAGGGTCCGCACCACACGCGCCGCCCCGACATCATCCTGTTCGTCAACGGCCTGCCGCTGGTGCTGCTGGAACTGAAGAACCCGGCCGATCTGAACGCCGACGTGGGACGAGCCTACGACCAGATCCAGACCTACAAGGCGCAGATCCCCGACGTGTTCCAGTACAACGAGTTGCTGGTGATTGCTGACGGCACCGAGGCGCTGCTCGGGTCGCTCTCAGCCAATTCGGAGCGCTTCATGGCGTGGCGCACCATCGATGGCGCGGTGCTGGACCCGCTGGGCGAGTTCAACGAGTTGCAAACCCTGGTGCGTGGCGTGCTGGCACCGGCCTATCTGCTGGACTACCTGCGCTACTTTGTGCTGTTCGAGGACGACGGCGGCATCATCAAGAAGATCGCGGGCTACCACCAGTTTCATGCGGTGCGCCTGGCCATCGGTCAAGTGGTGGCGGCATCGCGCCCCGGTGGCTCGCACAAGGGCGGCGTGGTCTGGCACACGCAGGGCAGCGGCAAGAGCATCACCATGACCTGCTTTGCGGCGCGCGTGATGCAAGAACCGGCGATGGAGAACCCCACCATCGTCGTGATCACGGATCGCAACGACCTGGATGGCCAGTTGTTCGGCGTGTTCAGTTTGGCGCAGGACTTGTTGCGCGAGCAGCCGGTGCAAGCCCGCACGCGGCCAGAACTGCGCTCGCTGTTGTCGAACCGGCCCTCCGGCGGCATCATCTTCGCCACGATTCAGAAGTTCATGCCGGGCGAGGACGAGGACATCTTCCCGGTGCTGTCCGAGCGGCACAACATCGTGGTGATCGCCGACGAAGCGCACCGCACGCAGTACGGCTTCGAGGCCAAGCTCAAGACCATCAAACCGCGCGCTGGCCGCGCTGACGCGGCAGTCACGACCGGCGACGGCACGGCGGCGCCGACCCACGCCGAGTTTCTCCCGCCCGACTACCCGACCGAGCGCTACCAGGTCGGCTATGCCCAGCATCTGCGCGACGCCCTGCCCAACGCCACCTTCGTGGCCTTCACCGGCACGCCGGTCAGCAGCGCCGACCACGACACCCGCGCCGTGTTTGGCGACTACATCCATGTCTATGACATGCAGCAGTCCAAGGAGGACGGCGCCACGGTGGCGATCTACTACGAATCGCGTCTGGCCAAGCTCGGTCTGAGGGAGGCCGACCTGGCGGCGATGGACGAAGAGGTGGACGAGCTGGCCGAGAACGAAGAAGAGAGCGACCAGTCGCGGCTCAAAAGCCGCTGGGCCGCGCTGGAAAAAGTGGTCGGCTCCGAACCCCGCGTGGCCCGCGTTGCCGCCGATCTGGTGGCGCACTTCGAGGAACGAGGCAAGGCCAATGTCTTTGATGGATTCAGCGGCAAGGCGATGGTCGTGGCCATGAGCCGCGACATCTGCGTGCACCTCTACAACGAAATCGTCAAGCTGCGCCCCGACTGGCACGACGCCGATCCGGAGCTTGGCGCCATCAAGATCGTGATGACCGGCTCGGCCAGCGACAAGGCGCTGCTGCGGCCCCACATCTACAGCGCCCAGGTGAAGAAGCGGCTGGAGAAACGGTTCAAAGACCCGGCAGACCCGTTACGCATGGTGATCGTGCGCGACATGTGGCTCACCGGCTTTGACGCGCCCTGCGTGCACACGCTGTACGTGGACAAGCCGATGAAGGGGCACAACCTGATGCAGGCCATCGCCCGCGTGAATCGCGTGTTCAAGGACAAGCAAGGCGGCTTGGTCGTGGACTACATCGGCATCGGCAACGAGCTCAAAGCCGCGATGAAGGAATACACGCGGTCCTTGGGCCGGGGCAGGCCCACCGTGGACGCGCATGAGGCCTACAGCGTGCTGATGGAGAAGGTGGACGTGCTGCGCGCCCTGCTGCACGGCTTCGATTACAGCGGCTTCCTGAGTGGTGGGCACAAGACCCTGGCCGGCGCAGCCAACCATGTGCTGGGTCTGAAGGATGGCAAGGAGCGCGACGGCAAGAAGCGCTTTGCCGACATCGCCCTGGCCATGAGCAAGGCCTTCACGCTGTGCTGCACGCTGGACGAGGCCAAGGCGGTGCGCGAGGAAGTCGCCTTCCTGCAAGGGGTGAAGGTGATCCTGACCAAGAAGGAAATCAGCGCCAAGAAGCGCACCGACGAGCAGCGCGAGCTGGCCATCCGGCAGATCATCAACTCGGCCGTCGTGTCCGAGCGCGTGGTGGACATCTTCGACGCCGTGGGACTGGACAAGCCCAACATCGGATTGCTGGACGACGAGTTTCTGGCCCAGGTAAGCCACCTGCCGGAGAAGAACCTGGCCGTGGAGTTGCTGGAGCGGCTGCTGGAGGGCGAGATCAAGAGCCGCTTCGCCAGCAACGTGGTGCAGGACAAGAAGTTCTCAGAGATGCTCGCCAACGTCATCACGCGCTACCAGAACCGCTCCATCGAGACCGCGCAGGTGATGCAGGAGCTGATCGAGATGGCCAGGAAGTTCCGCGAGGCTGCGTCACGCGGCGAGCAACTGGGCCTGACCGAGGACGAGGTGCGCTTCTACGACGCGCTGGCGAACAACGAATCCGCCGTGCGCGAGCTGACCGACGAAACCCTCAAGAAGATCGCGCACGAGCTGACCGAGAACCTGCGTCAGAACCTGAGTGTGGATTGGTCGGAACGCGAAAGCGTGCGAGCGAAGCTGAGGTTGATGGTGAAGCGCATTCTGCGCAAGTACAAGTACCCGCCAGACCTGCAGGACGCGGCGGTGGAGCTGGTGTTGCAGCAGGCGCAGGTCATGGGTGAGAGCTGGGGGAGTCAGTAGCCGACCTGGTTCGGGCTGGTGGTTCATGCCCCACAAGGCGCCATGGCCTTGGCCAACGCCAACTCCCTTGCAACACCGATCGCAACATGATTCACCCATGAAAAAAGCCTGCTACCGTTTAAGTAGCAGGCTTTCCAGCATCACTGCGGTTTGGGGTGGTGGGTCCTGACAGATTCGAACTGTCGACCTACGGATTAAGAGTCCGCTGCTCTACCAACTGAGCTAAGAACCCCCAAGCCTTGAATTATATATCGAGCCGACGCGAGCTATTTCACCTGGCTGACTTTTTTCATCTGATTTGCGGCCCATTTGCTGGCGAAGGCGCCGAGTTCGTTCATGCGCTTGACCAGATCGCTGCCCTGTGGCGTGAGAAAGTAGCCTTCGCTGCCGTGGGTCACGAGCGTGGCGGCGCGCAATTCCTTCAGGCGCGTGTTCAAGGTGTTGGGGGTGATGCCGCCCACGCTGTCTTGCAGCAGGCGAAATGTCTGTGGGTGTCCGTCCTTCAGCGCCCATAGGACACGGATCGCGTAGCGCGACTCCAGCAGCCCCAGCAATTGATGGATGGCTGCGTTGTCTTTTGAACTCATGGGGGAAACTCCTGGATGCCTTATGCGCTTGCAGTGCCTGATGCAGCGCAGCCTGATTTTGCCGTCGAATATAGCGCAGTTTTCCTGGTGCTACAAGTTTTATAGCTGCCTTGGAGACGTCGGCAAAGACCTGCCCCAGGCCAAGAATGGCTTCAGCGCTCGTCCCGGATGCGCCGCGCCGCCTGCAGCACGAGTTGCGGGCCTTGGTAGATCAGGCCGGTGTAGATCTGCACCACGTCGGCGCCGGCGTGAATCTTCTCGAGTGCGTCTTGTGGGCTCATGATGCCGCCCACGCCGATGATCGGAAATCCCGCTCCCAGCGCGGCGCGCAGTTGTCGGATGACGCGGTTGCTGGCCTCGCGCACGGGCGCACCCGAGAGCCCGCCGGCTTCCTCGGCGTGCGCCATGCCCTGCACCGCTTCGCGCGCCAAGGTGGTGTTGGTTGCGACCACGCCCCAGAGCTGGTTCGGCTCGCCGGCGGCGTTCAGACCGTAGCGTTTGAGGGTCGCGGCGATGACCTCGATCTGCGCCGCGTCCAGGTCCGGCGCGATCTTCACAAAGATCGGCACGCGCCGCGGCGTCAGGCGCCCCTTGGCGTCGCGCGTCGCGTGCTGCTGCGCCAGTTGCTGGCGCCGTTGCTCGATGGCGCCCAACAGCGCGTCCAGCGCGGCGTCGCTCTGCAGCGCACGCAAGTTCTTGGTGTTGGGGCTGGAGATGTTGACGGTGACGTAGTCGGCATGCGGGTAAACGCCGTCCAGACAGGCAAGGTAGTCGTCGGTGGCGCGCTCCATCGGCGTGGCGGCGTTTTTGCCGATGTTCAGGCCCAGCAGCATCGGCTGCGCCGCATTCTTCTTGCGAAAACGCGCGGTCTGCACATTCGCGATGAAGGCCGCCAAGCCCTCGTTGTTGAAGCCCAGGCGGTTGATCAGGGCCTGCGCCTTGGGCAGGCGAAACATGCGCGGCTTGGGGTTGCCGCCTTGGGCCAGGGGCGTGACCGTTCCCACTTCCACAAAGCCAAAGCCCATGGCGGCAAAGGCATCGATGCAATGCGCGTTCTTGTCCAGGCCGGCGGCCAGCCCGACGCGGTTGGGAAAGTTCAAGCCGGCGAGTTGCACCGGATCACCCACGCGCTCCTGGCAGAACGCCCACTCCAAGGGCGTCCCCTGGGCGCGCTGCAGGGCGGCGAGCGTGAGTTCGTGGGTGGTCTCGGGGTCGAGCCCGAACAGGAAGGGTCGGGCCAGGGCGTAGGGAAGCAAAGACATTGGATAATTCCGTGATAACTCCATGGATTGTCCCAGATGAAAAGCATGACTCAAGACGAACTCAAAACCCTGGTCGGTCAGGCCGCGCTGCAGTATGTGGTTCCCGGCGAAATCGTCGGCGTGGGCACGGGCTCGACCGTGAACAAATTCATCGAGGCGCTGGCCACGATCAAGCACAGCATCAAGGGCGCGGTCTCCAGCTCCAACGCCTCGACGGTGCGCCTGCAGGCGCTGGGCATTCCGGTGTTCGATGCGAACGAGGTGGGCGAACTCGCGGTGTACATCGACGGCGCGGATGAGATCGATGGCCGTGGCTACATGATCAAGGGCGGCGGCGCGGCGCTCACGCGCGAAAAAATCGTCGCCGCGCAATCGCGCCAATTTGTCTGCATCGCCGACGAGTCCAAGCTGGTTCCCACCCTGGGCGCTTTTGCGCTACCGGTGGAGGTGATTCCGATGGCGGCGCAGCGCTTGATAAGGCAGTTTGCCGCGTTGGGTGGGGCCGCTTCGATCCGTTTGAAAGACGGCCTGCCGCTGGTCACCGACAACGGCCAGCAGTTGCTCGACGTGACCGGGCTGCAGATCAGTGAGCCGCTGGCCTTCGAGAGCCAGGTGAACCAGTGGCCAGGGGTGGTGACGGTGGGCGTGTTTGCCCATCAAAAGGCCCAGGTCTGCTTGCTCGGAACGGCCAGCGGCGTCAAGCTGATCGCCTACGGCTGATGCGCGAGCGCGCAGCTTCGTGACGCGGCGCTGTGCCTGTGCCGCAGACAAGCCCGCCGCAAGCTTAGAACTGGATGCCGGCCGGGTTGCTGGCGCTTCGCCGTGGCAGCGGCGCAGGCGGCGCGGCCTGCGGGACTGGCGCCGGTTCGACCCGCGCTGGGGGCGCGAGCGGGGCCGCTGGCGCGCTGCGATAACCGGATGGCAGCTGTGAGCTCGTTGGGTAGCCGGCCGCGCTCAGATACTGGTTCCACTCGCTGCCCAGAAAGCCGCGCAACTGCTGGGCGCCCAGGGTCAGCAGCGGCAACGCGGCGTCGCCGGCGATGCGGTTGAGCGCCTCGATGTCGGCCTGACTGGCGACCGTCTTTTCCGCAAACGGGACACCACGGCCGGCCAGCAGCGCGCGTCCCTCGTTACAGGGTCCGCCGCAGCTCGGTCCGGTGTACAGCGTCACGGGAAATTGCCCCATGGCCTCGAGCAGCACATAGGGCAGTCTGACCTGGCCCGCGTCGCTGTTGCTGGCGCTGTCCGCGCGCGTTCCATCGACCTGTTTCGAGGTGGCGGCGGGCGGTTGATCCGAATAGCTGACGCGGCCATTCGCGTCCACGCTGCGGTAGATGGCCTGGGACCAGGCCGCGCCGCTGATCAACAGCAGCGCTGCCAGGGCGAGTTTTCGGTTCGGGCTCGGCTTCATATTTCCTCCTCAGACCAACTCAGATGCAGCAAGGCGAATTCAGGCCATGCCTTGGTGTCGCAGCAGCGCGTCCAGCGTCGGCTCCCGCCCACGAAAGGCCTTGAACGATGCCATCGCGGGCCGGCTGCCGCCGACTTCCAGGATCTCTTCCCGGTATTTTCGCCCCGTGTCCAGGCTGGGCAGACCGTCTGGGCCGCAGCTTTCTTCAAACGCGGCGTAGGCATCTGCGCTCAGCACCTCGGCCCACTTGTAGCTGTAATAGCCCGCAGCATAGCCGCCCGCGAAGATATGGCTGAAAGTGTGGGCACTGCGGTTCCAGGCCGGCACCGGCAGCAGCGCGATTTCGCTGCGCACCTGCGCCAGCAGCGCCATGACGTCCGGCGCCGCAGCGTGCTCGGTGTGCAGCAGCATGTCGAACAGCGAGAACTCGACCTGTCTGAGCGTTTGCAGTCCGCTCTGGAAATTCTTTGCCGCGAGCATCTTGTCGAACAGCGCGCGCGGCAGCGGTTCATTCGTCTGCACATGCGCGCTCATGTGCTGGATCACGTCCCACTCCCAGCAGAAGTTCTCCATGAACTGGCTGGGCAACTCCACCGCGTCCCATTCCACGCCGCTGATGCCCGAGACATCGCGCTCGTTCACCTGCGTGAGCAGATGCTGCAGGCCGTGGCCGAACTCGTGGAACAGCGTGATCACGTCGTCGTGCGTGAGCAGCGCGGGCTTGCCGTCCACTGCGTCCGCGAAGTTGCACACCAGCTGCGCCACCGGTGTTTGCAGCGCCCCGTTGTCCGGGCGAAGCCAGCGCGAACGCACGTCGTCCATCCAGGCGCCGCCGCGCTTGCCGCTGCGCGCTGCCGGGTCCAGATAGAACTGGCCCACCAGCGCGCCAGCGCGCTCGATGCGATAAAAGCCCACGCCGGGATGCCACAGCGGCGCGCTGTCCGGGGTGATCTGCACTTCGAACAGCGTCTGCACAATCTTGAACAGTCCGCCCAGCACCTTGGGTGCGGGGAAGTACTGTTTGACTTCCTGCTCGCTGAAGGCGTAGCGCGCCTCCTTGAGCTTTTCGCCGATGTAGGGCCAGTCCCAGGCCTGCGGGTCCGACAGGTTCAGCTCGGTCTGGGCAAACGCGCGCAGGTCCGCCAAATCCTGTTGCGCGTAGGGGCGCGCCTTGGCCGCCAGGTCGCGCAGGAAGGTGGTCACCTGTTGCGGCGAGCTTGCCATCTTGGGCACCAGCGAGACCTCGCCAAAGCTGGCGTAGCCCAGCAACTGGGCTTCTTCCTGGCGCAGCGCCAGCGTCTCGCGGATGATGGCGCTGTTGTCAAATTTCTGTGCGTCGTCAGCGGCCTGGTCGGAGGCGCGCGTGACGTAGGCGCGGTACAGTTTTTCGCGCAGCGTGCTGCTGTGGGCAAACTGCATCAGCGGCAAATAGCAGGGCATTTTTAGCGTGAGCTTGTAGCCCTCCTTGGCGTCGGCCTTGGCTCCAGCCAGCGCGGTTTGCAGCACGTCCTCGGGCACGCCGTCGAGTTCGTCGGCGCCGGCGTAATAGGCAAAGGCGTCGGTGGCGTCGAGCGCGTTTTCGCTGAACTTTTGCGACAGCTCGGCCTGGCGTTCCTGCAATTGCGCAAAGCGCGCCTTGGCCGCCCCCGTGAGTTCGGCGCCGCCCAGCACGAAGTTGCGCACGGCGTTGCGGTGCGCCTGGGTCTGTTCGGCGTTCAGGCTGGCCGCGTCCATCGCCTTGTACTTGGCGTAGAGCCGCTCGTCTGCGCCCAGGCGCGTGAAGAATTCCGTGACCTTGGGCAGGGCTTCGTTGTAGGCGGCGCGCAGGGTCGGCGTATCGGCCACGGCGTTGAGGTGGCTCACGGCGCCCCAGGCGCGTCCGAGTCGCTCCGTGGCCGTGTCCAGCACCTGAGACATGGCGCTCCACTGCGCCGGGAACTCGGCCTGCGTGACCTGGGTCAGCGCGGCGTCGGCCTGCGCCAGCAAGGCGTCGATGGCCGACGCCACGTGTTCCGGCGTCACTTGGTCAAACAGCGGCAGGTCGGAGAAATCAAGCAGGGGATTGTTCATGGTGTGGCGCAGGGTTTTAGGGTCAGCAGGGCGGGGTATCTGGAGGCCAGCGCGCACTACTTCAAGGATGCGGCGCGTTCGGCCGCTTCCAGCGTGTTCACCAGCAGCATGGTGATCGTCATCGGGCCCACGCCGCCGGGCACGGGCGTGATGAAACCGGCCACGTCCTTCACGCCCGCGAAGTCCACGTCGCCGCAGAGCTTGCCTTCGTCGTTGCGGTTCATGCCCACATCGAGCACGACCGCGCCGGGCTTGACCATGTCGGCCGTGAGCACGTTGCGCTTGCCCACGGCGGCGACGATCACGTCGGCCTGCAGCGTGAAGGCCTTGAGGTCGCGCGTGGCGCTGTGGCACACGGTGACGGTGGCGTTCTTTTGCAGCAGCAGCAGCGCCATGGGTTTGCCCACGATGTTGCTGCGTCCGATCACCACCGCGTGCTTGCCGCGCAGCTCATAGCCAATGGATTCGAGCATCTTCATGCAGCCATAGGGCGTGCAGGGCAGGAAGCCCGGCATGCCGGTCATCAAGGCGCCGGCGCTGACCACGTGAAACCCGTCCACGTCCTTGGCCGGCGCGATCGCCGCGATCACCTTTTGCGCGTCGATGTGCGCCGGCACCGGCAACTGCACCAGGATGCCGTGGATGCTTGCGTCGGCATTCAGCGCCGCGATGCGCTCGAGCAACGCGGCTTCGCTCAGGTCGGCCGGGTAGTGCTCCAGCACCGAATGCAGACCGGCGTCGGCACAGGCCTTGACCTTGTTGCGCACATAGACCTGGCTGGCCGGGTTCTCGCCCACCTGAATCACCGCCAGGCCCGGCGTGACGCCACGCTCCTTGAGGGCGGTGCTGCGTTGTGCGACCTGGGCGCGAAGTTCGCGCGAGAGCGCGTTGCCGTCGATGAGTTGAGCTGTCATGGTGAAGCGGTAGAAGTAAAAAAGCCCGCAAGTCCTGCGACTACGGGCGGTGAAACAGGGCGTTATGAGCGATCAGGGTTTGGCAGCGGTCTGACCCAGGGCAATCTTCAGCAGGTCGGCCACGGTGTTGGCGTTGAGCTTTTCCATGATGTTGGCGCGGTGCGCCTCCACGGTCTTGATGCTGATGCCCAGATCGTCGGCGATCTGCTTGTTCAATCGTCCGGCCACGATGCGCTCGAGCACCTGGGCTTCGCGCGAGGTCAGCTTGGACAGCAGCGCGTCACGGCTGGCCGCCTGCACATGGCCGGCAAAGGAGTCGCGCGCCTGATCCAGCATGCGCACCACCAGCGTCAGCAGCTCCTCTTCCTTGAACGGTTTTTGGATGAAGTCCACCGCACCCTTCTTCATCGCGTCCACCGCCATGGGCACGTCGCCGTGGCCGGTGATGAAGACGATGGGCAGCGGCGACTTGCGCTCCAGCAGTCGGTCCTGCAACTCCAGTCCGGTCATTCCGCCCATGCGGATGTCGGCGATCAGGCAGGCCACTTCGCGCGCGTCGAGCCGGCTCAGAAACGCTTCGGCCGACTCGAAACAACGTACCCGGTAGTCCTTGCCTTCGAGCAGCCACTGCAGCGAATCGCGCACGGCCTCGTCGTCGTCAACCACATATACCGTGCCCTTTTTGGGTGTGAAAGTCATGCGCGTGTTCCCGTGGCTTGGCTAGGTTGTTCAGGGTTTTTGGATGCTGCAGGGGCGGGCGTCAAGGGAATCCAGAAGGAAAAGCGGCAGCCCACTGCATTTTCCCCATTGTAAATGTTCTCCGCCAGCATGCGCCCCTGGTGCGACTCGACGATGCTGCGGCACAGATTGAGTCCGATGCCCATGCCCTCGGCCTTGGTGGAGAAGAAGGCCTCGTACACGCGCTCCATGATTTCGGGCGCCAGTCCCTGGCCCGAATCGAGCACCGAGAATTCGATCACTTCCTGCTGCTCGATTAGCTTGGGCACAACGCGCAATTCGACGCTGCGCTGCTCGGTGGGGCGTTGCGCATGGTCGATGGCTTCGGCCGCATTCTTCAGCAGATTCACCAGCACTTGCTCCACCAGGATCGGGTCCACCAGCAATTGGGGCAGGCGCGCGGCGACGGCATGGCTCAGGCGCACGTTGCGCCGGCGCAGCTCGATCTCGGCCAGTTCCACGGCCTCGTCCACCATGCTGTGCACGTCCGACAGCGTGCGGTTGGGTTCGCTGCGCTTCACGAACGACTTGATGCGGGCAATGATCTGGCCCGCGCGCTGCGCCTGGCGCGCGGTTTTTTCCAGCGCGCCCAGCAGTTCCGCCTCGGAGATCTTTTTGTCGCGGATGCGCGAGACCATGCCGGTGCAGTAGTTGGAAATGGCGGTCAGGGGCTGGTTCAGTTCGTGCGCCACGCTCGACGCCATCTCGCCCATGGTGATGAGCCGACTGGCCGACTGCGCGCGCTCGGCCTGGGCCGCCGACAGCGCCTCGGCCTGGCGCCGCGGCGTGATGTCGGTGGCAATCACCATCTGCGCCAGTCGCCCATCGACCCAGGTCAGGTAGCGCGAGCGCACCTCCAGCCATTTGCCGATCTTGGCAACGAAAATTTCGGCGTTTTCCCCCTGGTCTTCGGTGAACGAGTCCGTGGGCAAGCCGGCCAGCGAATCCACTGCGTCCTGCGACTCGTCATTCGATGGCTGGGCCGGGACGCCGGCCTGGGCCACCAGTTCCATGTGTCCCACCGTGTCTGAATCAAACCAGAGCCGGTACATCTTGTTGGCAAACAGCAGTTCGTGGCTTCCCAGCGGCGCCACCGACACCGAGGCGTCAAGCGCCTCCAGCACGGCCGTGAAGCGCTCGTGCGAGGCCGACAACTGGTCCCGGATCCGATTGGGTTCGGTGATGTCGGTCATGGACGTGAGCCAACCGGTCTGCACGCCCAGCGCGTCGATCAGCGGCGACACGTACATGCGCGCATCGAACAGCGAGCCGTCGCGCCGCTGCACGCGCAGCCGCAGGCCGCTGGCGGCGGTCTGGCCGCTGATCATGCTTTGAAGGTTGAGGGTGAGTTTTTCCCGGTCGGCCTCGGGCCAGTAGGGAAAGGGCGCCGTGCAGCCCACGAGATCCTCCTGGGGCCAGCCGGTCATCTGACAAAAGGCGATATTCACGTAGGTGATGCGGCCTTGCAGGTCCATCACCCGCATGCCGGTGAGCATGGAGTTCTCCATGGCGCGGCGAAAATTCATTTCCGTCACCAGGTCCTGCTGGGCGCGCATGCGTCGGCGCGTATGGCGCCAGTTGGCGATCAGCATCCAGGCGGTCATGGCGCTCAAGACGCACACCAGCCAGAACAGTCCGCCGCCGATCACGCCCAGCGAGGTGCGGTAGCTTTGCGCGCGCAACATCAGCCCGTTGCCCACCGGCGAGACCGGCACCTCATAGCTGTTGGTCTTGGCCGACCAGGGCAGCAGCCGCGTGCCGCCCGGCATCGTCAAGGCGCTGCCGGCCAGCACCCGGCCCTGCGCGTCCAGCAGGGTCACGGCGTATCGGGCCGAGGTTTCTGGCGACATGCCATAGCGCAGCAAGCCATCGACCGAGTACTCGGCCAAAATGGCGCCGCTAAACTGGCCGTGCTGGGACAAGGGGCTGTGCAACTGCAGCGCCGACGGCGCCGCCGTGCTGGCCGTCGGCAGGGCATAGACGGCTTGCCCCAGGTCACGCGCGAGGCTGAAGGTGGATTCGGTTTCGCTGCCCATCGTGAGCTTTTCGCCCGCCACACGCAACTGGTTGCCCGACACGCTGGGCGCGGCATAGCTGGCGACAACCCGGGATTTGGCGTTGATCCATGACACCGACAGCAGCTCGGGGTATTGGCTCACCAGGGTCTCGGCCTGGGCCACGAAATCTTCCGTGTCCACTTCCTTGTTGGACACGTCACGCGCCAAGCGCATCAACTGCTCCTGGCGTTCCAGCAGGCGCAACCGGATTTGCTGCTGCGAATACTCCACGTCGCGTTGCAGCGCCTCTTGCTCGCGATCGATTTCCTCAAAGCGCAAATAGGCGAAGGCGGCGACGACGGCGGCCAGGAACAGCAGCACCGCAGCCAGGGGCGCGAGCATGGCAAAGCGATCCTGCTGCGGCGCGGGCTGGGCGCGCCACCAGCGCGCCCAGGCGTGCCCAGGCGGCGGCGCCGAAGCGTGGCGGCGACGTTCAATCGGGGGTGGCGTTGGGATCTTCACGGGCCTTGCATTTTGCACGCAATGGCAGTTCGACATCCGGCCACATAAATCCACAATATGAAATCGAATAGCGCTATTTGAAATTTTTAAAAAGTGTGCGAAACTCGGACTACCGGCACAATTGCCGGCAGCGCGAGACTTCGCCGCTACACATCAACAGGAGACAGGCATGGCAGAACAGCCCCAAGACAACCGCACCTCGGTCGCCGCGCAAGACGCTGACACCGTGGAAACCCGTGAATGGATGGACGCCCTGTCCGCCGTGATTCAAAGCGAGGGACCCGAGCGCGCGCATTTCTTGCTGGAACAGTTGATCGGCCATGCGCGCCAGAACAGCATCGACATGCCGTTCTCGGCCAACACCGCCTACGTGAACACCATCGCCACCGACGACGAGGAGCGTTGCCCGGGCAACATCGAGATGGAAGAGCGGCTGCGCGCCTACATGCGCTGGAACGCGATGGCGATGGTCGTCAAGGCGAATCGCCATCACCCGGTGGACGGCGGCGATCTGGGCGGCCACATCGGCTCGTTTGCCTCGCTGGCCCACATGTTCGGTGCCGGCTTCAACCATTTCTGGCACGCCGAGAGCGAGAACCATGGCGGCGACTGCCTCTACATCCAGGGCCACGTGGCGCCGGGCGTGTACGCGCGCGCCTACATGGAAGGACGTTTGAGCGAGGAGCAGTTGCTCAATTTCCGCCAGGAAGTCGATGGCAAAGGCTTGTCGAGCTACCCGCATCCCAAGCTCATGCCTGACTTCTGGCAGTTCCCCACGGTCTCCATGGGACTGGGCCCGCTGATGGCGATTTACCAGGCGCGCTTTCTGAAATACCTGCACGCGCGCGGCATCGCCAACACCGAGAACCGCAAGGTCTGGGTGTTCTGCGGTGACGGTGAAATGGACGAAGTGGAAAGCCTGGGCGCGATCGGTCTGGCCGCGCGCGAAAACCTGGACAACCTGGTGTTCGTCGTGAACTGCAATCTGCAGCGCCTGGACGGCCCGGTGCGCGGCAACAGCAAGATCGTGCAGGAGCTCGAAGGCGAGTTCCGCGGCTCGGGCTGGAACGTGATCAAGCTGCTCTGGGGCAGCAACTGGGACGCGCTGTTGGCGCGTGACAAGGACGGCGCGCTGCGCAAGCTGATGATGGACACGCTGGACGGCGACTACCAGTCCTTCAAGGCCAACGACGGCGCCTATGTGCGCAAGCATTTCTTCGGCCGTGATCCGCGCACCGCAGCCATGGTCGCCAACATGAGCGACGACGACATCTGGAACCTGCGTCGCGGCGGCCACGATCCGCAAAAGGTGTACGCGGCCTACCACAAGGCGGTGCACCACAAGGGCCAGCCGACGGTGCTGCTGATCAAGACCGTGAAGGGTTTTGGCATGGGCAAGTCGGGCGAGGGCAAGAACAATGTGCACCAGACCAAGAAGCTCACCGACGAAGACATCAAGATCTTCCGCGACCGTTTCAACATCCCAATCCCCGACAGCCAGTTGGCCGAGATTCCGTTCTACAAGCCGGCCGACGACACGCCCGAGATGCGCTACCTGCACGAGCGCCGCCAGGCGCTGGGCGGCTACCTGCCGCACCGCCGCACCAAGGCCGACGAGAGTTTCACCGTGCCCTCACTGGACACCTTCAAGTCGGTGATCGAGGCGACGGCGCCCGGGCGCGAAATCTCCACCACGCAGGCCTACGTGCGCTTTCTCACGCAACTGTTGCGCGACCAGGCGCTGGGCCCGCGTGTCGTGCCGATTCTGGTGGACGAGGCGCGCACCTTCGGCATGGAAGGGCTGTTCCGGCAGATCGGCATCTACAACCCGGCCGGTCAGCAGTACACGCCGGTGGACAAAGACCAGGTGATGTACTACCGCGAAGACAAGGCCGGTCAGATCCTGCAAGAAGGCATCAACGAAGCCGGTGGCATGGCAAGCTGGATCGCGGCCGCCACGAGTTACAGCACGAACAACCGCATCATGCTGCCGTTCTACGTGTACTACTCGATGTTCGGCTTCCAGCGCATCGGCGACCTGGCCTGGGCTGCCGGTGACATGCAGGCGCGCGGCTTCCTGCTGGGCGGTACGTCCGGGCGCACCACGCTCAACGGCGAAGGGCTGCAGCACGAAGACGGCCACAGCCACATCCTGGCCGGCACCATCCCGAACTGCGTCTCCTACGACCCGACCTTCGCGCATGAAGTCGGCGTGATCCTGCACCACGGTTTGAAGCGCATGGTGGAGAAGCAGGACAACGTTTACTACTACATCACGCTGCTCAACGAGAACTACCCCATGCCGGGTCTGGCCGAGGGCACGCAAGAACAGATCCTCAAGGGCATGTACCTGTGCAAGGCCGGCCCTAAGCTCACGCCGCGCGTGCAGTTGCTGGGCAGCGGCACCATCCTGCGCGAGTCCATCGAAGCGCAGGAACTGCTGGAAAAGGACTGGGGCGTGGCGGCCAACGTCTGGAGTTGCCCCAGCTTCAACGAGCTCACGCGCGACGGCCAGGACGCCGAGCGCTACAACCTGCTGCATCCGCTGGAAACACCGCGTGTTTCCTTTGTCGCGCAGCAGTTGGAAAAGCACACCGGACCGGTGGTGGCTTCGACCGACTACATGAAGGCCTACGCCGAGCAGATCCGCTCCTTCATCCCCAAGGGCCGGACCTACAAGGTGTTGGGCACGGACGGCTTTGGCCGCAGCGACTTCCGCGCCAAGCTGCGCGAGCACTTCGAGATCAACCGCCACTACATCGTGGTGGCGGCGCTCAAGGCGCTGAGTGAAGAGGGCACGGTGCCGGTGGCCAAGGTGGCGCAAGCGATTGCCAAGTACGGCATCCAGGCAGACAAGATCAACCCGTTGTACGCGTGATCTTCGCGGCAACATTGGAGACAAGAACATGGCAGTCATAGAAATCAAGGTCCCCGACATTGGAGACTTCAAGGACGTCACGGTGATCGAGGTGCTGGTCAAGCCGGGCGACGCCGTCAAGGCCGAGCAGTCGCTGATCACGGTGGAATCGGACAAGGCGTCGATGGAGATTCCCTCGTCCCACGCCGGTGTGCTCAAGGAACTCAAGGTCAAGCTGGGTGACAAGCTCAACATCGGCGACCTGTTGGCGCTGCTGGACGTGGCTGCTGGCGCGCCCGAGCAAGCGGCGCCTGCCGCAGCGCCGCTGGCGGTTGCACCTGCGGCCGCCGCGCTGTCCGCACCGGTTGCTGCCCCTGCCGCCGCCGCTGTGGCCGCGCCTGCTGCTGCCCAGCCCGTGCACGCCCCCGCCACGCTCACGCCCGGTTTGCCGCACGCCTCGCCCTCGGTGCGCAAGTTCGCGCGCGAACTCGGCGTGCCGCTGAATGAGATCAAGGGAACGGGCCTCAAGGGCCGCATCACCGACAAGGACATTCAGAGCTTCACGCAATCCGTGATGTCGGGTGCGGTCAAGACCCAGGCCATTGCCGCGCAGGCGCCTGCCGCCGGTGCTTCCGGCGCGGGCCTGGGGCTGCTGCCCTGGCCGGTGCTGGACTTCACCAAGTTCGGTCCGGTGGAGCGCAAGGACCTGAGCCGCATCAAGAAGATCAGCGGCGCGAATCTGCTGCGCAACGCCATCATGATTCCGGCCGTGACGAACCACGACGACGCCGACATCACCGATCTGGAAGCCTTCCGCGTCTCCACCAACAAGGAAAACGAGAAGAGCGGCGTCAAGGTCACGATGCTGGCCTTCCTGATCAAGGCCTGCGTCGCGGCGCTGAAGAAATTCCCCGAGTTCAACGCTTCGCTGGATGGCGATCAGCTGGTGTACAAGCAGTACTACCACATCGGTTTTGCGGCGGACACGCCCAACGGCCTGATGGTTCCGGTGATTCGGGACGCCGACAAGAAGGGCATTTTCCAGATCTCGCAGGAGATGGGTGAGCTGGCGAAGAAGGCGCGCGAAGGCAAGCTCGGTCCGGCCGAGATGACCGGCGCGGGCTTCACGATCTCTTCGCTGGGCGGCATCGGTGGGCGCTATTTCACGCCCATCATCAATGCGCCCGAGGTGGCGATCCTGGGCGTGTGCAAGTCCAGCATGGAACCCGTCTGGGACGGCAAGGCCTTCCAGCCGCGCCTGATGCTGCCGCTGAGCCTGACTTGGGACCACCGCGTCATCGACGGCGCGGGTGCGGCGCGCTTCAACGTCTATCTGGGACAGATCCTGGGCGACTTGCGCCGCGTGCTGCTCTGACGTCCTCAAGTTCATCGTGTCGGGTTACGCTGCGCTAACCCGACCTACAAAAAGGGCACGTAGGTCGGGTTAGCCCGCAAGGGCGTAACCCGACGAAGCGCTGAATAAAAATCGATTGGAAGAACATGGCCACCATTGAAATCAAGGTTCCCGACATTGGCGATTTCGCCGAAGTCACCGTCATCGAATTGCTGGTCAAGCCCGGCGACAGCATCAAGGCCGAGCAAAGCCTGATCACCGTGGAGAGCGACAAGGCCTCCATGGAAATTCCATCGAGCCACGCCGGTGTGGTCAAGGAGTTGAAGATCAAGCTCGGCGACAAAGTGAAAGAAGGTTCTTTGGTCTTGCTGCTTGAAAGCAGCGAAGCCGGCGTCGCTGCTGCGCCTGCCGCAGCACCTGCGGCCCCAGCCGCAGCTGTGGCTGCGCCTGCCGTTGCCGCACCTGCGCCTACAGCGTCCAGCTATGCCGGCAGCGTCGATCTGGAGTGTGACCTGCTGGTTCTTGGCGCAGGTCCGGGCGGCTATTCCGCCGCCTTCCGCGCGGCCGATCTGGGCCTGAAGGTGGTGCTGGTGGAACGCTACGCGGCGCTCGGCGGTGTCTGCCTGAACGTCGGTTGCATCCCGTCCAAGGCGCTGCTGCACGTGGCGGCGGTGATGGACGAGGTGAGCCACATGGCCGCGCTCGGCGTGGACTTTGGTGCACCCAAGGTGAACGTGGACACGCTGCGTGGCCACAAGCAAAAGGTCGTGAACAAGCTCACCGGCGGCCTGGCTGCGATGGCCAAGATGCGCAAGGTGACGGTGGTGCGCGGCTACGGCGCCTTTGTCGGCGCGAACCACGTGCAAGTGGAAGAAACCACCGGCACGGCGCAACAGAAGACCGGCAAGACGCAGACCATCGCCTTCAAGACGGCCATCATCGCCGCGGGCTCGCAGGCCGTGCGCCTGCCCTTCATGCCGGAGGATCCGCGCGTGGTGGACAGCACCGGTGCGCTCGAGTTGAAGGAAGTTCCCAAGCGCATGCTGATCCTGGGCGGCGGCATCATCGGCCTGGAAATGGGCACGGTGTACAGCACGCTGGGCGCGCGCCTGGACGTGGTGGAAATGATGGACGGCCTGATGCAAGG
>CAIMSP010000050.1 GCA_903844215.1 uncultured beta proteobacterium | reverse complement strand
CGCTGGCGCTCGCGCTGTCGGCTCCGGCTGCAGCGCAAACCAACTGGCCAACACGTCCCGTGCGCCTGATCGTGGGTTTCCCGGCCGGCAGCACGCCCGACATCTCGGCCCGCGCCCTGGCCGACGCCTTGACGAAGTCACTGGGCCAGGCCGTCTTCGTCGAGAACAAGCCTGGCGCATCGGGCAACATCGCTGCCGATCAAGTGGCCAAGTCCCGTGACGACCACACGCTGGGCGTCGTGATCAACGGCAACCTGACCTCGGCCAAGATGCTCTACCCCAAACTTGGCTACGACCCGGCCAAGGACTTCAGCCTGATTTCGCTGCTCACGACGGCGCCGCTGGTGCTGGTGGCACCGCCCAATCTACCGGGGGGTGCGGAATTTTTCGCCGCTGCGCGCGCCGCTGGCAGCCAATGGAACTACGGCTCGGTCGGGCTGGGTTCGGTCGGGCACCTGGGAATGGAGTTGCTCCAGTCCAAGGTGGGCAAGATGAGCGCGGTGCATGTGCCCTACCCCGGCAACCCACAGATCGTCAACGGCATGCTGGGTGGCCAGGTGCAGATGGCCCTGGTGCCGCCGGGTATCGCCATGCCGCTGGTGCACAGCGGCAAACTGCGCGCCATCGGCCTGACCGGCGGGCGCAGCACGCTGGTGCCTGACGTGGCGCCGCTGTCGGATGCCGGCGTGCGCGACTTCAAGCTCGAGGTCTGGACCGCCCTCGTGGGTCCGGCCAGCCTGTCCAAGGCGGCGCAGCAACGCTTGAGCGTGGCCGTGCCCCAGGCCATGCGCGAAGGCCCCACGCGCCAGATCCTTTTCAACCAGGGTTGGACCGCCGTGGGCACATCGCCCGAAGGCTTGCGCAGCCGCATCCAGGAAGAAACTGCGCTGCTCGGTGGCATCATCAGCACGCACGCAATCAAGCTCGAATAGCTCGGCCCGCAAGGCGCACGTGCAAACCAAGGAACCCCATGTCTGACTCCGAATCGCTGGTCTTCGCGCCACCACCTGCCACCACCGTCCCGGTCGTAGGCCACAGCGCGCGCTTTCCCGTGCACCGCATCTACTGCGTCGGCCGCAACTACGAGGACCACGCCAAGGAGATGGGCTTCACCGGACGCGAGCCCCCCTTCTTCTTCTTGAAGCCGGCCGACGCGGCGCTGGTGGTGGACGCGGGCGCGACGGCGGCCCTGCCCTACCCCAGCCTGACGCAAAATTTCCACTACGAAATCGAGCTCGTCGTGGCCATTGGCAAGGGCGGGCGCAACATCGCCGCTGCCGACGCGCAGCAGCACATTTACGGCTACGCCGTGGGCCTGGACATGACGCGGCGCGACCTGCAAGGCGACATGAAAAAACAGGGGCGGCCCTGGTGCATTGGCAAGGGCTTTGACCACTCCGCTCCGATCGGCCCGATCACGCCGCTGGCACAGGCCGGTGACGTGGAGCAGGCCGAGATTTTCCTGCAAGTCAATGGCCAGGATCGGCAGCGCGGCAACGTGGCGCAGCTGATCTGGAACATCGCCGAAACCATCGAACAGCTGTCAGCCGCCTGGGAGCTCAAGCCCGGCGACCTGATCTACACCGGCACCCCTGCGGGCGTGGGCCCGGTGGTCGTGGGCGACGTGATGGACGGCGGCGTGGCCGGTTTGACGCCGCTCAAGCTGCGCGTGGTCTGAGCCCATGCTGCGCCTGCCCATCAAACACTGCAGAAACTGCGGCACGGCCGTGCAGTACCGCTTGCCGGACGATGGTGATGCGAAGCAGCGCGCGGTCTGCCCAGCGTGCAGCACCGTCCACTACGAGAATCCCTTGAACGTGGTCGGCACCGTGCCCTATCTGGACGAGCGCATCCTGCTGTGCAAGCGCAACATCGAACCGCGCCGGGGCTTTTGGACGCTGCCCGCGGGCTTCATGGAACTCAATGAAACGCTGGCCCAGGGCGCAGCGCGCGAAACGCTGGAGGAAAGCGGCGCCGAGTTCGAAATGCAGGGCTTGTTCAGCGTCGTGAGCGTGGTTCGAACCGGCCAGGTGCACCTGTTTTATCGGGCCAGGCTGCTAAGCGACCAGTTCGATCCAGGGATGGAAACCATGGAAGCGCGGCTGTTCACCGAAGCCAGCATCCCCTGGGACGAGATCGCCTTCAGCACCGTGCGTCACACCCTGGAGCGGTATTTTTCCGATCGGCAGTTGGGCCGATTCCTGGTGCACGACATCGACATTCCCTAAGACCGAAAGGGTGAGCATGAGCACACGATTTCTCCGCATGGTCAGCACGCTGGCCCTGGCCTCCACCCTACTGCCCTGCCTGGGGCTGGCCCAGACGCCGTCCTACACCTTCTCGCCGGTGAACCAGTACGACATCAAGCTCACCGCCAGTT
>CAIMSP010000049.1 GCA_903844215.1 uncultured beta proteobacterium | reverse complement strand
GCCCCATCGACCACCCTCACCATCAACAGCATCTCCTCGATCGACGTGCTGACCGCGAGCAACGCCACCAACGCCTTGAACGCCATCGATGGTGCATTGTCATCGGTCAACTCGTCGCGTGCTTCGCTGGGTGCGATTCAAAACCGCTTCACTTCGGTGGTGGCAAGTCTGCAAAACAAGGCGCAGAACTTGACCGCTTCGGTCAGCCGGATTCAGGACGCTGACTTTGCCGCAGAAACGGCCAGTCTGTCGCGTGCCCAGATCCTGCAACAGGCCGGTACCGCCATGGTGGCGCAAGCCAACCAGGGACCACAGGGTGTGTTGGCCCTGCTGCGTTAAGCAGCAACAGCTTGAAAACGCCCAAGCTGCTTGGGCGTTTTAAGCAGCGGCGACGGGCGGTCCAGCCTGTCGCCGCTTTTTGGCGTTCGGATGACGCTTGAATTGGGCCCGCTTTTCGGGGCTTATCCTTCCCGCCCTTGTCGCACAATGCGGCGTTGAGGAATCACAGGAGCTTGGCATGTCAACCATTTCAACCACTGGCACGCTTTCATCCGCCGGCCTTGGCAGCGGGCTGAACGTCACCAGCATTGTTTCGCAATTGGTGGCGCTGGAGAAGGCGCCGCTGACGCTGCTGGCCACCAAGGCCACGTCGGAAAAGGCGCAGATCTCTTCCTTTGGCCAGATCCAGTCGCAAATCTCGGCGCTCACCGATGCGGCCACGGCGATGTCGAATCCAAGCGCCTGGACCGCGAGCAAGGCGTCTTCCTCGAACCCCAACGCGGCCAGTATCACGGCCACCAATTTGGCGCAGCCGGCGTCCTTCAGTCTGGATGTGGATGCGCTGGCGACGCAGCAGTCGGTTTCGTCCGGGCCCTTGACCGCTGGTGCGGCGTTGGGTGCCGGCACCTTGAAATTTCAGTTGGGCAACTGGAGTGGCAACTCGTTCAGCCCGGTGCTCGGCGCACCCGTGCTGCCGGCCACGGTGGGCTTGCCAGCGCCCGTGTCCGTGACCATCAGCGCCACCGACACCGTGGCCACTTTGGCGGCCAAGATCAACGCGGCCAATGCCGGTGTGGTGGCGACGGCGTTCAACGACGGCACCGCCGACAGGCTGTTGCTGCGCTCCAAGAATACCGGCGCTGCGGCCGGGTTCCAGGTGACGTCCCCCGATGGGGCGCCCGCCGCGCTGCTGTTCGATCCGTCCACTGCAACGACCGGCACCATGGCCGATCCGGCTAATCCGATCCAATACAGCCAGGACGCCAAGGCCCGCATCAACGGCATTGCCGTGACCTCGGCCTCGAATACCCTGGCCAGCAATATCCCGGGCGTGACCATCAACTTGCTGGCCACCACCACCACCGGTTACCCGGCTTCTCCCGTTCGCTCCCCGGCCACGCTGAACATCAGCACCGACGTGACCCCGGGCGTGGGTTTTGTGCAGAATTTTGTCACGACCTACAACACCTTGAACGCCACGCTCAGCAGCATGACGAAATACGATGCGGCCACGCAAACGGCGGGCATGTTCCAGGGCGATTCGGCGGTGGTGGGCCTGCAGAATGTGATGCGCCGCATGCTTGGTTCTACCAGCCTGGGCGCCAGTTCGCAGTACCTGTCGGACGTGGGCTTGGAGACGCAGTTGGATGGATCGCTCAAGATCAACACGACGAAGTTGAGCACGGCGGCGAACAATGGCACCACGCTGCAGCAGCTTTTCACGGCCAACAACAGCGACCCTGCGAGCAACGGCTTTGCGCTCAAGTTCCGGGACTTTGGCAAATCCGCGCTGGGCATTGGCGGCATGGCGACGAACCAGGCTTCGGCACTGGCGGCGGTGCTGGCCGACAACACCAAACAGCAGACCGCAGTGAACGATCGTGCTGCGGCCTTGCAAGCCCAACTGCAGGCGCAATACAGCGCTCTGGATGCGCGCATGGCCCAACTGAACTCGATTGGATCCTACGTGTCGCAGCAGGTCACGCTGTGGAATAAATCAACCGCTTAATGGCGGGATTGATTGCGCTCAACAGGCTTTAGTTGTACCACTGGATGCCGATAAATATGGAGAGAAACAAAATCACGGCAACCAAGGACCACACCATGTTTACACCCGCCAGCGCCCGCGCCGCTTCCGCTTACAAAACGGTCGGTCTTGAAACCAGTGTGAATGGCGCCGACCCCCATGCCTTGGTCAATCTGCTGTTCACGGCCCTGTTGCAATCGCTGACCACGGCGCAAGCGGCCATGAAGCGCCGCGATATTTCGGGCAAGGGCAGCGCCATTGGCCGGGCCGTTCGCCTGCTCGACGAGGGCTTGATTGCCGGTCTGAACGACAAGGACGGCGGCGACATTTCGAAGAACCTGCGCGCCCTGTACAGCTACTGCGTGCTGTCCCTGACACAAGCCAACTTGAAGAACGATCTAGCCAAGTTGGAAGAAGTGCAGCGGCTGATCGAACCGGTCGCCCAAGGCTGGCAGCAAATCCGCCCTGAAGCGATGAAGGGAGCCTGAGATGTCGGATCGGCTCATCGACTACTACAAGGCGATCGAGGATGGCAGCCGCAAAATGCTGGACGCCGCCCGCGCCGACGACTGGGACGAAGTGGTGCGCTTCGAGGGCGCCTGCGCCGTGCTCATCGCGCAGTTGCGCGAACATTCACGCAGCCTGAATCTGGATCCGCAGCAGCGCGCCGAGAAAGCGCAAATCATGCAACGCATCCTGCGCATGGACGCCCAGATGCGCGAACTCGCCGATCCCTGTCTGGACCACCTGAGCCAGTTGTACGAAGAGCGCGGGGCAGCGCAGTTGCTGCACTAGCGGCGCGTTGGCTTCAGGGGCAGGAGTTCCTGCTCTAGCGCCAGCGATTGGAATTCAGGGTCTTTGTGGAGCAAAACGGCAGCCTGCTCCAACGCGCAAGCGGCGATCCACGCGTCGGCCAGAGACAGTGGATGTTGGGCCTTCAACTCGGCTGCCCGCAACAGCAGTGCCTCGCTGTCGCGCACCCATTCCATGGGCAAGCCCAGGCATTGTTGGTACGCCAAGCGGCCTGCGGCTTCGTCCTCGTCGCGCCAAACCCGGTACAGCACTTCCATCAAGGAGATGAAGCAGCCGTAAACCCGCGCTTTGCCCTTGGCAGACAGTTGCAGGACTTCGGCCACGCGGTCGGCGCCGGGTTCGTCATCACGCAGCGTGAGTAGCGCCGAGGTGTCGAGTGCGTAGCGCTTCATTCGCGCGCCAGGTCAGCCCTGCGTGCGGCCAGAAGTCGTTGCGTCGATCCGCCAAGCCCTTGACCCCGAAAGGCGTCCACCGGGTTGGCACGTACCGGCACCACGCGGATCGTCCCCTTGTCCGATACCCATTCCAGCCGATCGGCTGGATTCAAATGAAACTGCCGTCGTATGGCTGCAGGGATCACCGTTTGCCCGCGTTCGGTAATGGTGCTTCTCATGACGTGCTCCAGGAGTGAATTACTAATCGAACATTATTGTAATTCAAGGGCTTGGCCCTGGCGCTCGCGCAATACCTCAAATCGCCAGCGGGTCCACGTCCACGGCCCAGCGGATCAGTCCCTTGTGGGTCGGCAGGCGGCGCGTGCTCTGAAGCACCTCGTGCCAACCGGCGAGGAAGCGTTGCAGCGCCACGCGCGAGGCGCTCTCCACCAGCATCTGCGCGCGCTCCACGTTGGCCACGCGCTGGATGCTCATGGGCACGGGCGGATAGAGCGTGACGCGCTCGAAGTCCGGCACGTCGGCGGCTGCGGCGCTGGCGGCCTGCAGAAAACCCTGGGCCACTTCCTGGCTGCGGCCTTCGGCGCGCACCAGCGCCTGAAAGCTAAAGGGCGGCATCGCGGCCTGCTCACGCTCCTGCAGTTGCTGCGCTGCAAAGCCGGCAAAGTCGTGCTTTTTAAGCGCCGTGAACAGCGCGTGTTTGGCGTGCATGGTCTGGATCCACATCTCGCTTTGCTGGCCCTGCGAGGCGTCGCGCCCGGCGCGTCCCGCGGCCTGCATCAGCAGGCTGAAGAGCCGTTCGGCGGCGCGAAAATCGCAGGAGAAAAGCGCGCCATCGGGGTTGAGCGCGGCCACCAGTGTGATGTTGCGAAAGTCGTGGCCCTTGGCGATCATCTGCGTTCCCACCAGCACGTCCACTTCGCCTGAATGCACCTGCGCCAGTTGCTCCTGCAGCGCGCCCTTGAGGCGGGTCGAATCGGCGTCGATGCGCGCGATGCGCACCAGGGCGCCGTCGGGTCGGCGCCACTCGGCCAGCAGCTCGCAGAGTTGCTCTTCCAGGCGTTCCGTGCCGCGCCCCACGGTGACCAGGTCCAGGTCACCGCAGCTCGGACAGGCGCGTGGCACGCGCTCGGTGAAACCGCAGTGGTGGCAGCGCAGGCTGCGGTCGATCTTGTGGAACACGCGGTAGGCGCTGCAGTGCGGGCACTCGCTTTTCCAGTCGCAGCTGGCGCATTGCAGCACCGGCGCATAGCCGCGCCGGTTCAGGAAGATCATGCTTTGCTCACCGCGCGCGATGCGCTCTTGCATGGCGGCGAGCAGCGGCGGCGAGAACACCGTGCGCTTGGGCTGCTGGCTCATGTCCACCAGGCGCACGCGGGGCAGGGTGCTGCTGGCCGAGGCTCCCACGCGGCTGGGCATGAGCAGGCGCTGGTAGCGCCCCCCCTCGGCGCGGCTGTGGTGCCAGCTCTCCATCGACGGCGTGGCCGAACCCAGCAACACGCGACAGCCCTGGCCTGGGGCGGTGCCTTCGGACTCGAGCTGGCTGCGGTACACGGCCAGGTCGCGCGCCGAGTAGCGTGCGCCCTCCTGGCTCTTGTAGCTCGGGTCGTGCTCCTCGTCCACAACGATCAGGCGCAGTGTGGGCATGGAGGCGAACACCGCCATGCGCGTGCCCAACACGATTCGGGCCACGCCCTGATGCGCTGCCAGCCAGCTCTTGAGGCGCTGCGCCGGCGTCATGCCGCTGTGCATGGAGGCCACGGCGTCTTCGCCATAGGTGCCGACGAAGCGCTCCCGAAAACGCGCCTCAAGCTGGGGCGTGAGGTTGATCTCGGGCACCATCACCAGCGCCTGCGCGAGCGCGTCGCGCGCCAGCAGTTGCTGTACCGCCTGCAGGTAAACCTCGGTCTTGCCGCTGCCCGTGGCACCGAACAGCAGGAACGGGCCGGGCTCGCTGTGAAAGCGCTGCAGTGCCTCGGTTTGTTCTACGGTCAGGGTTTGCGCTGCGGCCAGCGGCGCGGCGTCGCCAACGGCGCCGCTGCGGATGCGCTTGAGGCGCCGCCCGACTTGCACCGGGCTCAGGTCGCGCAACTGGGGCGGCAAGGCCGCCAGCGCCACTTCGCCCAACGAACGCTGGTAGTAGCTCGCGGTGAATCCCACGAGGCGGCGCCAATTCGCGTTCAAGGGGGCAATGCCCTGCAGCACGCCGGACAGGGGCCGCAAGGCCAGCTCGGGCAAGGGGCTGGCGTCGGCGGCGGATTCATCCCACACCACGCCCAGGGTCTCGCGCTTTCCCAGAGGCACGCGGACCAGGGTTCCGGGTGCGAGTGGCAGCTCACTTTGGTAGCACAGGATGGGCGCGATGGCGCTGTGCGCCGGGGTCTGGACGACCACCGAAAGACAGTGGTTCATGGCGGGACCTGAGTTGCTGGCATCACTTCGCGTGAACTTGCGAAATCGCGGTTAAGTGCTTGATTCATAAGTGCTTTACACCGGATTCACGTTTTCTGTGGATAACTTTGTGGGTATCTTGTCCCCAGACCCGCCAAAGCCTTTGTTTTCAAGGCTTTGGACGGATTGCCCGCAAAACTGGCAAAAAAACAAACCTATATGAATCAATGACTTGGCATCGCTATGGGTTTTGTAGCGAGGCTTCTGTCTGTGCTGCAAATTTGCTGCTGCGCATCAAACCTTTTGTGCATAAGTGAGTGCCCATTCGCAAAATTTTGCTTGACAAGGCGAAATTCATGGCCTTGTTTTTCATTATCATTTTGACATTCGTTGGCGCATCAGGCGTGAATGCTGGTGCACTGCGTCCACCAGCACGGAGACGTTTTCCGGTGGCGTGTATTGGCTGATGCCGTGACCCAGGTTGAAGATGTGCGTCGGGCCGGTGCCGCTGCCCTGGTGCGGCGCACCGAAGCTCTCCAGCACCTTGGCCACTTCGGCCTGAATCGCGGCCGGCGGGGCAAACAACACGTTCGGGTCCAGGTTGCCTTGCAGCGCCTTGCCGGGGCCGCCGGCTTCGCCGCCCACCAGGGCGCGCGCGTTCTTCAGATTCACGGTCCAGTCCAGACCGAGCACATTGCAGTCGAGACCCGCCATCTCCTGCAGCCAGGGTCCGCCGCCCTTGGTGAAGACGATGCTGGGGATGGTGACGCCGTCGTGGGTTTTCTTCAACTGGGCCAGCACGCGGGCCGTGTAGGCCAGGCTGAACTCCTGAAACGCGCCATCGGCCAGCACGCCGCCCCAGCTGTCAAAAATCATCACGGCCTGGGCGCCGGCTTCGATCTGGGTGTTCAGGTACAGCGCCACGGCGTCGGCGTTGATGCTCAGGATCCGGTGCATCAGGTCCGGGCGGCTGTACAGCATGGACTTGACCAGACGGTAGTCGTCCGAGCCCTTGCCTTCGACCATGTAGCAGGCCAGCGTCCAGGGGCTGCCGGAAAAGCCGATCAGCGGCACGCGTCCGTTCAATGCCTTGCGGATCGAGGTGACGGCGTCAAACACATAGCGCAGTTTGGCCATGTCCGGAACCGCCAGCGCCGCGACGCTGGCCTCGTCGTGCACGCGGCTGGCAAAGCGCGGGCCCTCGCCCTGCGCAAAGGACAGGCCCAGGCCCATGGCGTCGGGCACCGTCAGGATGTCGCTGAACAGGATGGCGGCGTCCAGCGCGTAGCGCTCCAGCGGCTGCAGCGTGACCTCGGTGGCGAAGTTGGTGTTCGTGGCCAGGCCCATGAAGCTGCCGGCGACGGCTCGGGTGGCGCAGTATTCGGGCAGGTAACGACCGGCCTGGCGCATCAGCCACATCGGCGTGTGGTCCGTGGCTTGGCGCAGACAGGCGCGCAGGAAGGAATCGTTTTGCAGCGGGGCGTAGGAGGGAGTGTGGATGGCGTTCATGCCCCAATTGTCGCAGGCCGCGCGGCGGCCTCACACGGCCCCAGGAATCAGAGTGTGGCCAGCGCCGCGCGTACTTCGGCCACGCTCAGGATTTCAGACAAGAGCAGCGGCGCGTGGCCGCTCTGGTACAGCACGTACACCGGCACGCCATTGCGCCCCAGCGCGCCCAGCGCGGCCGTGATGTCGGGGTCGCGCCGCGTCCAGTCGGCGCGCAGCCGCTGCACCTTCCTGGCGCCCATGTCGCGCAGCAAATCGGCATCGGCCAGCGTTGATTTCTTGTTGTACTGGCAGGTCACGCACCAAGCGGCGGTGAAATCGACAAACACCGGCTGACCCGTGGCCACGAGTTGTTCGACCTTGCCCGGAGCCCAGGCCTGCCAGCCCTC
>CAIMSP010000048.1 GCA_903844215.1 uncultured beta proteobacterium | reverse complement strand
GTCACTGGACAGCGACCAGGGGCGGGGCGCACTGGAAGGCATCATGCTCAACACCGCGCCGCCGGACAGCACCCCGAACGCGCCGTCCTCGCATCTGTTGGTCCTGGGGCGCTTTACGCTGGCCCCGCAGGCCAGGGAGCTGCAGCTGGCGTTGCGGCTGTTTGGCACAGGCGCTGACGAGCAAACGGAGCAGATCGCGGTCACGCGGGGAGAGCAGTCACAGCTCATCACGCTGACACCCGAGCATGCGCAGGGGGCCTTGTTGTCATCCGCCTGGGCCCGCTTTGTCCATCAGGCTCGGCTCGGCGCCTTCCATGTGCTCTCGGGTGCGGACCACCTGTTGTTTTTGCTGGTGGTGCTGGCAGCGGCCTGGAAGCTGCGCCAAGTGGTGCTGGCGCTGACCTGCTTCACCGCAGGTCACGCCCTGACCCTGGTGGCTTGTGTGGGGTATGGCTTGTCCGTGCCATCGGGCTTGGTCGAGCCCGCCATCGCCGCCACCATCGTGGGCATGGCGGCGTTTGATCGCTGGTCATTGCATCGCCGTTTGGCGCACCCGGTGGCGCTGCGTCTGGCGCTGGTGTTTTCCTGCGCCCTGATTCATGGACTGGGACTTGCCGGCGCCTTGACCGATCTGGGCGTGGACAGCATGGGCCGTGCCTTGAGCCTGGCCGGCTTCAACACGGGCATCGAGCTGGGGCAGATCGCCGTGGCGCTGAGCGCAGCGCTGGTGCTGCTTGCGGTTCGCCAGTTGAGCGGCCCTGCCGGTCTGGCCAAAACCACCCGCTCAGCCTCGTACCTGTCGATGGCCCTGGGCTCCTTCTGGTTCTTGCAAAGGGCGCTGGGGTGAGCAACACCAACGGCCGGCCGGCGGCATCGGCACAAGACAAAGCTTATTCAAATCACACATGAACTTCACAATGACCATGGCATTTTCAAAAACAACAGCGGTTTGGGTGACGGCCCTCTCCTTCGCTTCTCTGGCTTGCGCGCAATCGACCGACGAGGGGGATTTCAGAGGACCTGATCAGGCCGGGGAAGGAGGAAGGATCAGCCTCTCGGTCGCATCCAGGTCGGACCATTCGGGCAGCGATGCGCCAAGCGCTTCCGTCATGCCGGCACTGGAATACCGATGGGCCAATGGCTGGTTTGCTGGAACCAACCGCGGTGTCGGCTACAACTTTTCCAAACAGCCAAGCCTGCAATATGGTCTGGGGCTGGGCCTGGACTTCGGTCGAAAGGCCAGCGCCACGGGTGCCCTGGCCGGCATGGGGAGCGTTGATGCCAGGGTGAACTATGGCGCCTTCCTGAATTACGCGCCAGACCGCCATTGGCGACTTTCTTCGTTGCTGCGCTACGGGTCGGGCGACAAGGGCCAGGGGGCGACAGCCAACTTTGGCGCCAACTACAGCCTGGACATCGCGCCCCAATGGCGCCTGGATGGGGGCGTTTCCACCACCTGGGCCAATGCGCCATACATGCAGTCCTATTTCGGCGTGAGCGCGACGCAGTCACAACAGAGTGGCCATGCGGTGTACTCGCCTTCAGCTGGGCTGCGTGACGTGAGTTCGGGTCTGAATCTGAGCTACCAGGCCACGCCAAAAATGTCCGTATCCGCTGGCCTCAGGGCAACGGCGCTGATCGGCGACGCCAGGAACAGTCCCATCGTCACGAGCCCGCAAAGCGTGTCAGGCAGCCTGTCCGTTGGCTACGCGTTTTGAGGGGCGGCGGGCGCTGAAACGCGATTGCGCGTCATGGCGGGAAGCCTGGCCGACGTGGCGATAGGGATGGCTTCGCTGGGCGCGCAATGACGCGCCAAAACCCACAATTTCCTCACATTCATTTTTCACAATCTGGCCTTCAGCCGCCGTTTTCCGGAGCGCCCATGCATTCACAGCACAACGACATCCATTCGACCAGCAAGAGGGACAGCCTCAAACTTCTCGCGGGGGGATTTCTCGCCACCTCATCCGTTCTGATGGCCTGTGGCGGCGGGTCTGGCAGCTCTACTGAATCCACCGTCACCGGCACATCGACAGACGCCGCGACGACTCCCGGTGCGACGGGTACCGCAGCCAACAACACGTTGTGGATTCCACCGCAGCTTTCCGGCACAACAGCGGCCGGCGTCACCACCTACGAACTCACCCTGGCCGCGTCATCGGTGCAATTCCAGGCTGGCGCGGCGCGGCTTCGGGGGGGGCGGTTGCCGTGTTAGGGATTTCATGCACATTGTCTTCAATCGAATGGGTAGAGTCGTTTGGTAGCGCAACTGAACGATTCACCGATTGACCATTGAAATTGCAGAGCACGCCATTGCTCCGAAAGCCCCTAAAAAATGAAAGCCAAACCCCTGCTCGCGATCTTGCTCTTGGTGGTGACTTCGTTGTTGGCGCCGCCGCTCCTTGCGCAGGCCAATCCCTTCAAGTCGGCACGCTACGTCCCGAAGCCCTTGCCGACCTTTGACGCTACGCGCAACCAGTTGCCTGCGCCGATTTATGACGAGGCACCGCTGTTTGTCCAGACCTACTGGAAGGCGTGGGAGTTGGCCTTCAGAAATTTCCACGAGCCCACAGCCGAAAACGGCTTTGTGTCGCAACTCATAGACGCATCCTTCAGCCAGAACATCTTTCTGTGGGACACCTGTTTCATGACCATGTTCACCAACTACGCGCACCCCCTGGTGCCGGGAATTGGTTCACTGGACAACTTTTACGCCAAGCAGCACGACGATGGCGAAATCTGCCGTGAGATAGATCGCAAAACGGGTCGCGACTCTCCCTATTGGATCAACACCAGCGGGCGCGACCTGTACAGCCACGACGGCAATCATTGGCAGGGACGGGAGTTCAGCGTGGCCTACATCGGGCGGGATGTTCCAAAGCCGCCCCCGGTCCTGACACTGGACGCTTTGAACCATCCTATTGCCGCTTGGGCGGAACTGGAGAGCTATCGCCTCACCGGTGACCGGCAGCGGCTTGAAATGGTGTACGGGCCCTTGTTCAAATACCACCGGGCGCTGGACAAATACTTGCGCCAGGGCAATGGCCTGTATGTGTCGGACTGGGCGGGTATGGACAACTCGCCGCGCAATGATGACATTGTGGGTGGCGGCACGGCCGTGGATATCTCCGCCGAGATGGTGCTGTTCTCGCGCCAGCTCGCGCAAATGGCCGAACTGCTGGGCAAACCCCAGGACGCCACCGCCTTGCGGCGCGAAGCGGACCAGGTGGCTGCCACCATCAACGCCAAGATGTGGAACCCGCAGCGCGGGTTTTACTTTGACTTGAGTGTGGACGGCAAACAGTCCAGCGTGAAAACGGTTGGCGCTTACTGGACGCTGTTGGCGGGCGTGGCATCCGAGGCGCAGGCCCTGGCGCTGGCCACCGAGTTGCGTAACCCCGCCACCTTTGGCCGCCATCACCGTGTGCCCACCCTGGCCGCGGATGAAAAGGGTTTCAACCCCATGGGCGGCTACTGGCGCGGGTCGGTCTGGGCTCCCACGACCACCATGGTCATACGCGGCCTGCAGAAATACGGGCAGCAGGCGCTGGCAACCGAAATCGCCATGGAGCACCTGCGGGTCGTGTCGGAGGTGTTCGCCAAAACCAACACCATCTGGGAGAACTACGCGCCCGACGCCTCGCGTCAGGGCGACGAGGCCAAGGCCGACTTTGTTGGCTGGTCGGGCGTGGGCCCCATCCTGTACCTCATTGAATTTGCCATTGGCATCCACGCCGACGCCCCCGCCAACACCATCGTCTGGGACATCCAAAGCTCCGGGCGCGTGGGCGTGGAAAATTTCCGCTTCGGTGGCAAGTTGGTCCAACTCGTGGCAGAAGCCGCCACAGCCGATGGAAAGCGTGTGGTCAAGGTCTCGAGTGATCAACCCCTCACGCTCCAAGTCCGCTGGAAGGGCAAGCAAACCACGCTTGAGGTGAAGGCTGCACAGGCGCTGAGTCTGGTTTTGTAGCATTTGCCCCGACAAGTTTCGCCACTGTTCTCTGATGCGGCGTATGGGCGCTGGCCGCCCAACGCGCAGTTGGACCCACATGCCCGACCAAGGTCATGGCTTGACCATCCGGTCGTGTCGAACGCCTGAGTTTGCTGCGTTTTATTCGGGCTTGTCCGGGGCGCGGCGGTGCTGCAGGAACCACTCGTACAGCGCCGGGTTGGCATAGGTTGGAGTCCAGGCATCGTGGTCAACGCCCGGATACACGGTGAACTTCACGTCGCCGCCACAAGCCCGCACGGCGTCCACCATGGCCTGGTCGTCCTGGAGCGGAACGACCGAGTCCTGGGCGCCATGAAAAGCCCAGATCGGCACATCCTTCAAGCGGCAGGCGTTGTCGGTTTCGCCGGCGCCGCACACCGGTGCGATGGCCGCAAAGCGCTGTGGCCGGTCGCCCGCAATGGCCCAGGTGCCGTAGCCGCCCAGGCTCAAGCCGGTCAGGTAGATGCGCTGCGCGTCCACCGCCAGGCGATCGATCAACTCGTCCAGCAAGGCGTGGATGGTGTCGCTGTCCCAACGGGTGTCGGCCGGCGCCTGCGGTGACACGACGATGAAGGGCAGCGCCCCCCTGCCATCGAGCCGTTGGGGCAGGCCATGGGCCTTGACCTGTTCCAGATCATCGCCGCGCTCGCCCGACCCATGGAGAAAGACGATCAGCGGCCATTTCTTGCTGGCCTCAGCGTCGTAGCCATCCGGCAGGTACAGCAGGAAGCGGCTGCGCACCGTCTTGCGGATTTCCGTTTCGAACGATTGCGCATGCTGGCCTGGTGCCAGTGTCCAGGGGGTGTTCATGGCGCAGCCTCCAAGCAGTAGTGTGGTCAATGCGAATGCGTAACGGTGCACTTTACTCATGCTGCCGATACTAACGCCAGCCGTTGCGACCGTGGACGGGAACTTAGGGCCACGCCAGGGCATCAATCCGTGGACAATCACGCCGTGTGCTGGTCGGGTTTCGCCGGCCGTATTTTTTCAAGGGAGTCCGATGTTGTTGAATCTTCTGGATGCGGCGCCGCGCCGCGTGCTGCTCACGCTGTGCCTGGTGAGTCTCGCCATGCTGGGTTTTGGTTTGTATTTGCAGCATGTGGTGGGCCTGAATCCCTGTCCGATGTGCATCGTGCAGCGCTATGCCTTGCTGCTGGTGGCGATCGTTGCGGGATTGACCAGCCTCTCTCACCGCCGGGGCTTGCAGGTTTCGGGGGTGCTGCTGGCGAGCTTGATCGCGGTCGGCGGCGCTTTTGTCGCGGCGCGCCAAAGCTTTCTCCAGTGGTACCCGCCGCAGGAGGCCTCCTGCGGGCGCGACCTCTACGGCATGATTGAAACCTTTCCGCTCAAGCGCGCCATTCCGATGATCTTCAAGGGCAGCGGCGACTGCTCGGCCGTGGACTGGACCTTCCTCGGCGCTTCGCTGGCGAACTGGTCCTTCGTCGTGTTCAGCGCCATCCTGCTGCTGTGCGGTTTGATGGTCTGGCGTGGTGTCCGGGCCCGGGTCTGAGGCAGGCGCCGGTCTCTTTTAATCTGGAGCTCAGCATGAAGATTTCGTTCAGACTCGCTTTGGTGTTGGCGCTAACCGCTGCCAGCGCGGGCGCGTGGGCCCAAGGGGCTGCGAATCCCGTGGCGCAGAACGTGGTGCAACTTGGCGCCAACGGTTCGGTTGAAGTGCCGCAAGACACACTGAGCATGGTGCTGAGCACCACGCGTGACGGCGTGGATGCCAATGCGGTTCAGTCCCAGCTCAAGACGGCGCTGGATGTCGCGCTGACCGAGGCGAAGAAGGCCGCGCTGGCGGGCCAGATGGAGGTGCGCACCGGCGGCTTCAGCTTGATGCCGCGCTACGGCCGCGACGGCAAGCTCAGCAGCTGGCAGGGCAGCGCGGAACTGGTGCTTGAAGGACGGGACGTGGCACGCATCAGCGCCACTGCCGGCAGGCTTCAGACGCTCACCGTGAGCAACGTCCAATTCAGCCTGAGCCGGGAGCAGCGCGCACTGGTCGAGGCGCAGGCCCAGGGCATGGCCATCGCGCGCTTTCGCAGCAAGGCCGAGGAAATTGCCAAGGCGTTTGGGTTCACCCGCTACACGCTGCGTGAAGTGAGCATCCACGCGAATGATCAGGGCGTGAGCCCGCGCATGCGCATGATGGCGGCCGACAGCCTGTCTTCTGCCGCCTCAGCGCCGCTGCCGGTGGAAGCCGGCAAGAGCACGGTCTTGGTGACGGTGTCGGGGTCGGTGCAACTGCACTGACTTACTGGGCCACCCAGCCCCCATCCATATTCCAGGCCACGCCGCGGATGTTGTTCGCGGCTGGGGTGCAGAAGAAGACGGCCAGGGCGCCGAGTTCTTCGGGCGTGGTGAACTGCATCGACGGCTCCTTCTCGCCCAACAGCAACTTCTTCGCTTCTTCATTCGAGACGCCCAGCGCGGCGGACTTGGCGTCCACCTGCTTTTGCACCAGGGGCGTGAGCACCCAGCCTGGGCAGATGGCGTTGCAGGTGACACCGCTGCTGGCGGTCTCGAGCGCGGTCACCTTGGTCAGGCCGACCAGCCCGTGCTTGGCCGCGACATAGGCCGACTTCTCGGCCGAACCCACCAGCCCGTGCACCGAGGCCAGGTTGATGATGCGGCCCCAGTTCGCGGCCTTCATGGCCGGCAGCGCCGCTCGCGTGGTGTGAAAGGCGCTGGACAGGTTGATGGCGATGATCGCGTCCCAGCGCTCGATGGGGAAGTTTTCAATTTTCGCCACGTGCTGGATGCCGGCGTTGTTCACCAGGATATCGACCTGGCCGAACTCGGCTGCGGCAAACGCCATCATGGCCTCGATCTCGCTCGCGACGCTCATGTCGGCGCCGTGATAAATCACTTTGGCACCGAGCGCTTCGATGCTGGCCCTGGGGCCCGCGACGTCGCCAAAGCCATTGAGCACGATGTTGGCGCCCTGGGCGGCCAGCGCCTGTGCGATGCCCAGACCGATGCCGCTGGTGGAGCCTGTGACCAGGGCGGTTTTTCCTTTGAGCATATTCATTCTCCAGAATTGTGAATTGAGGCAATCCATGCCTTACGATGCCATTATCCAAAAACTCATTGCACCATGTTCGAACCTACGCTGAACTACGTAAGCTGCCCCGAAACCTGGAGCGCCACGGCGCCCGCCGAGGGCGCGAGCGCGCCACAGCACCGCATGGCCTATTGGCAGTGGGCTACCCCAGGCGCCCAGGCTTGCAATCAGGTGGTGGTGTGCGTGCATGGCCTGTCGCGCCAGGGCCGGGACTTTGACGTGCTGGCGCGCGCGCTGCTGGAACGATCGACGCAGCCGCTGCGCGTGATCTGCCCCGATGTCGTGGGCCGTGGCCACAGCGACTGGCTCACGGACCCGATGGCCTACCAGATCCCGCATTACGCGGCCGACATGCTGGCGCTGCTGCAGCAGCTCCAGCCGACGACGCTGGATTGGGTGGGCACCAGCATGGGCGGCCTCATCGGCATGGTGCTCGCGGGTCAACCGGGCCTGCCTCTGCCTTGCCCGGTGCGCCGCCTGGTGCTCAACGATGTCGGACCCAATGTCCAATGGCAGGCGCTGGAGCGCATCGGACAGTACCTGGGCAACACCGGCTTTTTCCGCACCGAGCAGGAGGCGGCGGACGCGCTCTGGGCCGGTTCCACCACCTTCGGTGCGCACACGCCCGAGCAGTGGCTGGCGCTGTCTAGGCCTATGCTCAAGCCGGTGCCAGGCGGTTTCACGCTGCACTACGACCCGGCCATCGCCAAGCCCTTTGCCGCGCTCACGCGCGAGGACGCGGCCCAGGGCGACGTCCTGCTGTGGCAGCTGTATGACCAGATCACGGCGCGCACGCTGGTGACGCGCGGCGCCGACTCCGACCTGTTGACGCCGCCGACGGCGCAGGCCATGACGCAGCGCGGACCGAAGGCGCGCATCGTGGAGTTTGCCGGCGTAGGCCATGCGCCCACCCTGGTGGCGCAGGATCAGGTCGATGCCGTGACTTCATTTCTGCTCGCATGAAGAGTCTGACGGCGCATGCGAGCGCGGCCCCGGTCGGCCACGCGGAGCTGATTGCGGCCACCGCGCACGGACTGCCCGAGCAGCCGCAGGCGCTGCAGCGTGCGCGCGCCTTCGCCGAGCCCTTGATCGGAACGCAGGCGCTCGACACCGGGGAAAACGTCTGGGCCCATGCCGAGGCCGTGGCGCAGATTCTGAAGATGATCGGTGGCTCGGAGGCGATGCAGGCGGCCAGCTACCTGGTCTATGCCTGCGAGCATCTGAACAAGCCGCAGGAGGTGATTGCCAAAGGCTTTGGCGAGAACTTCGCCGCGCTGGCCATGGAAACCACCAAGCTGGTGCGCGTGCAGCGCCAGGCCCGGCAGTTGAACACCGGCTCGGTCGGGCGCACGGCGTCGCCCGCGCTGCAGACGGAAAACGTGCGCAAGATGCTGCTGGCGTTTTCCCGCGACCTGCGCGTGGTGATGCTGCGTCTGGCGTCGCGCCTGCAAACCCTGCGCTACTACGCCGCCGCCAAGAAGCCCATGCCTGCGGGCATGGCGCACGAGTCGCTGCACGTCTTTGCCCAATTGGCCAATCGCCTGGGCATCTGGGAAATCAAGTGGGAGATGGAAGACCTGTCGTTTCGCTTTCTGGAGCCCGACACCTACCGCCAGGTGGCCCGGCTGCTGGACGAAAAGCGCGTCGAGCGCGAAGCCCATGTGGAGCAGTTGCGCGCCGGTTTGCAGCAGCAACTGCTGGCGCAGGGCATCGCCGCCAGCGTGCAGGGTCGGCCCAAGCACATCTACAGCATCGTCAAGAAGATGCGGGGCAAGTCGTTGCCCTTCGATCAGGTGTATGACATTCGGGCCCTGCGCGTGATCGTGCCGACGGTGGCCGACTGCTACGCCGCGCTGAGCTGGGTGCATGCGCAGTTTGTTCCGGTGGTGGAAGAGTTCGACGACTACATCGCCAAACCCAAGGCCAATGGCTACCAGTCGCTGCACACCATCGTGCGCGATGCCAGCGGCCAACCGGTGGAGATCCAGCTGCGCACCCAGGCCATGCACGATCACGCCGAGCACGGCGTGGCGGCGCACTGGGCCTACAAGGAGGCCGGCGTGAAGGGCTACAGCGGCGTGAGCGCGAGCAGCGAGTACGACGCCAAGATTGCCGTGCTGCGCCAGTTGCTTGCCTGGGAGCGCGATCTTTCGGGCGCGGCGCAAGCCCCCGAGGGCGCGGACGCGAAGACGCTGCTGGAGGACCGCATCTACGTGCTCACCCCCGACGCAGCGATCGTGGAACTGCCCCAGGGCGCGACCGCCGTGGACTTTGCCTACACCGTGCACACCAGCCTGGGCCACCGCTGCCGCGGCGTGCGCCTGGACGGCGCGATGGTGCCGCTGAACACGGCGCTGAAAAACGGCCAGACCGTGGAAGTGATCGCGGCCAAGGAGGGTGGTCCATCGCGCGACTGGCTGAATCCGGAGTTGGGCTTGCTGGTCAGCCACCGGGCCCGCGCCAAGGTGCGCGCCTGGTTCAATGCGCAGGCGCTGGACGAGACCATTCGGCGCGGCCGTGAAGCGGTGGAAAAGCTGCTGCAGCGCGAAGGCAAGACCGCCCTCAAGCTGGACGATCTGGCGGTGCGCCTGGGCTTCAAGGGGGCCGACGAATTGTTCGAGTTGGTGGGTAAGGACGAGTTCTCGCTGCGCACCATCGAGACCTTGCTCAGGCCGGCCGAAGCGGTGGTTTCCGAGGACGAGTTGCTGGCGCAAAAACGCCAGCGCCTGGCCGAGCGCTCAAGCAGCGGCGCCACCAAGGGCGATGTCCTGGTGGTCGGGATTGATTCACTGCTGACGCAGTTGGCCAAGTGTTGCAAGCCGGCGCCGCCGGACGCGATTCGCGGCTTTGTCACGCGCGGCAAAGGCGTGAGCATCCACCGTGCCGACTGCAGCAATTTCCACGAGTTGCTGGTGCGCAATGGCGAGCGTGTGATCGACGTGCAGTGGGGTCAGCCCAAGGCCTTGAACGCGACCGTCTATCCGGTGGATGTGGCGGTGCAGGCGCAGGATCGCCAGGGCTTGTTGCGCGACATCTCCGAAGTCTTCACCAAGGAGAAGATGAACGTCATCGGGGTGCAGACGCAGTCGGTCAAGGGCACGGCCTGGATGACCTTCACGGTGGAGGTGACGGACGCGGCGCGCCTGGCCAAGGTGCTGGGCATCGTGCGCGATGTCAGCGGCGTGCAGTCTGCGCGGCGACGTTAACTTTCAAGTTTCGGCGGCGCCGCGCCCCGAGTCATGCGGGTTCGTTCTTTCAGGTTAACTGACCACCAGGTTCTTGTACACGCCACAACCCAGGAACAGGTCGTCGCTGAGTTGAGTCACGTAGGACATCTTGGTCTGCACGCGTGTGGTGGACGGGTTCGTGATGTCGTACTCCACCCAACCGGGTTCGCGCGCCGTCTGGGCCATGATGGCGCTCATCATGGCCTGGGCGTTGACCCCGGGAATGTCGCGCGCGTAAGTGCCGACCTTGGCCGGATTGCCACCAAACGCGGCATAGCGGCTGTCGCGCGCGAAAACAAAGACATACATGTCGCGGTCGAAATAGCCCTGAGCCGGGTCGGTGATTTCGCGCAGGAAGGCGTCCAGGTTGGGGTTGCGGCGGCGCTGCGCCATGGCGCGGTCCACCAGCGCCTTGGCTTCTTCGGGCGAACCCTGCTGCAGCATGAAGCCGGCCACCGATTCGACCAACGTGGAGGCGCGCAACTCCAGGTCCGCCGCCTGCGACACGGCATGCTCGACCATCTGGGCGTTGTGCTGGGTGATTTCGTCGAGCTGGCGCACCGCCGTCGTGATCTCCATCAGGCCGGCGCTCTGCTCGGCGCTGGAGACCGATATCTGCGACATATTGCTCGCCACGTCGCGGATGCCCGAGACGATCTGCGTCATGTTGCCGCCAGCGATGCGGATGCGCTGCACGCTCGCGGCCACCTGAGCGGACGAAGCGCCGATGAGTTGGCGGATCTCCTTGGACGATTCGGCCGAGCGCTGCGCCAGCGATCGCACCTCGCTTGCCACCACGGCAAAGCCCCGGCCCGACTCGCCGGCGCGCGCTGCCTCCACTGCGGCGTTGAGCGCCAGGATATTGGTCTGAAAGGCCAGGCCGTCGATCACGCTGACGATCTCGTCCATGCGCTTGGCGCTGCCCTGGATCGCTTCCACCGATTCGATGGCTTGGGCCATGATGTGCGCACCCGAGTCGGCCGCGTCGCGCACGCTGGCGGCCTGCGAATTGGCCTGGGCCGCAGTCTGGGCGTTGCCCTGCACCGTGGACGACAACTGCTGCACGCTGGCGGCGGTCTGCTCCAGGTTGGCCGCCTGCTGTTCGGTGCGGTCCGACAACTCGCGGTAGCTCTCGGCCAGGCTGGTTCCGGAGTGCGCGACAAAAGCAGCGCTGCTGCGCACATTGGCCACCATCGCGGAGATGGTGGCGCCGATGTTGGACGCGCTGCGGGCCAGGTCAGCGACCTCGTCGCTGCCGGTCACAGCGAGATGGAGGCGCATGTCGCCGACCACCACCTTTTGCAGCGCCTGCGTCACCTGTGCCAAGTCCTGCGTCAGGCTCGCGTACAGGCAGAACAGCAAATACGCCGACACCAGCAAGTAGGCCACGATAGCCCACAGCGCCAGCCCGCCAGCGGAGGGCGCTGGCTCCCACAGCAGCGTGCGTAGCAGCAACCAGGTGGCGGGGGTGAGCAGCACGGCGGCAAGCAAGCCCAGCTTGGGGGCCAGGCGCAGCATGCGCATCAACGTCAAACCGGGGGCGAGGGTTTTGGCGAGCATTGTTTTAAGTATCCAGGCAGGTGATCGAGGGTCTCATTCGCAAAGGCCTCGGATACTAACGGCTTAATCTGAGTTTTGCGTCGGTAGATTCACTGATTCCGGCTCAAACTGCAGTCGCTTTTCGCCGCTGTAGCACAGGAAGCGCCGGTTCATGGCCCGGCCCACGGCGCACAGCCCCAGACGGCGCGCGATCTCCAGTCCCATTTGCGTGATGCCGCTGCGCGAGACCACGATCGGAATGCCCATCTGCGCCGACTTGATCACCATCTCGCTGGTGAGGCGCCCGGTGGTGTAGAACACCTTGTCGGCGCCGCTCATGGCCGGGTCCTGCATCCACATCCAGCCGGCAATCGTATCGATTGCATTGTGCCGTCCCACGTCCTCCACAAAGATCAGCCGCTGCGCACCCTGAAACAGGGCACAGCCGTGCACCGAGCCGGCCGACTTGTAGGTGGTGTCGGCGAGTCGTATGCTGTTGACGATGGCGTAGAGCTGGGTCTGGCTCAGTTGCGCGTCGGGCAGCACCAGACTTTGTACCTGGCTCATCAGGTCGCCAAACACGCTGCCTTGGCCGCAACCGGTGGTGACCACCCGTTTGGCCGTGCGCTGCTCGATGTCGGAGATGCCCTGGCGCGTCTTCACGGCCGCCGCCCCGACTTCCCAATCGACGCTGATGGATTCGATTTCCTCCACGCCCTTGACCAGTCCCTGATTGCGCAGAAAGCCCAGCACCAGCAGTTCCGGCTGCGCGCCCAAGGTCATCAAGGTCACCAACTCGCGCTTGTCCACATAGACCGTGAGCGCGCGCTCGGCCGGAATCGAGACCGACTCGAGCTGGCCGCGCTCGTTCAGCGCCCCCAGCTCGCACGTCAGCGGCGCGCGCGCCTGGGTCAAGCGGGGAAGCGGGCGCAGACCGATCACGCTCACGCCGCGAAGGCGGCCGTGCCGTAACCCGGGGCTGCGGCGGCGACACCGCCGGCGCGAACCGCCACCGCGCAGTACTTGAACTCGGGGATCTTGCCAAAGGGATCGAGCGCCGCATTCGTCATCAGATTGGCGGCCGCCTCGTAGTAGGCGAAGGGGACGAAGACCGCACCCTGGGGTGTGCCGTCGTCGCGGCGCACGTGGATCGCGACCGCGCCGCGCCGTGACGCCAATGTGATCACGTCGCCCGCGACCAGCCCCAGCGCGCGCAGATCCGCGCCACACATCGAGGCCGTGGCCATGGGCTCGATCGCGTCCAGCACCGTGGCGCGCCGGGTCATGCTGCCGGTGTGCCAGTGCTCCAGTTGGCGCCCGGTGATGAGCACAAACGGGTAGTCCGCATCGGGGCGTTCGTTCGCCGGGATGATGTCGGCCGGCACCAGTTTGACGCGGCCATCGGGCGTGGGGAAGTGGTCGATGAAGACCGTGGGCGTGCCCGGGTCGTCCGCGCTCAGGCAAGGGTAGGTGACGCTGGACTCGCGCTCCAGGCGCTCCCAGGTGATGCCGCCGATGGCCTCGTGCATGGCCTGGCGCATTTCCTCGTACACGGCCGCGACGCCGCAGTGAGGACCTTTGTAGCTCCAGTTCACGCCCATGCGTTGGGCGATCTGCTGGATGATCCACAGGTCGGGCTTGGCCTGACCCGGTGGGTCAATCGCCTGCTGGCCCAGCTGCACCATGCGGTCGGTGTTGCTCACGGTGCCGGTCTTCTCCGGCCAGGCCGTGGCCGGCAGCACCACGTCGGCGAGCCAGGCGGTCTCGGTCATGAAGATGTCCTGCACCACCAGATGCTCCAGGCTGGCCAGAGCGTGACGCGCGTGGTTCAGATCGGGGTCGCTCATGGCGGGGTTTTCGCCCATCACGTACATGCCGCGCACCTTGTGCGGGTCCGAGTCCGGGGCCAGCGCCTTGTGCATGATCTCGACCACGGTGTAGCCGGGTTGGTCGTCGAGCTCGGTGTCCCAGAATTTTTCGAACCAGGCGTGCACCGTGGGGTTGGTCACGCGCTGGTAGTTGGGGAACATCATCGGGATCAGGCCGGCATCGCTGGCGCCTTGCACATTGTTCTGGCCGCGCAGCGGATGCAGGCCCGAACCCGGCTTGCCGATCTGGCCGGCGACGGTGGCCAGCGCAATCAGGCAGCGCACGTTGTCGGTGCCGTGCACGTGCTGGCTCACGCCCATGCCCCACAGGATCATCGCGCCCTTGGCGCTGGCATAGGCACGCGCCACTTCGCGCAGCGTCTGCGCCGCAATGCCGCAGATCGGCGCCATCAATTCGGGGCTGTAGCCCTTGACGTTTTCCTTCAGCGCTTCGTAGTTGTCGGCGCGCGTGCGCACGAATTCCTCGTCCACCAGACCCTCTTCGATCACGGTGTGGATCAGCGCGTTGATCATGGCCACATCGGTGTCGGCCTTGAACTGCAGCGTGCGCCAGGCGTGGCGTCCGATGTCGGTGACGCGCGGATCGGCGAGCACAATCTTTGCGCCCTTCTTCACCGCGTTCTTCATCCAGGTGGCGGCCACCGGATGGTTCGCCGTCGGGTTGGAGCCGATGACGAAGATCAGGTCCGAATGCTCCACGTCGTTGACCTGGTTGCTGACCGAGCCCGAACCCACGCCTTCGAGCAGTGCGGCCACACTGGACGCATGGCACAGCCGCGTGCAGTGGTCCACGTTGTTCGAACCAAAGCCGGTGCGCACCAGCTTCTGGAACAGATAGGCTTCCTCGTTACTGCCCTTGGCCGAGCCAAAGCCGGCGAGCGATTTCTTGCCGTGGCTGTCGCGCAGAGTTTTTAGCGTGCCCGCGCTCAAGGCCAAGGCCTCGTCCCAGCTGGCCTCGCGGAACACGCTGGACCAGTCGGCGCTGTCGCGGTTCAGCGCCTCCAGGGCGGCCGGGTCCTTGGCCACACTGGCCTTGCGGATCAGCGGCACCGTCAGGCGCTGCGGGTTGCTGGCGTAGTCAAAACCGAAGCGGCCCTTGACGCACAAGCGGCCGTGGTTCGCCGGACCATCGCGCCCGTCCACGCTGACGATTTTGTTGTCCTTCACGTTGTAGGTCAGCAGGCAGCCGACGCCGCAGAACGGACACACCGAGTCCACCTTCTTGTCCACGATCTGCGAGCCGACCTGGGTCTTGGGCATGAGCGCGCCGGTCGGGCAGGCCTGCACGCATTCGCCGCAGGCCACGCAGGTGCTGTCGCCCATGGGATCGTTCAAGTCGAACACGATCTCGCTGTGGGCGCCGCGCATGGCGTAGCCGATGACGTCGTTCACCTGGATTTCGCGGCAGGCGCGCACGCAGCGGTTGCACTGGATGCAGGCATCCAGATTCACGGCCATGGCCGGGTGCGACAGATCGGCTTGGGGCTGTTCGCGGCGCAGGCCCTTGAGCGCCGGGCGCACTGACACGTCCATGCGCGCGGCCCAGTCGCTGAGCTCGCCGTGCTGTTGCGACTCGTCGGCTTCGTTCCACTTGTGGCCCACGTCGGGCATGTCCGACAGCAGCATCTCCAGCACCATCCTCTGGCTCTTCACGGCGCGTTCACTTGTCGCCTGAACTTCCATGCCGGCGCTGACGTTGCGACAGCAGCTCGGTGCCAGCGTGCGCTCGCCCTTGATCTCCACGACGCAGGCGCGGCAATTGCCGTCGGCGCGCAAGCCGTCCTTGAAGCACAGGTGTGGAATCTCCACGCCATGGCGCTGCGCGGCCTTGAGGATGGATTCCCCCTCGTAGGCGAGGAGGGTCTTCTGGTCGAGCGTGAATTCGACCGTGGCCGCAGTGACTTCGGCGCTGTGTGCAGCTGCGTTCATTTAAACGATCTCCTGGGGAAAGTATTTCTGGATGCTGCGTATCGGATTCGGCGCGGCCTGGCCCAGACCGCAGATGGACGCGTCGGTCATGACCACGTTCAGGTCTTCCAGCGTGGCGTTGTCCCAGTGCGCGGCTTGCATCAATTGCACCGCCTTGGCCGTGCCCACGCGGCACGGTGTGCACTGGCCGCAGCTCTCGTGCGCGAAGAAGCGCATCATGTTCAGCGCGGCGTCGCGTGCGCTGTCGTGTTGGCTCAGGATGATGACGGCGGCCGATCCGATGAAGCAGCCATAGGGCTGCAGCGTGTCAAAGTCCAGCGGGATCTGGTTCAGGCTGGCGGGCAAAATGCCACCCGACGCACCGCCGGGCAAATAGGCGTAGAGCGCGTGGCCGTCAAGCATGCCGCCGCAATATTCTTCAATCAGTTCCTGCACGCTGATGCCGGCCGGCGCGAGCTTGACGCCGGGGTGCTTGACGCGACCGCTGACGCTGAAACTGCGCAAGCCCTTGCGCCCGTTGCGGCCAAAGCCGCTGAACCAGTCAGCGCCTTTTTCCACGATGTCGCGCACCCAATAAAGGGTCTCGAAATTGTGTTCCAGGGTGGGACGACCGAACAGGCCCACCTGGGCGATGTAGGGCGGACGCATGCGCGGCTCGCCGCGCTTGCCTTCGATGCTTTCGATCATCGCGGACTCTTCGCCGCAGATGTAGGCGCCCGCGCCGCGGCGCAGCTCGATGGTCGGCAGCGCGCAAGGCGGATTCGCCTGCAGCTTGGCCAGTTCGGTTTCCAGAATCGCGCGGCAGCCGTGGTATTCGTCGCGCAGGTAGATGTAGCAAGCGTCAATGCCCACGACCTGGGCCGCAATCAGCAGGCCTTCCAGGAAGCGGTGCGGATCGCGCTCCAGATAGGTGCGGTCCTTGAACGTGCCGGGCTCGCCTTCGTCGATGTTCACCGCCATGAGTCGCGGCGCGGCCTGTTCGCGCACGATGCGCCACTTGCGCCCGGCCGGAAAACCGGCGCCGCCCAGGCCGCGCAGGCCGGAGTCTTCCATCGCCTTGATCAGCGTTTCGGCCGTCGTCTCGCCCTTGGCGAGTGCCTTGGCCAGCGCGTAGCCGCCGCCTGCGAGGTAGGTCTCCAGCCCGGCATAGGCGGGCGAAACCTGCACCGCCTGCGGCAGCGGAGAAACGGATTTTTGCGCATGCTCGGCGGCGTTGAACGGGCCATTGGCCAGCGCCTGCGGCTGTTGCGTCAGCGTCGAATTCACGACGGCCAGCACCGCCTCGGGTGTCGCCAGCGGCACCGGATGCTGATGCACCAGGGCCACCGGAGCCTGTTCGCAGCGCCCCACACAGGGCGCGGAAATCACCCGCACGTCGTCGCGCCCGAGCAGCGCCGGCAGGCGCGCCAGCAGGTCCTTGGCGCCGGCGAGTTCGCAGCTCAAGCCGTCGCACACGCGCACCGTGAGGCCGGGTGCGGCTTCGTCGCCACGCAGCACTTCGAAGTGGTGATAGAAGGTGGCGACTTCATAGACTTCGGCCATGGGAATGTTCATTTCCTTGGCCAGCGCCACCAGGTGCCGGTCGTGCAGGCAGCGGTAGGCGTCGTTGAGTTGGTGCAAATGCTCGATCAGCAGGTCGCGCCGGTGCGGGCCCGGCCCGACCAGACTGCGCACCTCGGCCAGCGCGGTGTCGTCCGCCTGCCGCCCCTTGAGCTTGCTCTTGCGACGAATACGCTCACGCATTTCATCCACCGTGGCCAGGGCGACGGTCTTGGGTTGGGGCAGCAAAGAGGATGGTTTCATAGCGATCAATAGTCAAAAAAAACAGGCAACAAAAAAAAGGGCGCCACATCCGCGACGTGCGCCCCTGTGGCCGTGGGCTCACCACGGCCACTCCAGCCTGTCGGATGAAGGCTAGAAGAACTTGGCGACCGTCAGCAGCGTGCGATAAACACCCCAGGCCAGGGGGATGCCCACGGCGGCCCAGGCCAGCACCAAGAAGGCCGGATTGCTGGGTTGGTCGTGCGCGTGCGACCCATCGGCCTGGACTTCCGACGCCTTGACCTTTTCATGGGCCAGGCGTTTCTCTTGTGCCAACTCATCGGGCGTCATGAACCACTTGGGATCCAAGGGACGCACCAACAGGTTGCAGATCAGGCCCAGCACCAGGAAGGCCACCAGGATGTACATGGTCTGGTTATAGACCTGCTCGCGCGGCAAACCGAGGCCTAGCTGGTATTCGCGCATGTAGTTGACCACCATCGGTCCGACGATGCCGGCCGTGGCCCAGGCCGTGAGCAAGCGGCCGTGAATGGCGCCCACCATCTGCGTGCCAAAGAGGTCGGCCAGGTAGGCCGGCACGGTGGCGAAGCCGCCGCCGTACATGCTCAGGATGATGCAGACGGCGCCCACGAACAGCAGCTTGTTGCCGGCGGCTGCGCTGCCCGGAATGCTGAAGTACAGGATGCCGCCGAGGATGAAGAAGATCGCGTAGGTGAATTTTCTTCCGAGCTTGTCAGAGATCGTGGCCCAGAAGAAGCGTCCGCCAATGTTGAACAGGCTCAGCAGCGCGGCAAAGCCGGCCGCCACGCCTGCGATCGCGGTCAGTTGGGTCTTGTCGAGTTCACCAAACTTCTTCGCCACGCCGATGAGCGAGCCGCCAAAAATTTCCTGCAACATGGGCGAGGCCATGCCGATGACGCCGATGCCGGCGCTCACGTTCAGGAACAGCACCAGCCAGATCAGCCAGAACTGGGGAATGCCCCAGACCTTGCTCACGTGCACATGGTTCTGCGTGATCATGGCGTTGTTCGCCTGGGCTGCTTTCGGTGTCCAGCCGGCGGGCTTCCAGCCGGTCTCGGGAATGCGATAGCCAAAGGCGCCGCAGATCATGAAGACGAAATAGACCACGCCCATGACCACCAGCGTTTGCATCACGCCCACGTCGGTCGGCGTGGAGAAGTATTTCATCAGGTCGGCAGCCAACGGCGAGCCGATCATGGCGCCGCCGCCAAAGCCCATGATGGCCATGCCAGCGGCCATGCCGCGGTGATCGGGGAACCATTTGATCAAGGTGGACACGGGCGAGATGTAGCCCAAGCCCAGACCGACGCCGCCGATGACGCCGGAGCCCAGGATCATCAACCAGAACTGGTGCAGGTAAACGCCCAAGGCGGAGATCAGCATGCCGCCGCCCCAGCACACCGCTGAAATCACACCGACCTTGCGCGGTCCGACGCGTTCCAGCCAACCACCCCAGATCGAGGCCGAGGTGCCCAGCAGCACGAAAAACAGCGTGTACATCCAACCGAGCGTGGAAATTTGCCAGTCACACGTCGTCGTGAATAACTGAGCTCCGAAAAACTGAACTTGACCCCAGAAACCGGCTTCCGAACTGCACTTGATGGCTTCCTTGATGCCCAGCGCCTTGGACAGTGGCAACCAGAACACTGAAAAGCCATAGGCCATGCCGATGCAAAGGTGAATCGCGAGGGCTGCCGGGGGCACGAGCCAGCGGTTGAAACCGGGGCCGGCAACGATATTCTCCTTGGCGAGGATGCCTAATTTCTCATCTGACATGCTGTCTCCTAATTTAATATATGCCCACTGTTTTGTGGGCTGGGCGCAGTGTCAGTGAATTGCCCGGCTCCGGTCAATTCATTTCTTTTAATCAGATCATTCAAGGATTGAATCTTTGGGCCGTAGAAACCCTCGCTTTGCGCCGACGGCGCCTGCCATCAGGCGCCGTCGTGCAGCATGCCGGTATGGGCTCGGACATGTTGGCGCCAGGTCGGATCCTCGGCCATGTCCAGGGCCGCGCGCAGCGCGTGGCTGGACCTTTCGGTAACGGCGTACATGAAGCCGATCGGCGTCAGCACTTCGGGCAAGCGCAGCGGCACCGCCTCGAGTTCGTGGTAGCCGCGCAGCACGCCCACCAGCGCTCCGGGCAGGATGCTGCTGACTTTACCCACCAGCACGCTCAAGCCCAGGGCGAGAATGGAGTCGGTTTCTATCACCGGCTTGACGTGCACGCCGGCCTGCAGGAACGCGGCGTCAACGATGCTTCGGTTGTGCATCTCTGGCGTCAGCAGGCACAGCGGCAATTCGGCTGCCGTTTGCCATGTCACCGGCTGCTCCAGCAGCTGCAGGCCGCAGCGGCCCGGCGTGGTGGCTCGGCGCAGCAGGAAATAGCGTTCCCCGTATTGGTTCAAGGTGGCGATCTTTGCGCCCCGCGTCTTGACCCGGTCGGTGTAGCCCAGTGCCAGGTCCAGCGACAGGTTTTCCAGGCCGGCCTCGATGTCTTGCGAACTCATGGAGCGCAGCACCAGCGACAGGCCCGGGTGACGGCTCTGCAGCAGTCCGGAAAAACGCGCCGCGATCGGCATCACCGAGGGCACGGCGCCCAGCGTGAGCGCGCCCACGGGCTGATCTTGCGCGCTCTTGAGGTCCTGCAGCAGCAGTTCTTGCTCGTGCAGCACGCGCTGCGCGGTGGCAAATATGCGCTCGCCTTCGGGCGTGAAGCTTTGGAAATTTCGGCCGCGCTTGACGATGGCCGTACCAAACTCCTCTTCCAGCGCGCGAATGGCGTTGGACAAGGCCGGTTGCGTGATGTGGCAGGCCAGGGCCGCCCGTCCGAAATGCTTGAACTCGTGCAGCGCCGCCAGATAGCGAAGCGAGGTGAACAGACTCATGGCTTGATCATAGCCTTCGGGCGGCGCTCGCTAGCTTGGGTGGCGCTCGATGCGCGTCGTTCCAAAGCGTTGCAGCACCGCCAGCAGCGCGGCGCTGTTGAAGGGTTTGGCCAGGTGTTCGTCCATCCCTGCATCCAGGCAGGCCTGGCGGTCCACCTCCATGGCGTTGGCCGTCATGGCAACGATGGGCGTGCGCCGCGCCGGCGCCTCATGGGCGCGAATCAGGCGCGTGGCTTCGAGGCCACCCATGATGGGCATTTGCATGTCCATCAGCACCAGGTCCCAGGTGTCGGCCGCGAACATGTCCACCGCTTCTTGTCCGTTCGTTGCCAGGCTGACCTCATGGCCCCATTTCTTCAACAGCGTCAGCGCCAGCTTCTGATTGATCGGATGGTCTTCGGCGAGCAGTATCTTCATGCCCAGCGAACTCGTTGCGGGCACGCTGGGCGCGCTGGATGCCGGCTTGGGCAGCCCCAGCACGGCCTGCACCGGCAGTTTGAAGTGGAAGCTGCTGCCACGACCGGGCTCGCTTTCGACCCAGATGCTGCCGCCCATCAGTTGCACCAGCCGCGCGCAGATGGTCAGGCCCAGCCCGGTGCCGCCAAACTCGCGCGTGGTGGAACTGTCGGCCTGAGAAAAGGCATCAAAGATCCGCTGCTGCTTTTCCGCAGCGATGCCGATGCCGCTGTCGCGCACCGAGAAATGCAACTCATAAGTCTCGGGTGACAGTGCCTGGCCATTCACGCCAACGTGAACGCTGCCACGGGCGGTGAATTTGACCGCGTTGTCGCACAAATTGGTGAGGATCTGGCGGATGCGAACCGGATCCCCGAGAACCAGCTCGGGCAGCCCCTGCTGCATCTCACAGTCCAGCACCAGACCCTTCTTCAGGGCGCGCGCGCGAATGCTCTGCAGCGTTTCGTTGACGGCCGGCGCCAGCGCAAAGGCGATGGTTTCGATGTTGAGCTTGCCAGCCTCGATCTTGGAAAAATCCAGGATGTCGTTGAGTATCACCATCAGCGTTTGCGCCGAACTTTTGACAATCGACAGGTACTCGTGCTGTAGCGGGTTCAGCGCCGTGTCCAGCGCCAGATCGGTCATGCCAATGACGCCATTCATCGGCGTGCGGATTTCATGGCTCATGTTCGCCAGGAAGTCGCTCTTGGCCTGGCTGGCGGCTTCGGCGTGCAGTTTGGCGTCGCGCAGCGCCTGCTCAAAGCGCTTGCGCTCGGTGATGTCCAGGATGGTGCCCACCAGCCCCGTGATCTCGCCCTCGGCGTTGCTCAGCACCGCCTTCCAGTAAAGGCCCTCGTGCAATTCGCCGGTGCTTCGGTTGGTGAAGCGGGCCTCGTAGGTTTGCACGGCACCGCTGGCGAACAGCTCCTGGTCCTTGGCGTGCATGGCCGCAGCGGCCTGGCCTGGTACCAGTTCAAAAACGGTCTTGCCGATCCACTCCGAGCGCGCGATGCCAAACAACTGTTCGAACGCCTTGTTAAAGCGCAGGTAGCGACCGGCCTTGTCCTTCAGATAAATCGCCGTGGGCGTGGCTTCGAGCAGCACCTCGACAAAGTGCAGTTGCTCCTCGAGCTGGGCCTCGATCGCCTTGCGTTCCGTGATGTCGGTGCGGATGGCGATGTACTGCTCGGGCAAGCCGTCGCTTCCCTTCAAGGGGATGATGGTGGCGTCCACCCAGTATTCGCTGCCCTGCTTGTTGCGGTTGCAGACTTCGCCATGCCACACCTGGCCCTGGGCCAAGCGCTGCCACATGGCTTCGAACATGGATCTGGGGTGCCGGCCCGAACTGACGATGCGGTGGTTGGCGCCCAGCAGTTCTTCGCGGCTGTAGCCGCTGATCTGGCAAAAGCGGTCGTTCGCGTAGCTGATGACACCCGACAGGTCGGTGATGCTGACGATGGCGTGCTGGTCGAGCGCGAATTTCTGGTTGTCCAGATCGCGCCGCCCGCGCTCGCGCTCGGTCATGAGTTCGACCAGGCGCCGCGTGAGCGCGTCCAGGTCGTCTGCAGCCAGCGGAGTCAGCGCGGACTCGCCGGATGGCTGCATGCTGTCGAGCACGCCGCGCAGCGACTCCAGCGCGCGCTGGCGGGTGCGCAGTTCGGCGCGCAGTTGCCTGTCCAGCGCGTGCTGGCGGGTGAAGTCCCGAATCGTCAGCACCTGACCCTCCACGGAACGATCTGAGGCGTGTAGATTGGTCAGCGATGTGTCGAGAATCGTGTCCTTGCCGTGCGGACCCTGGAGTGCGAACTGGCGCCGCTTCCATTCGGATGCGCCGCTGCCGCGCGGAAAAACCATGGGCAAGAGTTCTCTGACGTCGTGCATCAAAATGCTCTTGCCGTGCGTCCCCAGCATCTGCTCGGCGGCCGGATTGCAGTAGACCACGCGCAGTCTGGTGTCCAAGGTCAGGACGCCGTCCGTGATGGCGTTGAGCGTGATCGACGCCTCCTCCCGTTGCGCCGACAGGCGGCCCGCAGCGCGACTCAGGATGTTGAAGGTATGACGCACCTCTTCGGGGGCATCGTCGTCCAGCAGAGCCCTGACGTCGAGCGCGCCTGACAGGATCTCGGTCTCATGCGTGCGCACCCGGTCAAAATTTCCGAGCCAGCGCTTGAGCGGAATCCGGATCAGCGCGGCGCCACCGACCAGGGCCGTCAGCGACAGCGCCAGCGCCGACAGAAACAGCCGCCACAGTTCTTGCGCCACGTCGTCACCGGCAAAACTCAGCCGCAATACCCCGTAGTCGGTGCCGCCCACGGCGATGTTGTGATTCACGTCGAACAACCGGTCCTGGACGATGGCGCTGAGCCACTTGGGCGCGGCCAGCGTGACGCGCAGCGGATTCTCGGCCTTGATGACGCCGCCCTTGGTGTCGATGAACAGCACCTGGGAAAAGTGCGAGCGCGCGATCGCGTGTTGCAGCGTCTTCGCGATGGTGTCGTAGTCACCGATGACGGCGCTGTCGGCCACGCTTTGCGCCGCCACGTTCAAGGTTCTTTCCGCGTCCAGTTGTTCGCCCTCGACCCGGTCCAAAAATTGGTAGCGGTAAAACAGCCCCAGGGCGGTTCCCACAAATATCACCAGGGACACCAGATAGAGTGAAAAGACTCGACCTTGCAGTGAGTTGGGCAGCAGGCGCAGCAGCAGCTTCATGCTTGGATGGCCTTCAGTGCAGCGACGCCGGCGCGCTCTGGTAGAAGCGCCGATAGGATGCATAGTCGGCGCCCGTGGCCGGGATGAAGTAGGCGTCGCTGGGCAGGCCGACCTCCTTGGAGGCGCGACTCAGGATGTCGCGGCCGCGTGCATCCTTGAACATTTCAGTGAAGGCCGCAGCCACCGCCTTCACGTCCTTTTCGGGGACCTTGCCCGACGCCATCAGCGCCAGGTCGAGGTAGGGCTCGGAGCTCCACAACACCCTGAACTGCTTGCCCTCACGCTGGGTGTAGCCCTGCGTTAACTGCGAATTCGCGCCTGAGGCCATCACCTTGCCGCTGAGGAGTTGGGCGAACGCGGCGTTCTGGTTGCCAGCAAACACCACCTTGACGTTGATTCCCTTGGACAACAGGTAGGCGTAGGGCACCTTGTAAACAATGAAGGCTTCGGGCCCGGCGAAGGCCACCTCCTGGCCCTTGAGTTGCGCCAGATCGGTGATCGGCGAATCGACCGGGACGACGATTTGCCCCTGCACGGCAGAACTCTGGCGCCGACCAAAGACCTTCCAACCGAGCGCCTCGCGCTCGGGGCTGAACAGGTGGTTGGTGAAGACGAACTCCACCTCCTTGGCCAGCACGTAGCTGGTGGTGTCGGCCGATGTGCGACCGATCTTCAGTTGCAGCTGCACGCCGCTTTTTTCTGAGACGTAGGCAATGATGGGATTCCAGTAACTGGCGGTGAGCTTGATGTCGTACTGGTTCACCGGCGAGAAGGTGTAGGACGGCGTCTGGGCCAGCCCCAGGCAGGGCAGTAGGGTGGAGGCCAGGGCCAGCGTGCTGACGATGCGGAGAAATCGTGTGCTCATGCTCACCCTTTCGGTCTTAGGGAATGTCGATGTCGTGCACCAGGAATCGGCCCAACTGCCGATCGGAAAAATACTGCTCCAGGGTGTGACGCACGGTGCTGAAGGCGATCTCGTCCCAGGGGATGCTGGCTTCGGTGAACAGCCGCGCTTCCATGGTTTCCATCCCTGGATCGAACTGGTCGCTTAGCAGCCTG
>CAIMSP010000047.1 GCA_903844215.1 uncultured beta proteobacterium | reverse complement strand
GTGCACCGAGTCGTACTGCAGCATGTAGGCCAGGTACTCGGGCTCGAGCAGGTCGTTGATGCCCACGACTTCGATGTCCGAGAAGTTCTGCACCGCAGCGCGAAACACCATGCGCCCGATACGCCCAAATCCGTTGATGCCGATCTTGATTGTCATTTGCTTTGCTCCTAAAAAAATGAAACTTACTTGCGCAACGCGGCCTGCACCGTCTGCGCCAGATTGGCCGGGGTGAAACCGAAGTGTTCAAACAGCACCGGCGCCGGTGCGGACTCGCCATAGGTGTCGATGCCCAGCACCGCCGCACAGCCATATTTCCACCAACCGTGGGTCACACCCATCTCGACGGCGATGCGCGGCAAGCCGGCGGGCAGCACCTCCGACTTGTAAGCCACCGATTGCCGATCAAAGGTGGTGGTGCTGGGCATGGAGACCACACGCACTGCGATCTTTTGCGTCGCCAGGATTTCCTGCGCCTTGAGCGCGAGTTGCACTTCCGAGCCGGTGGCGATGATCACCGCCTGGGCCTTCTTCGTGAGGCCGACTTCGCGCGGCTCGGCCAGCACGTAGGCCCCCTTGCTGATGGCGTCCAAGCCGTTCGCGTTCGGGGCCAACTCGGAGTCGGCCTTGGGTGCGTAGGGCAGGTTCTGGCGGCTCAGCAGCAGCGCCGTGGGGCGCGTGCTGTTTTGCAAGGCCACGGCCCAGGCGACGGCGGTTTCGGCCGTGTCGGCCGGGCGCCAGACGTCCAGGTTCGGGATCAGGCGCAGGCTGGCGGCGTGCTCGATCGACTGGTGCGTCGGACCGTCTTCGCCCAGGCCGATGCTGTCGTGCGTGAACACATGGATCACGCGCTGTTTCATCAGCGCGGCCATGCGAATGGCGTTGCGCGAGTAGTCGCTGAAGGTCAGGAAGGTGCCGCCATAGGGGATGAAGCCGCCGTGCAGTGCCACGCCGTTCATGATCGCCGCCATGCCGAACTCGCGCACGCCGTAGTTGATGTGGCGTCCGCCATTGCCCACGCCGTTCATGTCAAAGCGCAGGTTTGGCGTGCTGCTGGTGTTGGTCAGATTCGACCCCGTCAGGTCGGCCGAACCGCCGAGCAGTTCGGGCAGGGCCGCCGTCAGGGCTTCGAGCGCGATCTGTGAGGCCTTGCGCGAGGCCACGGTTTCACCCTTGGTGTGCGCCGCCAGTACCGTGTCCACCACGACCTGGGAGAACTTCTTGGGCAAGTCGCCCTTCATGCGGCGCACGAATTCCTTGGCCAGTTCCGGGTAAGCGGTCTTGTAGCCTGCGAACAGGGCATCCCAGGCGCTTTGCGCGGCCTTGCCGGCGTTTTTGGCGTCCCAGGCAGCGTACAGGTCCTTGGGGATGGAAAACGGCGCATGCGGCCAATTCAGGGCTTCGCGCGTGAGCTTGATTTCTTCCGCACCCAGCGGTTCGCCGTGGGCCTTCGCGGTGTTGGCACGGTTCGGGCTGCCTTTGCCGATCGACGTCTTGCACACGATCAGCGTGGGATCGGTGGCCGAGGTCTTGGCCTGGGCAATCGCCGCCGATACGGCTTGGGCGTCGTGGCCGTCGATCGGTCCGATGACGTTCCAGCCGTAGGCGGCGAAACGCAGCGGCGTGTTGTCGGCAAACCAGGGGGCGACCTGGCCGTCGATGGAAATGCCGTTGTCGTCGTACAGCGCGATCAGCTTGTTGAGCTTCCAGGCACCGGCCAAAGAGCAGGCCTCGTGGCTGATGCCTTCCATCAGGCAGCCGTCGCCCATGAAGACATAGGTGTGATGGTCCACGATGGCATGGCCGTCGCGGTTGAACTCCTTGGCCAGCAGCTTCTCGGCCAGCGCCATGCCCACGGCGTTGCTGATGCCCTGGCCCAGCGGACCGGTGGTGGTTTCCACGCCCGGCGTCACGCCCACCTCGGGGTGGCCGGCGGTCTTGCTGTGCAGCGTGCGGAAGTTTTTCAACTCGGACATGGGCAGCTTGTAGCCACTCAGGTGCAGCAGCGCGTACAGCAGCATCGAGCCGTGGCCGTTGGAGAGCACGAAACGGTCGCGATTGGCCCATTGCGGATTCACCGGGTTGTGCTGCAGGTGCTGGCCCCACAGCGCCACGGCCATGTCGGCCATGCCCATGGGCGCGCCGGGGTGCCCCGAATTGGCAGCTTGTACTGCGTCCATTGCCAAAGCGCGAATCGCGTTGGCCATTGCTTGATGGTTGACCATAGGAGTTGGGTTCCGGGGAGGTGACAAAAGAGGCGGGATGTAGCCCCCTATTTTACCGACCAGCCCGGCCGCTTCCGACGCGCCAGAGCGCCGTGCAGCGCGCGCTCAGGTGGATGCGATGCGCCGGGGGCGCTCGCGCAAGCGGGCCGCCAGAACCGAGGCCAGGGCCATCGCGACTTGCAGTCCGATCGCCGGCTGCCGATTGGAGAGCTCGCCAAAGCGCACCGCGTTCAAGCGCCACAAGACGCTGGGCCCGGCGGCCTGCACGCTGGCGCTGCGCGGCGCGTGCGAAAAGAAGCCGCGCTCGCCAACCACCGATCCGGCAGCGACCATGGCCAGGCGCAGGCGGGATTTTTCATCTTCATAGTGCACGCTCAAACTGCCGCTCTCCAGCAGAAAAACGGTTCGGTCCAGTTCGCCCTGCTGAATCACCATCTCCCCGGCGCGCACGCTGAAGGGTTGCAGGTAGGGCGCCAAAAGCTCCCATTGCGCCGCCGAAAGTGCGAAATTCAAGCCCTCGGCGCCGGTGTTGAGCTCCATCGCTCGCGCCAGGGCGCGAACGTCAAAGGGGTCCAGAGTGGCAATCGATGAGCGCATGCCGCGAGGTTAGCGTCGATTTGTGTCGCGCGCAAGAATGCGCGTCGGGTCTGAGCTCCGGCTGTCGCCACCCGAGGGCCGGTTGTCGGGGCTGCGGATTATTTTCCGATGCAGAACTGGGAAAAGATCACGCCCAGCAAGTCATCCGAGCTGAACTCGCCGGTGATCTCGCCCAGCGCGTTTTGCGCCAGGCGCAACTCCTCGGCCAGCAGGTCCAGCGCTTGGGCGCGATGCTGCAGATGCTGCTGCGCCAACTGCAGGTGCTGCTGCACCTGGCGCATGGCCTGCACATGGCGCGCGCGGGCGATGAAGACACCCTCGGGCGCCGACTGCCAGCCCGCGATCTCCAGCAACTTGTGGCGCAAGGCGTCCAGGCCGGCGCCGGTCTTGGCGGACAGCCGCAATGTCGTCACCGCTGCCGCCGTGCCATTGGCCTGAGGCAGCAGTGCACCCGCCGCTGTGGTGGCCGCGGTATCGCTCTTGTTCCAGACTTCAATCACCGCCACCCGGCTCGACAACTGCCGCGCCAGCCCTGCGGCGATGGCGGCGTCCGCGGCCAGATAATCCGGCGCCTGCGCGCGGCTCAAATCGCGCAAGAACAGCACGGCGTCGGCCAGGCCGATTTCGCCCCAGGCGCGCTCGATGCCGATGCGCTCGATTTCGTCCTCGCTCTCGCGCAATCCGGCGGTGTCGATCACGTGCACCGGGACGCCCGCGATCTGTATCGTTTGCGCCACCTTGTCGCGCGTGGTTCCGGCAATGGGCGTGACGATCGCCAGCTCGGCTCCGGCCAGCGCGTTGAGCAGCGACGACTTGCCGGCATTCGGCTGGCCCGCGATCACCACCTTGATGCCGTCGCGCAGCAGCGCACCCTGTTGCGCCCGGCCCAACACCAGATCGACCTTGTGCTGCAGCCGCAGCAACTGCCCGGCGGCATCGGCCTGTTGCAGGAAGTCGATCTCTTCTTCGGGAAAATCCAGCGTCGCCTCGACCAGCATGCGCAGGTGAATCAGCGCGTCGCGCAGCCCATGGATCTCGCGCGAGAACTCGCCCGACAGCGAGCGGCTGGCGCTGCGCGCCGCCGCCTCGGTGCTGGCATCGATCAGGTCGGCAATGGCTTCGGCCTGGGCCAGATCGATCTTGTCGTTGAGAAAGGCGCGCTCGCTGAACTCCCCGGGGCGCGCCAGGCGCAGGTGTGCCAGCCGCTCTCGGCCCGTGGCGGGGTCGAGCTGCGCGCCGGCCTGCAGGCAGCGTGCCAGCAGCAGTTGCAGCACGACCGGACCGCCGTGGGCCTGCAATTCGAGCACGTCTTCACCGGTGAAGGAGTGCGGCGCGGGGAAGAAAAGAGCCAGTCCGTGATCGATCGGCGCGCCGTCGTGGTCGCGAAATGCCAGGTAGCTGGCCTCGCGCGCCTTGAGCGTGCGCCCGCAGACGGCGGCGATCAGGCCGGACAGATCGGAGCCCGAAATGCGCACGATGCCGACCGCGCCGCGCCCGGCTGCGGTGGCGACGGCGGCGATCGGATCAGCCATGGGCCGGTGCTCAGAACTTGGGCAGCGTGAACTTGGGCGGCACGCCCATGCGGGTGTTGATGAGCCACATCTGGGCGATGGTCAGCACGTTGTTGGCGATGTAGTACAGCACCAGGCCGGACGGAAAGAAGAAGAACATCACGCTGAAGATCAGCGGCATGAACCACATCATCTTGGCCTGCATCGGATCCGGCGGCGCCGGATTGAGCGAGGTCTGCAGCAGCGTCGTGAGCGTCATCACGACCGGCAGGATGAAGTACGGGTCGGGTGAAGCCAGGTCATGAATCCACATCGCCCAGGGCGCGTTGCGCATTTCTACGCTCGACAGCAGCACCCAGTACAGGGCAATGAAGACCGGCATCTGGATGAAGATCGGCAGGCAACCACCCATGGGGTTGACCTTTTCCTCGCGATAGATGCGCATCATTTCCTGCTGCATCTGCTGCGGGTTGTCCTTGAGGCGTTCGCGCATTTCCATGATCTTGGGGTTGATGGCCTTCATCTTGGCCATGCTGGAGAACGCCTTGGCGTTGAGCCAGTAGAAGGCGATCTTGAGCAGCACCACCAGCGCCACAATCGCCCAGCCCCAGTTGTGCACGATGTCGTTGAGTTGATCCAGCAGCCAGTACAGCGGCTTGGCCAGGATCTTGAACATGCCGTAGTCCTTGACCAGTTCCAGTCCGGGCGTCACGCCGTCGAGCATCTTCTCTTCCTGGGGGCCGGCAAAGAGCCGCGCGTCCAGCGTCTGGCTCGCGCCGGGGGCGATGCTGGCCAGCGGGGCGATCACGGTCACGCGGTAGCAGCAGTCGGCCGCAGTGGAGCCGACGTCGACGGCGTCCAGGGAGATGCTGCGTGGCACGCCCTCGGGCAGAATCCAGGCGCTGGCAAAGTAATGCTGCACCATGGCCACATAGCCGTCGTTCGATTGCTTCTCGACGTCCACCTTGTTCTTCTTGATGTCGGCGAACTCCACCTTCTGGTATTTCTTGGCGCTGGTATAGACCGCCGGACCGGTGAAGGTGGACGAGCCATACGAGTTTTCGCCGGGCGGCGTGCTGCCGTCGCGCACCAGTTGCAAATAGAGTTGCGGCGACACGGCCACGCTGCCGGTGTTGAACACTTCGTGCTTCACGCCGATGTCGTAGGCGCCGCGCTTGAGCGTGTAGGTCTTGACCAGCTTCACGCCACCCAGGTCGGGCGACTCGAAGCGCAGCACCAGTTCGTTTTGGCCATCCTTGAGCGAACGTTCGCCCGGCACCAGCGTCATCACCGTCTTGTGGTTGGGCACGGCCGCGCCACCGGGCGCGCCGAGGAGACCGGTCTGGGCCACATAGAAGTGGTCCTTGCTCTCGTCGAGCAGGACGAAGTTCTTGCCCTTGTGGCCTTCGGCAGCGTGCTTGAGGAACTCGCTGCGCACCAGGGAGCCGCCTTCGGTGTCAAAGCTGAGCTTGAACACGTCGGTGGAGACCTGAACCTGCTCTTTGGCCACGGCCGACGCACCAGGCGCCGCCACCGTTGGCAGGCTGGCCACGCCCGCAGCGGGCGCGGGCGCTTGGGCCACCGGCACGCCACTGTTGGAGCTGCTCGCGCTGGCCTTGACCGGCGCCGTGGCGGAAGGCAAAAAAGTCGCCTTGTGGCCGTTGTAGACCTGCCATTGATCCCATAGCAAGACCATGGAAAATGCAAAGACCACCCACAAAACAGTGCGGCGAATATCGTTCATGAAGACTTCTTTGGAGAGGAAAGGGGGATCAGCCGAGTGAACAGCCGGGGTATTTCGGTCGGCACGGCATCCGTGCCACCCGGGCACCATGGATGACAGCGCGCCAGTCGGGCCAGTGTGAGATAGCTGCCCGCCGCCGCGCCGTGCAGTTCCAGCGCTTGCAGCGAATAGGCCGAACAAGTCGGCTCAAAGCGACAGCCGGAACCCAGCCAAGGGCTCAGCAGCAGGCGATAGCCTTTGACCAAGGCCATAAGCAGCTTCTTGATCATGTTGCGCTGGCGTCAGAAAACAGCGCCGCGCGCAGGGCCGGCGCGCGTTCAAACAACTGTTGTAACTCGCCGCGCACGGCGCTCTTGAGCTGCGCCGACGTGGCGCTGAGGAACAGCTTTCGATCGAAGCCGGCACGCAGTCGCACCACATGCGCCGCGCTGGGCAGGGAGGACTCCCCGCTCAGGGCGTAAATCTGGCGTTTGATGGTGTTGCGTGTGACCGCGCGTTTGGCCCAGCGTTTGGGAATCAAGGCGCCGATCCAGACGCCGCAGGCCAACTCAAGGCCGACCGGGCCGGCTGCGGGCGGCTGCGCAGCGGCTGCCACGGTGGGCGTCTGCAGACGACAGCGATGCAGGGCAAAGTGCGTGGTACGGGAAACCGTTCCTGCGGCCATGACGGCCTGGAACTGCTCCCGGGTCTTTAGCCGCTGCACGGACACACCAGCGCCAGGCACCAGCCAAGCCCAGGGGCTTAGACCGCGAGACGCTTGCGGCCCTTGGCGCGGCGCGCATTGATCACGGCGCGGCCACCACGGGTCTTCATGCGAACGAGGAAGCCATGGGTGCGGGCACGGCGGATTTTGGATGGTTGGTAAGTGCGTTTCATGACGAATTCCTAAGGGGGTTCGGGGTCGCCGGAGTGCGGCGGCCAAATATCAGATGACCCTGAACCGAATCAGGGAAACCAGTGATTATCGCAAATTTTTCCGACCTGGCAAGAGCCGGTCGTATTTTTGCCATCTGACGGCGCGTTCTAGCGGGGATTTCCCGCATGTGGATAAATTCTGGATAAATTACAATGGCGCGGACAAAATATGAAATATATCCACAGAGACCCGCAAGCGCCATGAGTGAAGGATACCCCCAGAACGCAAGCTCCAACGGGAACCCGAGCGCAGGCCAGGCACTGTGGCTTTCCTGCGTTGAGCAACTCGCGCAGGAACTGCCCGAACAGCAGTTCAACACCTGGATCAAGCCACTGGTCGCCAACGTCTCGGAGGACCTTTCGAAGGTCACCCTGTTCGTTGGAAACCGCTTCAAGCTGGACTGGATACGGGCCCAATACGCCGGGCAGATTGCCGCCTTGCTGGAGCGCACCTATGGCCAGTCAATTCAGGTTGAGTTGGCGATCACTCCGCGTGAAATCGTTTCAAACCCGTCAAACTATCCGACCATGCGTGGCGCGTTTACGGCAGCCGACGTGCCTGCCTCGATCGACGAGAGCACGCAAAACGGCTTCAAGAACCGGCTCAATTCGGCCCTGACCTTCGAGACCCTGGTGGAGGGTAGCGCCAACCGCATGGCGCGAGCCGCCGCCATGCATGTGGCGAGTTCGCCCGGCCAGTTGTACAACCCGCTGTTCATTTACGGCGGCGTCGGATTGGGCAAGACCCATTTGATGCACGCGGTGGGCAATCGCTTGCTCGCCGAGCGCCCGAACGCGAAAGTTCTCTACATCCACGCGGAACAATTCGTCTCGGATGTGGTTAAGGCCTATCAGCGCAAGACTTTTGACGAGTTCAAGGAGCGCTACCACTCGCTGGATCTGTTGCTCATCGACGATGTCCAGTTCTTTGCCAACAAGGAACGCACGCAGGAAGAGTTCTTCAATGCCTTCGAGGCCTTGCTGGCGAAGAAGTCGCACATCGTCATGACCAGCGACACCTACCCCAAGGGCCTGCCCGACATCCACGAGCGCCTGGTGTCGCGCTTTGACTCGGGGCTCACGGTCGCGATTGAGCCGCCCGAACTGGAACTGCGCGTGGCCATCCTGATCAACAAGGCGCGCGCCGAGGGCTCGGAAATGCCCGAAGAGGTGGCCTTCTTTGTCGCCAAGAACGTGCGCTCGAATGTGCGCGAGCTCGAAGGCGCGCTGCGCAAGATCCTGGCGTACTCGCGCTTCAACCAGAAGGAAATTTCGATCCAACTGGCGCGCGAGGCCCTGCGCGACCTGCTGTCGATCCAGAACCGGCAGATCTCGGTGGAAAACATCCAGAAGACCGTGGCCGACTACTACAAGATCAAGGTCGCCGACATGTATTCCAAACGGCGCCCGGCCAGCATTGCGCGGCCGCGCCAGATCGCCATGTACCTGGCGAAAGAATTGACGCAAAAGAGCCTGCCCGAGATCGGCGAGCTGTTTGGCGGGCGCGACCACACGACCGTGTTGCACGCCGTGCGCAAGATTGGCGGCGAGCGCCAGAAGGTGACCGAATTGAACCAGCAGTTGCATGTGCTGGAGCAAACGCTCAAAGGCTGAAGGGCCGCGTCAGGATCGGGGAAAATGCGTCAAGTGACTGACAAATAAGAGAAAATACCGGGTTTCCCGCTTCTGAAGGGGAAAACGCAGATGGCCGATTCCTTGGTGGAAAGTCCTGGGTTCGTTGTTCTGATCCAGCCCCTGCTCCCGGCGCCACCGTTGTTCAAACAATTAAATGAAGAGGTAGACATGATCGTCCTGAAGGCAACACAAGAGAAGGTACTGGCAGCGCTGCAATCGGTCGCCGGCATCGTGGAGCGGCGTCATACGCTGCCGATTCTGGCCAACGTGCTGATCCGCAAGAGCGGCGGCGCACTGCAACTCACGACGAGCGATCTGGAGATCCAGATCCGCACCACGGCGGCGCTGGACGGCGACGCGGGCGACTTCACCACCACCATCGGTGCGCGCAAGCTCATCGACATCCTGCGCACCATGCCCAGCGACCAGGTCGTGAGCCTGGAGTCGGCTCAGGCCAAGCTCATCCTCAAGGGCGGGAAAAGCAAGTTCACGCTGCAGAGTATGCCGGCGGAAGACTTCCCGCTGGTGCAGGAATCGGCCGCCTTTGGCCCGGCTTTCAGCGTGCCGCAAAAGACGCTCAAAGACCTGCTGAGCCAGGTCTCGTTTGCCATGGCGGTGCACGACATCCGCTACTACCTCAACGGCATCCTGTTCGTGGCCGAGGGCACGCAGCTCAGCCTGGTCTCCACCGACGGCCACCGCCTGGCCTTTGCCTCGGCCACGCTGGACGTGGAAGTGCCCAAGCAGGAAGTGATCCTGCCGCGCAAGACCGTGCTCGAACTGCAGCGCCTGTTGAGCGACGCCGAAGGCGCGATCGAAATGCGCTTTGCCAACAACCAGGCCAAGTTCAGCTTTGGCGACATGGAGTTCGTCACCAAGCTGGTCGAGGGCAAGTTCCCCGATTACAACCGCGTCATCCCGAAGAACCACACGAATCACATCACGCTGGGCCGCGCGCCGCTGCTGGCGTCGCTGCAGCGCACCGCCATTCTGACGAGCGAGAAGTTCAAGGGCGTGCGCCTGAACATCGAGCCCGGCACCTTGCGCGTGGCGGCGAACAACGCCGAGCAGGAAGAGGCCGTGGACGAGCTCGACATCGACTACGCCGGCCCTGAAATCGAGATCGGTTTCAACGTCACCTACCTGATCGACGCGCTGGCCAACATGAGCCAGGAAATGGTGCGACTGGAACTCTCGGACGGCAACAGCTCGGCGCTGTTCACGATTCCGGACAACGCGCATTTCAAGTACGTCGTGATGCCGATGCGCATCTAGCGTGAAAGTTAGTCGGGGCGGCGCACAAAGCGTCCTGACCGCGCCTTCGTCCCGACGAAGGCTTTGAATTTTTGAGAACCTTATGACCGAAGAAAAAAAGCCCGTGCCCACCTCACCAACCCACGACGACGTGGTGCACACCGGTGAGAGCAGTTCCGACAGCTCCAACTTCCAGCCCACCATCGACGCCAATCAGGCCGGGGCTTCCGAAGCCTACGGCGAGGGCTCGATCCAGATCCTGGAAGGACTCGAAGCGGTGCGCAAGCGCCCCGGCATGTACATCGGCGACACCTCGGACGGCACCGGCTTGCACCACCTGGTGTTCGAGGTGGTGGACAACTCGATCGACGAATCGCTGGCCGGGCATTGCGACGACATCCTGGTCACGATCCACTCCGACAACTCGATCAGCGTGGTGGACAACGGACGCGGCATCCCCACCGGCGTGAAGATGGACGACAAGCACGAGCCCAAGCGCAGTGCGGCCGAGATCGCGCTGACCGAACTGCACGCGGGCGGCAAGTTCAATCAGAACAGCTACAAGGTCTCGGGCGGCCTGCACGGCGTGGGCGTGAGCTGCGTGAACGCGCTCTCCAAGATGCTGCGCCTGACGATCCGGCGCGACGGCAAGGTGCATGTGATGGAGTTCTCGCGCGGCTTTGTGCAGAACCGCTTGATCGAGACCGTCAATGGCTTCGAGGTCTCGCCCATGAAAGTGATCGGCGCGACCGAGAAGCGCGGCACCGAAGTGCACTTCCTGCCGGACCTGGACATCTTCCAGACGAACAACGATTTCCACTACGAAATCCTGGCCAAGCGGCTGCGCGAACTGAGCTTCCTGAACAACGGCGTGCGCATCCGCCTGAAGGACGAGCGCAGTGGCAAGGAAGACGACTTCTCCGGCGCCGGCGGCGTCAAGGGCTTCGTCAACTTCATCAACAAGGGCAAGACGGTGTTGAACCCCAACATCTTCCACGCCACGGGCGACCGCCAAAGCGACCAGAACACCAACATCGGCGTGGAAGTGGCGATGCAGTGGAACTCGGGCTACAACGAGCAGGTGCTGTGCTTCACCAACAACATCCCGCAGCGCGACGGCGGCACCCATTTGACGGGGCTGCGCGCGGCCATGACGCGCGTCATCAACAAGTACATTGACGACAGCGAAATTGCCAAGAAGGCCAAGGTGGAAGTCACCGGTGACGACATGCGCGAAGGCCTGACCTGCGTGCTCTCGGTGAAGGTGCCCGAGCCCAAGTTCTCCAGCCAGACCAAGGACAAGCTGGTGTCGAGCGAAGTGCGCGGACCGGTGGAAGACATCGTGAGCAAGCTGCTCTACGACTACCTGCAGGAACGCCCGGCCGACGCCAAGATCATCGTCGGCAAGATCATTGAAGCCGCACGCGCCCGCGAAGCGGCGCGCCGAGCGCGCGACATGACGCGGCGCAAGGGCGTGCTCGACGGCATGGGCTTGCCCGGCAAGCTGGCCGACTGCCAGGAGAAAGACCCGGCGCTGTGCGAAATCTACATCGTCGAGGGCGACTCCGCCGGCGGCTCCGCCAAGCAGGGGCGCGATCGTAAATTTCAGGCCATCCTGCCGCTGCGCGGCAAGATCCTGAACGTGGAGAAAGCGCGCTACGAAAAGCTACTCACCAGCAACGAAATTTTGACGCTGATCACCGCGTTGGGCACGGGCATCGGCAAGGCCGGCGGCACCACCGGCAACGACGACTTCAACGTCGCCAAGCTGCGCTACCACCGCATCATCATCATGACCGACGCCGACGTTGACGGCGCGCACATCCGCACCCTGCTGCTGACCTTCTTTTACCGCCAGATGCCCGAGCTGGTGGAGCGCGGCCACATCTACATCGCGCAGCCGCCGCTGTACAAGGTCAAGGCCGGCAAGGAAGAGCTGTACCTGAAGGACGCCGGCGCGCTCGATACCTTCTTGCTGCGCATTGCGCTGATCAATGCCACGGTGCACACCGGTGGCGAGCATGGCAGCGCCCTGAGCGGCGACACGCTGGCCGAGCTGGCGCGCAAGCACCAGGTGGCGCAGGCCGTGATCGCGCGCCTGGGTGCCTTCATGGACGCCGAAGCGCTGCGCGCCTTGGCCGACGGCGTGGCGCTGAATCTGGAAACGCTGGCCGACGCGGAAATTTCGGCTGCCGCGCTGCAGGCCCGACTGCCGGATGCCGAAGTGGCCGGCGAATTTGACGCACGCAACGACAAACCGATTTTGCGCATCAGCCGACGCCACCATGGCAACGTCAAGAGCAGCGTGCTGACGCAGGACTTTGTGCACGGCGCCGATTACGCCGCGCTGGCCGAAGCGGCGCGCACCTTCAAGGACCTGCTCAGCGAGGGCGCCCGCGTGACGCGCGGCGAAGGCGAGCGCATGAAGGAAGAAAAGGTCAGCGACTTCCGCCAAGCCATGGCCTGGCTCATCACGCAGGCCGAGAACGGCACGGCGCGCCAGCGCTACAAGGGCCTGGGCGAAATGAATCCGGCCCAGCTCTGGGAAACCACCATGGACCCGACCGTGCGCCGCCTGTTGCGCGTGCAGATCGACGACGCCATCGAAGCCGACCGCGTGTTCACCATGCTCATGGGCGACGAGGTCGAACCACGGCGTGAATTCATTGAAACGAACGCACTGCGCGCCGGGAATATCGACGTCTGATGTGTTGTCGGGGGTAGCAAAGAGTTGCCGGTCATTTGCCACCCGAAAACCCGTAAGTCGTTGAGGCCACGGGTTTTCGTTATTCAGGGCGCTTGGCTTCCTACGCTTTGCCAACCCCGGCGCCAAAGTGTCTCATCTTGCAGTTGCCGCCAGTGGACGCGCGTCACGGTTTTTGAATACACCGCCTCCAATTCAATCCATTCAATTGCCAGTTCCGGTGGCTCGGGTTCGATCACCTTCGAAACGAGAAAATGTTTGTTTTTGGCGATCGGCTGCACAGCGGTCCATTTGGTCAGCAACAGCTTTTTGGGATGTAAGGGCGTCATATGGCGTGGTCGCAGCCGCTCAAAGCGCGTGCAGCTTGAGCTGCTCTAAGGACACTATTTCCAGCGCCTTGGCGTGGGTCGCTTCCAGATGGACTGGTGGCGCAACACCCGCCGCCAATGCCTCTTTCCAGCGCGCTGCACACAGGCACCACCGGTCGCCCGCCTTGAGTCCCGCAAACCGGTATTGCGGCCGAGGCGTGATCAGGTCGTTTCCACGCGCGAGTGAATACGCCAGAAAATCACTGCTGATCCTGGCGCAAACCACATGGGTTCCGTGGTCGTTTTCATCCGTATGGCAGCAACCATCGCGAAAAAACCCGGATAAGGGCGCATAGGAGCACGCCAACAGCGGGCCTCCAAGAACGTTCAATGCGGTCATGTCGATTCAATATCCTTAAGCCAATCGGCAAAACTCGGAACAGGGCAAAATTGCGCCTCGCCGATGCTGCCACACCGCCCTTATCTGGTGGAACTTTGCGGGCATTCAGGCACAACGCTCACTTACCGATCGAGATATAGCCATGCAAGATGACAAGCGCTGCTGCGGCACGGGAACCTGCATCATTGACGCCTACGGCCTTTGTTGGTGCGGGCAGCAATGGGATGGAGAAAAGATGTGCCGCCCGAGCGCAGATGCCCTGCCGCACGCCAACTCGGAACCCGATTTGGCGCCGTCTGCAGCCAGTTCAGATCCAGAGTGAGTGCAATGGACAGCACACAACTCCATACCGACTTTTCCCAGCGCTGCGTCGTGGACAGCAGCGCGTTGCCTTGGCAGCCAGTAAGCCGGCCGCTCTTCGCTCTCTGCGTCTTTCTCAAGCTGGCTTTGATGAGCCTTCATGAAGCTTTGTCAGAGGGATTTTTCAGGTCGTCCACGCACCACCAAGTCACATCGTCTATGCCGTGCACCACTTGGTAGGCCTCCACCACCACCTCAAGCAGCACACAGTCTGGCGCTTGAGTGAACGTCGCGAGGTCGGGATGTTTTTCCAAGTGAGCGCCCAGCAAGCCGGGGCGCGAGGTGGCATTTATTTCTTGCACCCGCCCTACGGCACTCAGAACAAAACTGGTCGCGGTGCCGTCTTGGCTATCGCGCTGACTTCCATCCATGAGCACCGAGACCCGCTGGTTTTGCATCAGGTTGGTGAATTTTCGGGTGTTGCGGTAAGTGGCAAAAACCAGCCGCTGACCTTCATCGACTGGCGTAATGGCAATCAAACTGGTGTGTGGCTGCCCGGCACTTTCAGTGGCAAGGACGGCAAAACCCGTGCTGTTTAGCCATTTCTGAATTCTGTCCTTGACGGCGGCGGGAGATGTCATGGAACACCCAGTTGGCCGGTTGGATCAAGCTAACCGGCGACGTTGAAAGCTTGCAGTCTACTCAAGCCGGCAATGCCCGGTACGATCCGCTGCCCGACAAAGCCATCCTGAAGCTGCAGTTCAACGGGCGGCGGCATGCGCCGGGCCGCAATTTCGACGAGAAAAGTTCGCGCCAGCCCCAGGCTGCATAGAATGACTGCATTCGTTTTGCTTGCGCCTACACGTGTACTCATCCACATTCATCTTTGCCCCTGGAAGCTTCGACGAAAGCTTTCATCGACTGGATCAGGAAATCGCTGCGTTCGCCACGTCAATTCCCGGCTATTTGGGTCAGGAGACATGGGAAAACACGGCCATGGGCCTGGTCTCCAACGTCTATTACTGGGAAACGCTGGAGGCACTTCAGCAATTGACGCAGCACCCCGCGCACCTGCTGGCCAAATCCCAACAAGGCCAGTGGTTGGACGGCTACCAGATCGTCATTTCCCAGGTGCTTCGCACCTATGGCGACACCAAGCTCAAGGACCGGCTGCCGGTTCACGCCAAAGACTGAGCCCACGCCTTGCCAGCGTTTCGCCTGGGCCATGCCGTGAGCCGATTTCGGCACTGTGGTAACGTACAGCTTTGAAGCCGGATCCCTGGCTTCAGAGGGCCTGAAACTTCCCCGCCATGGACACCTGCACTGCCACCCGCGCCGACCCGTTGGAGTCGCTCAATGCCGAGCAGCGCCTGGCCGTGGAGCACGGCGTGGGCGCAGGCCGTGCCGATACCCGTCCGCTGCTCATCATTGCGGGCGCTGGCTCGGGCAAGACCAACACCTTGGCGCACCGCGTCGCCCATCTGATGCTGCATCAGGCCGACCCGCAGCGCCTGCTGCTGCTGACTTTTTCGCGCCGCGCATCGGTCTGGACGAGTCCTTCACCATCCACGACCGCGGCGACTCTGAAGACCTGCTGGGTCTGGTGCGTCATGACCTGGGGCTGTCATCCAGCCACCAGCGGTTTGCGCAAAAGGGCACTTGTCTGTCGATCTATTCGCGCGTGCTCAACAGCCAGGAGCCGCTGTTGCAGTCTGAAGTCCCAGGCGGTGCTGTTTCGCACCTCATCGCACAGCGCGGCGCTGGAGCTGGAGCTCACGCGCCGGCAGATTCCGTTCGTCAAGTTTGGCGGCCTGAAGTTTCTTGAAGCCGCCCACGTGAAAGACATGCTCGCCATCCTGCGCTTTGCGCAAAATCCGCGCGGCCGCATGGCCGGCTTTCGGGTGCTGCAGCTCATTCCCGGCATCGGCCCGGCCCACGCCACGCGGCTGCTCCAGGCCATGGATGTGGCCGCCGACCCCTGCGCCGCGCTGGACGACTTTCAGGTGCCGGCGAACGCCGCTGCGCCGTGGCAGGCCTTCGTGCAGCTGTACCGCGCGCTGCGCCATCCGGGCAATGTCTGGCCGGCCGACATGGACCTGGCCAAGCGCTGGTACGGGCCGCATCTGGAGCGCCTGCATTTGCTCGTGCCGCACCGCTTCTACGTGACGCAGCAGTCCGCCATGGGCGACCGCCACCTTTACGCCGCGCGCAGTCGCTTCATCCCGGACGCGCTGGCGGCGCAATTCGACACCCAGGTCTGGCCGCTGGCCGCAGCCCAAATCGCGTCCTCCCGCGGCACCGGCACGGCCACGCTGCAGGTGCGGGATCGTGCCCGTGCCGCCTGGCGCTGAACGACTGCACGCGGGCGGCATAAGCAAATAGCGATTCGGTCGTTGGAGTTTGCCTGAGCGCGCCCCACAATCGGCCGCTTCACGACAGCCCCGCAAACCCTCTGAACCATGCCCACCATCGTCATCATTCCCGGCTGGCGCGACTCCGGACCCGGCCACTGGCAAAGCCTGTGGGCGGGGCGGATCAAGGGCGCGGTGCGGGTGCAGCAGGACGACTGGCTTTGCCCGGTGCGCCAGGCCTGGGTGGCGGCGATTGCGCAGACCATCCTGGCGCAGCCGGGCCCCGTGGTGCTGGTGGCGCACAGCCTGGGCTGCATCGCCACGATGCATTTGCCGCCCGAGGCCGTGGTAAAAATTCAGGGCGCGCTGCTGGTCGCCCCAGCCGACCCCGAGCGCCGCGCTGCGCTGGCCGACTTTGCCCCCGTACCCCATGAAAAGCTGCCCTACCGCCACGTGCTCGTGGCCAGCAGCAACGACCCGTTTTGCCCGATCCGGCTGGCTGGCGCCTATGCCCGCGCCTGGGGCAGCGAGTTGGTGCGCATTCAGGACGGCGGCCATATCAACCTGGAGTCCGGCCACGGCGAATGGCCTTTGGGCCTGGCGCTGCTCCAGTCCCTGGTGGGCGACGCCGGCCTGAGCTTCAACCCTGCGGCAGCGCCCAGCCACAAGCCCATCGACACTTTGGAAACCGCATGAAAACCTCTCTTCGAATCGCACTCGCTGCCGTCGCCCTGGCGGCCAGCACCCTGACCCCGGCGCAGACGCTGCTGAACGCCTCCTACGACGTGGCGCGCGAGTTCTACAAGGACTACAACGCGGCCTTCGTCGCGCATTACCAAAAGGTCAGCGGCAAGAGCGTCAAGATCGATCAGGCGCATGGCGGCTCCAGCGCCCAGGCGCGCGCCGTGAACGACGGGCTCGAGGCCGACGTCGTGACCATGAACACGACAACCGATCTGGACTTTCTGGCCGGCACCGGCGTCATCGCCAAGGACTGGTCCAAACGCTTTCCAAACAACGCCGCGCCCACCACCTCGACCATGCTGTTACTGGTGCGCCACGGCAATCCGAAAAACATCCGGGACTGGGACGACCTGATCAAGCCGGGTGTCCAGGTGATCGTGGTCAACCCCAAGACCGGCGGCAACGGCCGCATGGCCTATCTGGCGGCCTGGGGCGCCGTGCGAAAGAAGGGCGGCAGCGATGCGCAGGCGGCCGAGTTCATCGCCAAGCTGTACAAGAACGTGCCGGTGCTGGCCAAGGGCGGACGCGACGCCACCACCATCTTCCTGCAGCGCAATATCGGCGACGTGCTCGTGACCTTCGAGTCCGAGGTGGTGTCGGTGGAGCGCGAGTTCGGCCTGGGCAAGGTCGATGCGATTCATCCCTCGGCCAGCATCGTGGCGGAAAACCCGGTCGCCGTGGTGGAGCGCACGGTCGCCAAGAAGGGCACGGGCGAACTCGCCCGCGCCTATCTGGACTGGCTGTATTCGGACGAGGCGCAGGAGATCGCCGCCAAACATGCGCTGCGCCCGCGCAACCCGGCCCTGCTGAAGAAATACGCCGCCACGTTCCAGCCGATCCAGCTCTTCAGCGTGAACGACTACTTCGGCTCCATGGCCGAGGCGCAAAAAGTGCACTTCAACGACGGCGGTCAGTTCGACAAGCTGTACAGCGTCAAATGACGGCGGCGGTGTTGAGCGCGCCCGAAGCGCTGCGCAAGCGCGCGCCGCGCCGCGTGCTGCCGGGCTTTCGGCTGACGCTGGGCTACACGCTGTTCTATCTGGCGTTGATCGTGCTGATCCCGCTGTCGGCGCTGATCTTCAAGACCTTCACGCTCACACTCGAGCAGTTCTGGGCGGCCGTGAGTTCGCCGCGCGTCGTGGCGTCGTACCAGCTCACGTTTGGCGCGTCGCTGATCGCGGCCCTGGTGAACGTGGTGTTCGGCCTGCTCGTGGCCTGGGTGCTGGTGCGCTACCCGTTTCCGGGCAAGAAGATCGTGGACGCCTTGGTGGACCTGCCGTTCGCGCTGCCCACGGCCGTGGCCGGCATTTCGCTCACGGCCCTGCTCGCGGGCAATGGCTGGGTCGGGCAGTATCTGGAGCCGCTGGGCATCAAGCTCGCCTTCAACCCCAACGGCATCGTGATCGCGCTCATCTTCATCGGCCTGCCCTTCGTCGTGCGCACGGTGCAACCGGTGCTGGAAGACGCCGAGCGCGAACTCGAAGAGGCCGCCACCTGCCTGGGCGCGACGCGCTGGCAGACCTTCACCCGCGTCATCTTTCCGTCGATCGCGCCGGCCCTGCTCACCGGCTTTGCCATGGCCTTTGCGCGCGCCATCGGCGAATACGGTTCGGTCATCTTCATCGCCGGCAACATGCCGATGATTTCCGAGATCACGCCGCTCATCATCACCGCCAAACTGGAGCAATACGACTACGCCGGCGCCACCGCCGTGGCCGTGGTACTGCTGGTGATTTCCTTCGTGCTGCTGCTGGTCATCAACGCCCTGCAGTCCTGGCAGCGCAAGAGAACGGGGGCGCAGTCATGAGCACCCTGGTGGAGGCACGCTCATGAGAAGCACTAAGGCCGGCACCACCGAGCCCGCATGGGTCAGGTACACGCTCATCGGCATCGCGCTGGCGTTCATGTTCTTGTTCCTGGTGCTGCCGCTGGCGGCCGTGTTCGCCGAGGCGCTGCGCAAGGGCGTGGATGCGTACTGGGAAGCGCTGAAGGAGCCGGACGCCTGGTCGTCGATCCGCTTGACGCTCGTCACGGCGGCCATCGCCGTGCCGCTGAACCTGGTGTTCGGCGTGGCTGCGGCCTGGGCCATCGCCAAGTTCGAGTTCCGTGGCAAGGCCTTTTTGACGACGCTGGTGGACTTGCCGTTCTCGGTGTCGCCGGTCGTGGCGGGCCTGATCTACGTGCTGATGTTTGGCGCCCAGGGCTGGTTCGGTCCCTGGCTCATGGCGCACGACGTGAAGATCATCTTCGCTGTTCCCGGCATCGTGCTGGCCACGGTGTTCGTCACCTTTCCCTTCATCGCGCGCGAGCTCATTCCGCTGATGCAGGCCCAGGGCAACGACGAGGAGCAGGCGGCGATCGTGCTCGGCGCCTCCGGCTGGCAGACCTTCTGGTACGTGACGCTGCCCAACATCAAGTGGGGGCTGATCTATGGCGTGATCCTGTGCAATGCGCGCGCCATGGGCGAGTTCGGCGCGGTCTCGGTGGTGTCGGGCCACATCCGCGGCCAGACCAACACGCTGCCGCTGCACGTCGAGGTGCTGTACAACGAATACCAGTCCGTCGCCGCCTTTGCCGTGGCCTCCTTGTTGGCGCTGCTGGCCCTGGTGACGCTGGTCATCAAGTCGGTGGTGCAGTGGCGCCAGGAGCGCGCGATGCAAGCCGCCGCCGATGCGCCGCCTGAGCGCCCCTTGAAATTGAAAGAGACCCCATGAGCATCGCCATTCGCAACGTCAGCAAACAGTTTGGCGATTTCCACGCGCTGCGTGACGTGTCGCTGGACATCGAGTCCGGTGAACTGGTCGCGCTCTTGGGCCCCTCGGGCTGCGGCAAGACCACGCTGCTGCGCATCATCGCCGGCCTGGAAACGGCGGACCGCGGCAGCATTTTGTTCAGCGGCGAAGACACGACCGAGGTCCATGTGCGCGAGCGCCAGGTGGGCTTTGTGTTCCAGCACTACGCGCTGTTTCGCCACATGAGCGTGTTCGAGAACGTCGCCTTCGGTCTGCGCGTGAAGCCGCGCAGCCTGCGACCGAGCGAGGCCAAGATCAAGGAAAAAGTGCACGAGCTGCTGAGCCTGGTGCAACTCGATTGGCTCGCCGACCGCTACCCGTCGCAGCTCTCGGGCGGACAGCGCCAGCGCATCGCCCTGGCGCGCGCGCTCGCCGTCGAGCCCAAGGTGCTGCTGCTGGACGAACCCTTTGGCGCGCTCGACGCCAAGGTGCGCAAGGAGCTGCGGCGCTGGCTGCGGCGCTTGCACGACGACCTGCATGTCACCAGCATCTTCGTCACGCACGATCAGGAAGAGGCGCTCGAAGTGGCCGACCGCGTGGTGCTGATGAACTCCGGCAAGGTCGAGCAGATCGGCTCGCCGCAGGAGGTGTGGAACCACCCGGCCAGCCCCTTCGTCTATGGTTTCCTGGGCGACGTGAACCTGTTCCATGGCCGCGCGCACGAAGGCGTGGTGCAGATCGGCGCCGCCGATCAGGGCTTGCACCTGGCCTCACCCGAACACCACTCGGCGCAGGACGCCAAGGCTTTCGCCTATGTGCGTCCGCACGACCTGGAGGTGCAGCGCTACGCTTTTGGCGACGGCACCGGCATCGTGGCCAAACCCCGCGGCATCGTGGCCAAGCTGTCGCGCGCGATCCTGATCGGACCCATCGCCCGACTCGAGCTGAGCCGACTCGAACCCTCAGCCACCGGCGAGACCGAGCTGATCGAAGCGCACCTGAGCGCTCAGGAGTACGGCGAACTCGATCCGCGCGAAGGTGAAATTTTTCTGCTCACGCCGCGCAAGGCGAAGGTGTTTGTCGCCGCAGACTGAGCGCCAGGCGGGTCGCGCCACAAGCACGGGCGCGCCCGGCCATCACTCGACCGGCTCGCCGGCGCGTCGGCGCGCGCTCAGGCGGCGTTGATCTTCGCGGGCGTTGTCGTCGATGCTCTGACGCACGAATTCGATGTGGTCGCGCGCGGCTTGGGCCGCCGCCTCGGGCCGGTGCTCGCGGATCGCCTGCCAGATGGCGCGGTGCTGTGACTGCAACTGGTCCCAGCGCTGCGGGCGCGCGTGCAAGTGCTCCAGGTTGTTCGACACATGGCCGTGGATCACGCGCAGCAGGCTGGCACTCAGGTGGCCGATGAGCACGTTGTGCGCGGCTTCGGCGATCACCTGGTGAAACTCAACGTCGGCGTCAATGCAGGCCGCCAAGTCATCGCCGGCATAGACCGCTTCGAGCTTGGCGTACACGGCGTCCAGGCGCTGGATATCGGCGTCGGTGGCGCGGTCGGCGGCCAACTTCGCCGCTTCGCATTCGAGCATCTGGCGAAACTCGAGCAGGTCGCGGTGCAGCAGCGGATGGCCTTTGACCAGGTCCTGCCAGGGATCGACGAAATGCGCCTCCAGCCGATCGGTGACAAAGCTGCCGCCCCCGTGGCGCGTGCTCAACAGCCCCTTGGCCACCAGCTTCTGAATCGCCTCGCGCAGCGAGGGTCGCGACACCCCCAGGTCCAGCGCCAGGATGCGCTCGGCCGCCAGGCGATCGCCCGGTTTGAGCGAGCCTTCGAGGATGCGTTTTTCCAGTTCGGCGGCAACGGTGTCAGCCAGTCGAATCACGGTGGAGCGGAGTTGGGGCATGAAGATCAAAAGTGGTAAGACCAAGCGATGGTAGCCCATTTCAAAACACCGGTACCGTGCCAAGTAAGGGAAAACACCTATTTTCAGCGCTGACATATTTTTTACACTTGCGGCCACTGGTAATACCACTTTACCAAAAACGTCTGGAAGAGAACATGCCCACTGAGTCCGACACCCGAAGTGCCCGGCGCTACCCGCCCAAGCCGGCCCACGTCTATCTTTTTTCCACCTGCCTGATCGACCAGTTCACGCCGCTGGCCGGGCTGGACACGGTGCGCCTGCTGGAGCGCGAGGGCATCACGGTGCACTACCTGGAGCAGCAGACCTGCTGCGGCCAGCCGGCGCACAGCAGCGGCTTTCCCGACGAGGCGCGCGCCGTCGCCCTGCAGCAGCTCAATCTGTTCACCGAAGACTGGCCCATCGTGGTGCCCTCGGGCTCCTGTGGCGGCATGATGCGACTGCACTACCCGCATCTCTTCGCCGCTGACCCGGTGTTGCACGCGCGCGCCGTGGCGTTGGCCGAACGCGTGTACGAGCTCAGCGAGTTCCTGGTCCAGGTGGTGAATTTCAGCCATCCGGACCGGGGCGACGCCTGCACCGTGGCGCTGCACACCTCCTGCCATGCGCGGCGCGAAATGGGTTCGCACGAAACCAGCGCGGCGCTGCTGGACAGTCTGGCGCAGGTCAAGGTGGTGGTGCAGGCCAGGGTGGAAGAATGCTGCGGCTTTGGCGGAACCTTCGCCATGCGCTACCCCGACATCTCCGAGGCCATCGTCAGCGACAAGGTGGCCAGCATCCGCGACAGTGGCGCCGAGCGCGTCGTCAGCGCCGACTGTGGCTGCCTGTTGAACATCACCGGTCGGGCAGCCAAGCAGGACGAGCTTGCCGGTCTGGCCGAGGTCACCTTGCCAGGTGAGCATCTGGCCAGCTTTTTATGGAAGCGCACCAGCGCTGGAAAAGAATGAGCGCGCGCGACGCCATCTTGGCGCGCCTGCGCGCCAGCACGATCGCGCAGGCGCCCGCGCTGCCCGACGTCAGCTCCTGGTATGCGGCGCAGCGCCGCGACGAGTCTCAGGCGCAGCGCGCGGCCCGGCTGCGCGCCGCCATGCAGGCCGTGAAGACCGAGGTGCACGACACCACGCACAGCGACTGGGCGCAGCTGCTGCTGCGCCTGGCGGCGGCCAAGGGTGTGCGCCAGTTGCTGATCGGCAGCGACACCGCGCATGGAAGTGAACTCGAGGCGCGCCACCGCCAGCGCGGCTCGAACCAGTCCGCGGCGCTGGCGCTGCGCCGCTACACCCAGCCCATCGATGCCTGGCGCCAGGAACTGTTCGACGACATCGATGCCTCGTTCACGCTGGCGCGCAGCGCCATCGCCGAGACCGGCAGCCTGATCCTGTGGCCCGATGCGCGCGAGCCGCGCCTCCTGTCGCTGGTGCCGGCGATCCACTTCGTGCTGCTCGATGTGGCCACGATCCACGCCGACATGCACAGCGCCTTCAGCGCCGAGGGCTGGGCCCGCGGCCTGCCGAGCAACGCGCTGTTGATCAGCGGACCGTCCAAGACGGCCGACATCCAGCAGACCCTGGCCTACGGCGCGCATGGCCCGCGCGAACTGGTGCTGTTGCTGCGCCACGGCGCGGAGGCCGCGCCATGAACAAGGTGATTCCCATCCACGCCATGGACGACTTCAAGGCGCGCAGCCAAGCGGTGTTGAACGACCCGGCGCAGCGCAAGAATTTTCGCAGTGCCATGGACTTTTTGCAGGCCAAGCGCAAGGGCCAGTTCCCGGATCAGGACGAGCTGCAGGGCCTGCGTGAGCTGGGCGCGGCGATTCGCCGCTACAGCCTGGCCCACCTGCCCCGGCTGCTCGAGCAGTTGGAGCAGCAGCTCACGGCGCGCGGCGTGCAGGTGCATTGGGCGCAGGACGGCGCGCAGGCCAACGCCATCGCCCTGGGCATCGCGCGCCGGGTGAATGCCAGGACCATCGTCAAGGGCAAGTCCATGGTGAGCGAGGAGGTGGGCTTCAACCACGCGATGCAGGACGCCGGCATCGAGGCCCTGGAGTCCGACATGGGCGAGTACATCGTGCAGCTCGCCGGTGAAGCGCCCTCGCACATCATCATGCCGGCGATCCACAAGACCAAGCAAGAGATCGCCGCGCTGTTCGCCAAGGAGATCCCGGGGGTGGCCTACACCGACGACGTGGACGCGCTGATCGCCATCGGCCGGCGCGTGCTGCGCACCAAGTTCGCTGCGGCCGACATCGGCCTGTCGGGTGTGAACTTCATGGTCGCCGAGACCGGCACGCTGTGCCTGGTGGAGAACGAGGGCAACGGCCGGCTGTGCACGACGGTGCCGCGCGTGCACATCGCCATCACCGGCATCGAGAAGGTGGTGGAAAAACTGGACCACCTGGTGCCGCTGCTGAGTCTGTTGCCGCGCTCGGCCACGGGCCAGAACATCACGACCTATGTGAACCTGATCAGCGCCCCGCGCCAACGCGGTGAGCTGGACGGCCCCGAGGAAGTGCATTTGATCCTGCTCGACAACGGCCGCACCCAGGCCTACGCCGACGAGGAGCTGCGCGCCACGCTGCAGTGCATTCGCTGCGGCGCCTGCATGAACCACTGCCCGGTGTACGCGCGCATCGGAGGACACGCCTACGGCACGACCTATCCGGGACCCATCGGCGCGATCATCTCGCCCCATATGCTGGGCCTGGAGTCCACCTATCCGCTGGCCTTTGCCTCGACGCTGTGCGGCGCCTGCGCGGAAGTCTGTCCGGTGAAGATTCCGATCCCCGACCTGCTGGTGCGGCTGCGCAACGAGGCCATGGCCAAACCGCAGGGCGAAGACGCCACGCTGCGCGGCAGCGGTGCGGCGCGCACGCGCACCGACAGCACGATCTGGGGCGTCTGGGCGCAGGTTTACAGCCGCCTGGGACTGTACCGACTGGCCTCGTGGTTCATGAGCCGGGGGCGCGCCTTGTCGCCCACCGATCAGGGCGCCTGGACGCGCAGCCGTACCCCGCTGATCCCCGCGCCCAAACGCCTGCGCGACCTGCTGCGGGAGCGACGCGATGAGTGATCTGGTCCACACCCTGCGCGCCCTCCTGCCCGCGCATCAGGTCATCACCGACCCGCTGCGGCGCCTGGCCTACGGTACCGACGCGAGCTTTTACCGCCTGACGCCCGAAGTCGTCGCCGTGGTCGAGAGCGAAGAAGAAGTGCAGGCCCTGCTGCGGGCCGCGCGCGACCACGGCCGGCCCGTGACCTTTCGCGCCGCCGGAACGAGCCTGTCGGGCCAGGCCGTGAGCAGCAGCGTGCTGGCGCTGATCGGTGAAGGCTTGGCCGATTGCGACATCGCGCCCGACGGCAGCGTGGTGCGCGCCGGCCCCGGCATCATCGGCGGCGAAGTGAATCGGCGACTGGCGCCGTTCGGGCGCAAGATCGGCCCCGACCCCGCTTCCATCAACGCCTGCAAGCTCGGCGGCATCGCCGCGAACAACGCCTCCGGCATGTGCTGCGGCACGGCGCAAAACAGCTACCGCACGCTGGCCGGGCTGCGCGTCGTGCTGGTCGATGGCGCGCTGCTCGACACCGAAGACGCGGCCAGCGTGGCGCGCTTTCGCCGCAGTCACGCGCCGCTGCTGGCCGAACTGCAGCGCCTGGGACAGGAGACCCGCGCCGATGCCACGCTGGCGCAGCGCATCCACCATAAATACAAGATCAAGAACACCACCGGCTACAGCCTGAACGCGCTGCTTGACTTTGAGGATCCGGTGGACATCCTGGCGCACCTGATGATCGGCTCCGAAGGGACGCTGGGCTTCATGTCGCGCATCAGCCTGAACACGGTGCTCGAAGACCCGTGCAAGGCCAGCGCCCTGGTGTTCTTCCCCGACATCGGCGTCGCCTGCCAGGCCGTGATGCGGCTCAAGAGCGAGCCCGTGTCGGCGGTCGAACTGCTGGACCGTGCCGCCTTGCGCTCGGTGCAAGACAAGCCCGCCATGCCGGCCGCGATACGCGCTCTGGCTGACGCGGCCGCCGCCTTGCTGATCGAAGTGCGTGCCCAGACCCCCGCGGCGCTGCAACTGCGCATGGACGCGGCGCTGGGCGCCATGGCCGGCATTGACACCGTCGAGCCGGCGGCGTTTGCCACCGACCCCGAGACCTGCGAGCTGTACTGGAAGGTGCGCAAGGGAACCTTTCCCTCAGTGGGCGCGATGCGCCGCACCGGCACCACGGTCATCATCGAGGACGTCGCCGTGCCCATCGCCCACCTGGCCCACGCCACCTTGGCGCTACAGGCGCTGATGCGCCAGCACGGCTACCGCGAGGGCATCATCTTTGGCCACGCGCTCGAAGGCAATCTGCATTTCGTCTTCACGCAGGATTTTTCCGACGCCGCCGAGGTGCAGCGCTACGCGCGCTTCATGGACGCGGTCTGCTGTCTGGTGGTCGATCAGTACGACGGCTCGCTCAAGGCCGAGCACGGCACGGGTCGCAACATGGCGCCCTTCGTCGAGAAGGAATGGGGCACGCAGGCGACCGATCTGATGCGGCGCATCAAGCACTTGTTCGACCCGGAAAATCTGCTCAATCCCGGCGTGATCCTGAACGACGACCCCCAGGCGCACCTGTTGCACCTCAAGCCCATGCCGGCGGCCGAGGCGTTGGTGGACCGCTGCATTGAATGCGGATTTTGCGAACCGCTGTGTCCCTCGCACGGGCTCACGCTGTCGCCGCGCCAGCGCATCGTCAGCTGGCGCGAGCTCTCCCGGCGCACCGATGCAGGGGAAAGCGTGGCCGACGTCGAGGCCGACTTTGCCTACCACGGACTCGATACCTGCGCCGGCTGCGGCCTGTGCTCCACGGCTTGCCCGGTGGACATCGACACCGGCGAGCTCACGCGTTTGTTGCGCGGCCGCGCCCTGGGCGGCGCCTCGCGCCAGCTCGGCCAATGGAGCGCCGCCAACTTCGGCAAGGTGGCGAGCGCGTCGCGCCTCGGACTGCAACTGGGCCACCTTGCGGCCCGCGTCGTGGGCGAGGGCGTGGTGGCCAAACTCTCGCGCGGCAGCTGGAAGCGCGGCATGCCGCAGCCGGCCAAGCTGCCCCGGGCCTACGCCGGCGCCGGCGACCCGGTGGTGTATTTCCCGGCCTGTGGTGGACGCATCTTCGGCGCCAACCGCGCCGGCGAACTCGCGCTGCCCGAGGTCATCATGGCGTTGCTGGTGCGCGCCGGCTACGCACCCATCCTGCCGCAGGGCTTTGACCAGCTGTGCTGCGGCCAGATGATGGCGAGCAAGGGCCTGGTCGAAGAAGCCGACCAGATGGCCCAGGCCGTGACCCAGGCCTTGCTGCAGGCGGCGGACGATGGCCAGGGCGGCTACCACCCCGTCATCATGGACGCCAGCACCTGCTCGGCGCGCATGCAAAAGATCTTGGCGGGACGCTTGACGCTGCTCGATTTCCACGAGTTCGCGCACGATGCCTTGCTGCCACGGCTGCGCATCCAGCGTCAGCCGGGACCGGTGGCGCTGCACATCAATTGCAGCGTGCGCCGCACCGGCTCCGACGCCAAATTGCGCGCCGTGCTCGAGGCCTGCGTCACGCACATCGTCGAGCCCGACGCGGTTGGCTGTTGCGGCTTTGGCGGCGACCGCGGCTTTGTCGTCCCGCAACTCAATGCGCACGCGCTGCGCCAACTCAACGCGGCCTTGCCAAGCCATTGCTGCCAAGGCGTGTCCACGAATCGCACCTGCGAAATCGGCCTGACGGCCCAGAGCGGGCGCCCCTATCGCTCGATTGCCTACCTGCTGGAAGAGTGCACGCGGGAGGATGACGCCATGAAATGTTGACGCGCTGGCGGTTTGCGCGCAGTCGGCCCGCAGGGCCAGGCGCGGTCTGAAATGGGTTAATTTTTAAGGAGATGATTATGGTTTGGCAACAGGTTTACGATCCCTTGGGGAACATGGTTTTGTCCACCGCCCTGGCCGCTGTGCCGGTGGTGGTGATGCTGGTCTGTCTGGGCTTTCTGCACATCAAGGCGCACCTCGCCGCTGCGCTGGGCCTGCTGGCCGCGGTGCTGGTGGCCGTGTATGCCTATGGCATGCCGGTGGGCATGGCCGGAACGGCGGCGCTGTATGGCGGCTTCACCGGCCTGTTGCCGATCGGCTGGATCGTGCTCAACATCATCTTCCTGCAGCAGCTCGCCGAACAAAACGGCAGCTTCAAGGTGCTGCAGGCGTCGCTCTCGGGCATCACCGACGACCGGCGTCTGCAACTGCTGCTGATCGCCTTTTGCTTCGGCGCCTTCTTCGAAGGTGCGGCCGGCTTTGGCACGCCGGTGGCGGTCACCGCCGGCATCCTGATCGGCCTGGGCTTTTCGCCGCTGGCCGCGTCGGGCCTGAGCCTGATCGCCAACACCGCACCGGTGGCGTTCGGCGCTCTGGGCACGCCGGTGATCACGCTGGCCAAGGTGCACGGCTACGACCTGATGGCGGTGACGGCGATGATCGGTCGCCAACTGCCGTTCTTCTCGCTGCTGGTGCCGTTCTGGCTGATCTGGGCCTTTGCCGGGCGCAAGGCGATGATGGAAATCTGGCCGGCGATCCTGGTCACGGGATTGTCGTTTGCCATCCCGCAATACTTGGTGTCGAACTTCATCGGCCCGGAGCTGGTGGACATCATTGCGGCCATCGTTTCCATGGTTTCCCTGGTGCTGTTCCTGCGCGTCTGGCAGCCGAAGAAGATCTGGACCTCGCCCAATCTGAAAGGCCACGAGACCGACGGTGGTCAGGCCAAGGCGGCCGCGCCGCTGGTGGTGTACACGCGCGCCGAACTGGTTCGCGCCTGGACCCCTTGGCTGATCCTGACGGTGTTCGTTTTCATCTGGGGCCTGCCATCCGTGAAGACCTGGCTCAACGGCATCTACGCGCCCACGTTCCCGATGGCCGGTTTGCACAACCTGATTGAGAAGATGCCACCAGTCGTCGTCAAGCCGACCAAGGAAGGCGCGGTCTATGTGCTCGGTCTGCTCTCGGCCACCGGCACCGGCATCCTGCTGGCGGCCATCGTCGGCGCTCTGGTGATGAAGTACAAGCCCAAGGAAATCGTCGCCACCTTCGGCCGCACGTTCTGGCTGGTGCGCTATTCGCTCATGACCATCGTGCTGATGCTGGGTCTGGGCACGCTCACGCGCTACTCGGGCACCGACACCACGCTGGGCCTGGCCTTTGCCAACAGCGGCGTGCTCTACCCCTTCTTCGGCACGCTCATGGGCTGGATCGGTGTGGCGATGACGGGTTCGGACACGGCCTCCAATGTGCTCTTTGGCGGCATGCAAAAGGTCGCGGCGGATCAGCTCGGTCTGTCGCCCAATCTGATGGGCGCGGCCAACAGCTCGGGCGGCGTGATGGGCAAGATGATCGACGCGCAATCGATCGTCGTCGCCTCCACGGCCACGCGCTGGTTCAACCACGAAGGCGACATCCTGCGCTACGTGTTCTTCCATTCGCTGGCCCTGGCCTGTCTGGTCGGCATCTTCGTGACGCTGCAGGCCTACGTGTTCCCGTTCACGCTGCTGGTCGTCAAATAAACTTTCGGAGAACATCTCATGAGCAAACGAATCCTTGTCGCCATCGACAACAGCAGCACCGCGCAAAAGGCGCTGGATGAAGCCATCGCCTTGGCGCACGTGCAAGGCGCGAGCCTGTGCGTTGCGACGGCCGTGGACGAAGGTCCGCTGGACCAGCATGGCATGGGCCTTGGCAGCTACATTGACGTCGAACTCGTCAAGACGCAGATGCGGGCGTCGGGCAACGCGCTACTGGACCAGGCGCAGGCCCGGGCGGCGGCGGCCGGCTGCACGGCCGAGCGCCTGCTGATCGAATCCACGCAGCGCCGGGTGGCCGAAATGATCTCTGACGCCGCAGCCCAATGGGGCGCCGACCTGATCGTCGTCGGCACCCACGGCAGGCGCGGCTTCGAGCGCCTGCTGGTCGGCAGCGTGGCGGAGAACCTGGTGCGCATCGCCACCTGCTCTTTGCTGTTGGTGCGCGAGCAATAGCCCATATCATTGGCGCCATGAAAGCGTCGCCCCTGCTCACCGGTCTGACCTGGCTGCTGCTGTGCCAGTCGGTGGGCGAGGCCCTGACCCGGCTCGTCCATCTGGGCCTGCCCGGGCCGGTGATCGGCATGCTGATGCTGGTGCTGCTGCTGCGCTGGGAATGGGTGCGCGACAGCGTGGGCGTGGCCGCCGATGCGCTGCTGGCGCACCTTTCCCTGCTCTTTGTTCCGGTGGGTGTGGGCGTCATGACGCACCTGGCGCTGCTTTCTCAGTACGGGCTGCGCTTGACGGTGGCGCTGCTGCTGTCAACCTGGATCGGGCTCATCGTCACGGCCCTGGTGCTGCGTGCGGCCTTGCCGCGCGCCGACGCCTCCGCGAACCGCTGAAGGCGCTGCATGACCGACTTTGTCCAACTGTGGGTTTATCTCTCGACCACGCCGCTGTTTGGTTTGACCGCGACGCTGCTGACCTATCTGCTGGCGCAGGCCGCCTACCAGTGGCTGGATCAGGCGCCCTGGGCCAATCCGGTGCTCTGGACGGTGCTGCTGCTGGCCTCGCTGCTGAGCCTGAGCGGCACGCCTTACCCGAGCTATTTTTCGGGCGCGCAATTCATTCATTTCCTGCTCGGTCCGGCGGTCGTGGCGCTGGCCTGGCCGCTGTGGCAGCGCCGCGCCGAACTGCGCCGCCGGGCCGGCCCGCTGCTGCTCGCGGCCCTGGCCGGCGGCACGGCGGCGAGCGCCAGCGCGGTGGCCATCGGCTGGGCCCTGGGTTTGCCCGATGAGCTGCTGCGCTCGCTCGCGCCCAAGTCCGTCACGGCGCCGGTGGCCATGGGCATCGCCGAACAGCTCGGCGGCATCCCGGCGCTGGCGGCGGTGTTTGCCGTGTTGACCGGCCTGGTCGGCGCCATCAGCGCCAAGTACCTGTTCGACGCCCTGGGCGTGGCGCCAGCGCAGATTCGCGGCTTTGCGCTGGGCACGGCGTCGCACGGCATCGGTGCGGCACGCGCCATGCACGTGAACCCCGACGCCGGCGCCTATGCCGGCCTGGCGCTCGGCATCCAGGTGCTGCTGGCGGCCGTGTTGATTCCGCTGGTGGCGCGCTTTCTTTGAATTTCATCCGAGCACTCGCCTGGCCGGCGGACAAGCCCTTGTCAACAGGGTCTTGCGTGCACAATGCGGGCAGACCAAGAACAACCGCCCGATTCAATGGCTCGAATTTTTGACAACATCGAACAGGACTTGCTGACGACGCTGCGCGCGACGATGCAAGTTTCGCAACGAGCCGACTTTTGCGTGGGCTACCTCAACCTTCGGGGTTGGCAAGCGATTGACGATCTGGTTCAGGCTTGGGACCCCGCCGCGGGACAGATTTGTGTGCGCGCCAACCTGGTGGCCGGCGAAGTCAAGGGCGTGGGCGACCTCATCACCTACAACCTCGACATCCGCCAGTTCGCGCAAGACCTGATCGAGCGTTGCACCGATGTAGGCTTGCTCAAGAGCTTCTGGTTCGCCCTGGCAGGCCGCCTGCCGCGCAAGAGCAACGAAAAGTTTCGCCACGGCCTGAGCGTGCTCGATCCCACCTGTGGCTCCGGCGCCTTTTTGTTTGCTGCGCTGAATATCTTGAAGCCACTGTACGACGCCACGCTGCGCACCCTGCAAGCCGTGCGCACGGATGCACTCATCGCAGGCGAAAAATCCCACCCCGAAAAGTGGGCCGAAGTGGACGAGCTTCTGGCCCGCTTTGCCGCCTCCAGCTCCGACCGCGCGCAAGACTACGCGGTCATCAAACACATCATCGTCAACAACCTCTATGGCGTGGACATTGAAGAGCAGGCCACCGAGATTGCCAAGTTGCGGTTGTTCCTCAAGCTGGTCGCCTACCTGGAGCCGGGAGACGACATCGAGCCGCTGCCCGATATTGATTTCAACATCCGCCACGGCAACACCTTGGTGGGCTACGCCACGGCGGATGAAACCGAAAAGGCTGTCAAGGGCGCGACACAAGGGAACCTGTTTAGCGACGCATGGGAAGACATCCGCATTCGCCTGACGGCGGTGGAAGAGCAGTACAACAACTTCCAGATTCAACAAGTGCAACGCGGTGGACACGTGTCGCCGGGTGACAAGCAGGCGCTGGTTGATACGTTGGCCGAGTTGGAGGAAATGCTGAACTACCACCTGGCCAGAGAGTACGGGGTCAATACGACCAAGGTGCGTGATTACGAGGCATGGAAAGCCAGTCATCAGCCGTTTCATTGGTATGTGGATTTCCACCCATTGATGGCGGCAGGCGGGTTTGATGCTGTCGTTGGTAACCCGCCATGGAAAGAATACGCTGCGGTCAAGGCGGACTACAAAGTCATGGGATACACATCCATCGATTCAGGCAATCTTTACGGGCTCTGTACTGAACGTGCAATTCAGATTGCAGCGAAGAACGGTCAAGTCAGCTTTATTGTTCAACTGCCCTTGGCAAGTTCAAGCCGGATGCAAGGCTCAAGAAACTTGATTGAACAAAATTCCGCTTCATTGTGGATCGTGACTTTTGATGATAGACCCGGGAAACTCTTTGACGGGTTGCAGCACTGCCGATCGACTGTTTTCATTGCTCAGAAGGGGACGCAAAGGCCCACTCAGCGGCTGTGTAGGGCTCTATGCCGTTGGCCGACTGAGGCTCGTTCGTCGTTATTGGCAACCGTGAGATTCTCGGATTACGTATGGCCAAAAACGCCAGATGGTGCTTGGCCGAAGGTCGATGCGCCAGACATCGTTGCCGCACTTGGAAAACTGCTAGCAGACGGTGATCAGCCGCTAGCGCGTCATCGCAAACGTGTTGCGTCGAACCATTTTGTTTACTATCAAGAGTCTGCTCAGTATTGGGTCAAGGCCACTTCACATGTGCCGTTTTATTCCAAAAATGGGCAGCAAAGTGACCCATCGCATGGGCGCTGGTTGTACTTTGAGATGCCGCACTTGGCGGCTGTCGTAACCGCAATACTGAACAGCAGTTTGTTCTATGCGTACTTCGTGGCGTTTGGTGATTGCTTTCATGTGACGGATGGATTGGTGTCCACCTTTCGAGTTCCAGACGCTGCTCTGAATGACGAGGAGTTGGTCCGGCTTAGCAATAGGTTGATGCTGGAACTCCAGAACGGCGCAGTTCGTAAAACCATCTCTTCGCGGCAAGGTGGTGTCGTTGATCAAATTGAGTACGCTGAATATTCAGCGTCAGGCAGCAAAGACACAATCGATTTGATTGATCAAACATTGGCTCGGCATTTCGGATTTAGTAACGCGGAGCTGGAGGCCATTTGTGCGTTTGACCAAAAGTTCCGCGTCGGTTCGGGTGACACAGATGATTGACCATTCGCAAGCCCAATCCGCCATGCTCCTTGAGCGCGTTCTCAGCTCGCCTGAGAGTCGCACATTGGATGTCAAGCGCGTTTCCGGCAAGATGGTGCAAAAAGCGTTGGAGACCTTGTGCGCCTTTGCCAATACAGAGGGCGGCGTGTTGGCTTTGGGCATTGAAGACCCGGCCAAGGCCAAAGGGGCGCAGCGCATCTATGGCGTGCAGGAAAACCCGGAAGCCGTTGACGAACTACAACGCAAGGTGCGCACCCAGTTCAAACCTGGTATCGACGGAATCCGTTTTATGCGGCTGGCCTGTACTTTGCGCGATGGGCAAGCGGGGCACGTGGTGCTGGTGCAGGTGGGCAAAAGTGCCGATGTGCATTCCATAGTAGTTGACGGCACTTGGACGCGACTGGATGCAAGCAACCGCGAAATGTTGGCATCCGAGATTACTGATCTGGCCTATCAGCGCGGCGTTCGAAGTGCAGAAACCGAGTCTGTGGCCGTGCCGCTGGAGTTGCTGGACACGCCCGTGTGGCGCAGCTTTGTGGCCAGCCGCGGGCTGCGCGCGGGCACCCAGGCGGAGCAGTTGCTACGCATTGGCTTGGCCGACAAGATCGGGGAAGCGGGGGCAGAACAAATCTTACCAAGGCGCGCAGCGGTGCTGCTGTTCGCTGAAGAGCCTGGTAGTTTGCTAGCCGCCTTTGGTGGGCGTGCTGACCTTCGGCTGATGGTGTATGCCGGCAAGGAGATGGGCATGGATGCGGTGCCCAATTTGCGTAAGCCGCCCAAGACGATTCGCGGCCCCTTGATTGAACAGATTGACCTGGCGGTGAAAGCTGTGCTGGACGAATTGGCCCAGGGCCTGACGTTGGCCAGCAGTGGCTTCAAGACGCGGCACCAGTACCCCGAGCGGGTGGTGAAAGAGGCCATTGTGAACGCGGTGATTCACCGGGACTACCGGCTCAACCGTGACATCATGGTGCGGGTCTTTGACGACCGCATTGTGGTGGAAAGCCCGGGTTTGCTGCCAGGAGCCATTACATCAGCCAACATCCAGTACGCGCGCTCCAAAGCGCGCAACCCGTTGATTGCCCAAAATTTGCGTCAGTTTGCGGTGCCGCCCAACATTGACGATGGTGAGGGGGTGCGGATGATGTTTGGTGAGATGGCGGCCGCGAAGTTGTATCCGCCACAGTACCGCCAGAACACCGAGGCGGCTGTGGAGACCTTGTCGCCGACTTTGTTCAATGAAGACCGCCCCGCCGTCTGGACCGAGGTGAACGACTGGATGGAGCGCAATGGCCCGGTTGCCAATGCCGACGTTTGCCGCATTGCTGGGGTGGACACGCTTAAAGCCTCCAAGATGCTGCGCGCCTGGGTGGATCGTGGCTTGCTGGAGCTGCTGCCGGGGCGCGTGAGAAGTAACGCGGCCTATCGCAAACCCGCCCAAGCCGAAGAGCAACTGGGGCTTTTACCGGGGGATGATGGGCATGGCGGGTGAGCCGGTGGCGGGCTAGGTTTTCGCTATTTCTTTATCTACGTCTGCGAGATAAAGGAATTTGGAGTCCTAAAAAAATGAATTAAATCAATGACTTAACAAAAATTCCTTTATCCTGAAAGGATGCATTTTCCGATGAAACTGTATCTTTAACCATGCCGACCTGGCACATACTTCACGAAGGTTCACCGCTAACAGGCCAAGGCAACCAAGGCCTTTTGGCACTGCCCATGACCGCGTTCTTTGCTTCCCGGCAATGCCCCGGCACTGCCATTCGCGCAGCCATGGACTGGGCGCTGCAGCAGGCCATGGCTGGGCATGTGGTGATTAGCGGCTTCCACTCGCCGCTGGAGCAGTCGGTGTTAAAAGTTTTAATGGCGGCTGGCAGTCCAGTGGTGGCGGTGCTGGCCAGGCCGGTGCAGGGCGCCAAGCTGCCGCCCGAATGGGCCGAACCGTTGGCGCAGGGACGGATGGCTGCGGTGAGCTGCGTTGCCACCGCCAAGCGGCTCACCCATGAAGAGGCAGCCACGCGCAACGCGCAGGTGGCACAACTGGCCAACGCAATTGTTGTCGCCTATGCCAGCCCGGGCGGGAGTTTGGCTACCTTGGTAACCCAATGGCAGAAGAAAGAAGGACTGCCGGTCGAGACGCTTTCAGGCGGATAAATGGCAGCGGCACCCCTTGCGTTCGCATGTCATTCATTATCTTTGGGCTCAGATAATGAAGTCGAAAATATGGAAAAGTCTTTTAACTACAACAAGTTACGAGCCTCTTCTTTATCTTTTTCTGTATAAAAAAGCAGCTCCCAGGCCACCCCCGCCTTCACCTTCAACCGCCACGCATGCAGCAGCGGCTCGGTGTAGCCGCTGGGTTGCACCAGCCCTTGAACACCAGGTCCGTCGCAGCCTGATACGCGGCGCCTTCATGGTTTTCATCCGATGAACGCGGCTGGCGGGCGAACAGCCCGAGGCCGGCGCGGGCTTGAACTTGCCTCTAGAATTCGCCAATCATCAAAGGAAGAACCATGCTTTTCGAACCCTTCGTCGCGCGCCATCTGCCGCTTGCCAATCGCACCGTGATGGCGCCCATGACGCGCAGCCGTGCCGTGGACGCGAATACGCCCAACGCGCTCATGGCCGAGTACTACGCGCAGCGCGCCAGCGCCGGCCTGATCGTGACCGAAGGCGCATCGCCCTCGCCCAACGGCCTGGGCTATGCGCGCATACCGGGCCTGTTCAACGCGCAGCAGGTGCAGGGCTGGAAGCTCGTCACCGACGCCGTGCACGCCCATGGCGGCAAGATCGTGGTGCAGCTCATGCACGCGGGGCGCGTGGCCCATGTGGCCAATCTGCCCGCCGGCGCCGAGGTGCTGGGCCCTTGCGCTGCGGCGCTGCCGGGCGAGATGTACACCGATGCCCAGGGCATGCAGGCGCACAGCGCGCCGCGCGCCATGAGCGAGGGCGACATTGCCCACGCCGTCGCGGAATACGCGCAGTCCTGCGTGCTGGCGATCGAAGCCGGTTTTGACGGCGTCGAGTTGCACGCGGCCAACGGCTACCTGATCGAGCAGTTCCTCAATCCGCACGTGAATCAGCGCGGCGATGGCTACGGCGTCAGCAGCGCGGGGCGCAACCGCTTCGCACTCGAGGTCGCGCGCGCGGCGGCGGCGGCCATCGGCGCCGAGCGCGTGGGCATGCGCCTGTCGCCCCACGGCGTCTTCAATGGCACTGGGGCCTTCGCCGACGTGCAGGCGCAATACCTGGACCTGGTGCAGGAACTGTCGGCGCTGGGCCTGCTGTACTTGCACTTGCTGGACCACAGCGCCATGGGCGCGCCCGCCGTGCCGCAGGAGCTCAAAGCGCTGCTGCGCAGCGCGTTCAAGGGCCCGTTCATCCTCGCCGGCGGCTTTGATGGCGCCAGCGCAGAAGCGGCGCTGGCTGCGGGCCAAGCGGATCTGATCGCCTTTGGCCGCCCCTTCCTGTGCAACCCGGATCTGGTGCAGCGCATGCGCAGCCACGCGGCCCTGAACCAGCCCGACATGTCCACCTTCTACACGCCCGGCGCCCAGGGCTACACCGACTATCCGACGCTATGAACGCCAAACGTGGCCTTGGCGCCTTGCTACTCGCCAGCCTCTGCGCCGGGGCCTGGGCTCAGTCCCCGGTGGCGAGCGTGGCCGCCGTGGACCTGGTGCGCTACAGCGGGAAGTGGTTCGAGATCGCCAACTTTCCGATGTTCTTTCAGCGGCACTGCCTGGCCGACACCACGGCGCAGTACACGCCGGCGCCGGACGGCAGCATCACGGTGCACAACCGCTGCCGCACCAGCACGGGTTTTGACGACGCCACGGGCAAGGCGACGGTGGTCGAAGGCTTTGGCAACAGCCGCCTGAAGGTCTCGTTCGTTTGGCCCTTCAAGGGCGACTACTGGGTGCTCGGTCTGGACCCGCAGTACCGCTGGGCGGTGGTGGGCAACCCGAATCGCGACTACCTTTGGCTGCTGTCGCGCACGCCGCAGTTGGACCAGGCCATGCTGGAGGAGGCGCTGGCCACGGCGCGGGCCCAGGGCTTCGATCTGAGCCGGCTGCACTACACCCCTCAGGCCCCCGGCGTCAGTCCCTGATCGGCCCGGCCTCAATCCACCAAAGAACGTTTCACCACGGCATAGCGCTCCAGCGTGCGTTGCCGCGCGGCGTCGTGCTCCACCAGGGGTGCGGGCGTATCGCGCCCCACGACCACGCCGCAGTCGCGTTGTTGTTCGGCGCTCATGCGCCAGGGGGCGTGGATGAACTTGTCGGGCACGGCCGCGAGCTCGGGCAGGTAGCGCCGGATGAAGCGGGCTTCGCGGTCGAAGCGCTCCGATTGAGTCACCGGATTGAAGATGCGGAAATAGGGTTGGGCGTCGCAGCCGCTGGACGCGGCCCACTGCCAGCCGCCGTTGTTCGACGCGAGGTCGAAGTCGTTCAACTGGTCGGCGAAATAGGCCTCGCCCCAGCGCCAGTCCAGGCCCAGGTCCTTGCTCAGAAACGAGGCCACGACCATGCGCAAACGGTTGTGCATGTAGCCGCTCAGATTCAACTGGCGCATCGCCGCATCCACCAAAGGATAGCCGGTGCGGCCCTGGCACCAGGCCTGAAACAGCCGCTGCGCCGGCTCGCCGGCCTCCCATTCGATGGCGTCGTAGGCGGGCTTGAAGGCGCCGGTCGCGGCATCGGGAAAGTGGTCCAGGATCATGGCGTAGAAGTCGCGCCAGACCAGCTCCGAGAGCCAGACCGAGGCGCCGGGGTCGCCGGTCATGGCGCCCTGCGCCAGCGCCATGGACACCAGTTCGCGGATCGACACCGTGCCAAAGCGCAGGTGCACCGACAGGTAGGACACGCCCTTGACCGCAGGGAAGTCGCGCTGCGCCTGATAGCCGCCGATGCGCGCTTTGAAATCGTCGAGCAGCCGCTGCGCGCCTGCCATGCCGGGGACGATGCCCAACGCGCGCAGGTTCGTGGGCGCAAAGCCGATCTGCTCCAGTGTCGGCACGCCGACGGCATGAACGCTGCTCACCAGGGCGCCCGCAGCGCCGGTGTGGGGCGCATGGTGCGGCGCGCGCAGCCGCTTGCACCAGTTGTTTTTGTAGGGCGTGAACACGGTGTAGGGCTGGGCGCTGAGCGTGAGCACCTCGTTGCCGTCAAAGATCACCTGGTCCTTGAACGACTCAAAGCCCCGGCCGCTGGCGCTCAAGGCCTGCTCCACCGCCGCATCGCGCGCCTTGGCCTGGGGCTCGTAGTCGCGGTTGGCATAGACCGCGTCCACGCCCAGTTCGGCGGCGAGGCGCGGGATCTCGTCGGCCGCGATGCCATGGCGCACGATCAGCGCGCCGCCGCGCTGGCGCAAGGCCAGATCGAGTTCCACCAGAGCGTCGCGGATGAACTCGACGCGCCGATCAGTGCGCGAGGGCAGGCGCTCCAGGATGGCGCTGTCGAACACGAAGGCGCAGTGAACGCGGCGCGCGCGGCGCAGCGCCTCGCTCAGCGCGGCGTGATCGGTGTCGCGCAGATCGCGGCGAAACCAGACGAGGATGGAGTCGAGCAGCATGTAGTGTGTCCATGGAAAAGGTCGAACGGGCGCAGCGCCCCAGGCATTCAAGGATACGATAGCCGCCATGACCATTTACCGCTACGACGGCAACGCGCCGCACATTCCCGCTTCCGCCTTCATCGCAGATGAGGCCACCGTGCTCGGTCAGGTGACGCTGGGCGAGCGCTGCAGTGTCTGGTTTGGCGCCGTGATTCGCGCCGACAACGAGCCCATTCGTCTGGGCCAGGCCTGCAATGTGCAGGAGGGCGCGGTGCTGCATGTTGATCCTGGCTTTCCCCTGGAAGTCGGGGACCATGTCACCGTCGGCCATCAGGCGATGCTGCATGGCTGCACCATCGGCGCGGGCTCGCTGATCGGCATCCAGGCCGTGGTGCTCAATGGCGCGGTGATCGGCAAGCACTGCCTGGTGGGCGCAGGCGCCATCGTCACGGAGCGCAAGACGTTTGCGGATCGCTCGCTGATCGTCGGCGCCCCCGCCAAGTGGGTGCGCGAACTGACCGACGCCGAAGTCGCCGGACTGGCGGCAACGTCGGCCAGCTACGCCCGCCGCGCAGAACTGTTTCGCACCGGGCTGGAGCGCATCGGCTGAAGGCGCCGGCTCAAGCCGATTCCGTCTGGGTCGCGTTGTCGTCCGGTCGCCGCACCCGATACCAAGCCGCATAGATCGCCGGCACCGCCAGCACCGTGAGCACGGTGGCGACGATCAGACCGGCCATGATGGCCACCGCCATGGGACCCCAGAGCACGCTGCGCGTGAGCGGGATCATCGCCAGCACCGCCGCCGCAGCGGTCAGCGAGATCGGCCGAAAGCGCCGCACCGCCGCCTCGCGCGCGGCGATCCACGCATGCGTGCCCAGCGCCATGTCCTGGCGGATCTGGTCGATCAGGATGATGGTGTTGCGCATGATGATGCCCATGAGCGCGATCACGCCCAGCATCGCCACAAAGCCGAAGGGCATGCGAAAGCTCAGCAGGCCGATGGCCACACCGACGATGCCAAACGGCGCCGTGAGCAGCACCATGCCGGCCAGCGAGAAGCTGCGCAGTTGCAGCATCAACAGCGCCAGCCAGACGAACAGCATCATCGGCACACCGGCGTTGATCGAGGCCTGGGCCTGGGTGTTTTCCTCCAACGCGCCACCGGCCTCGATGCGGTAGCCCGGTGCCAGTCGGGCGCGGATGGCCGCCAGCTGGGGCTCGATCTGCGCCGACACGTCGGGCGCCTGCACGCCTTCGACGATGTCGGAGCGCACCAGCAGCGTGGGCACGCGTGAATAGCGCCGAATGATGGGCTCCTCCATCACCTGTTTCACGCTGGCGACTTGCGACAAGGGGATGGTGCGCCCGTTGGCGCTGGGGACTTGCAAGTCCGCCACCTGCGCCACGGCCACGCGCTCGGCGGCGGGGCCGCGCAGCACCACGTCGATGAGCCGGTCGCGCTCGCGCAGTTGTCCGATGGCCGCACCCGAGACCGCAGCGCCCAGGGTGCGCGCCACCGCCAGCGAGGTCACGCCCAGCGCCCGCGCCCGGTCCTGATCGACCTCGACTTGCAAGGCGGGCGAGCGGTCGCCCCAGTCGGTGTTCACCTCCACCGTGCTGCGGTTGCGGCGCAGCACCGCAGCCACTTCGTCGCCCAGTTGTTTGAGCACGGCGATGTCGGGTCCGCTGACGCGAAAGATCACCGGATAGGCCACCGGCGGCCCGAGCGGGGTCTTCAGCGCGCGCCCGCGCACGCCGGGGAAGTTGCGCTCGAGTTCCTGCTGAATTTTGAGCGTCAGCCGGTCGCGCGCGGCCACGCTGTCGGTGAGGATCAGCGTGTGCGAGTAGTTCGGGCGGAACAGCTCCTGGTTCAGCGACAGGTAAAAACGTGGCAGCGACATGCCCACGCTGCTCACATAGGTCAGCACGTCCTTGTCGGCCTTGAGCAGCGCTTCGAGCTTGGCCACCTGGGTCTCGGAGGCCTGAAAACTGGCGCCCTCGGGCAGCCACATCTCCACCATGACCTCGGTGCGGTCGCCGGTGGGGAAGAACTGCTTTTCGGTCAGGCCCATGCCGACCACGCCCAGCACCAGCGCGGCCAGCGTCACGCCCATGGTCTTCCAGCGGTTGCCGATGCACCAGTCGATCAACGCGCGCAGCCGGGTGTAGAACGGCGTGTCGAAATGCTCGTGCGCTTCGCCCTGAACGGTGGCGTTCTTTGGTGCCTTGAGCAGCCAGTAGCCAAACAGCGGCGTGGCGATGATGGCGGCAAACCAGGACAGCACCAGCGCGATCGCGGTCACGCTGAACATGTCGAAGGTGTATTCGCCGGTGGACGACTTGGCCATGGCAATGGGCAGAAAACCCGCAGCCGTGACCAGCGTTCCCGAGAGCATGGGCCAGGCGGTGCTGGCATAGGCGAAGGTGGCGGCGGCGAATTTGTCCAGCCCTTCCTCCAGTTTGCGCACCATCATCTCGACCACGATCATCGCGTCGTCCACCAGCAGACCCAGCGCAATGATCAGCGCGCCGGTGGAAATGCGGTGCAGGTCGATCTTGAACATCTGCATCGTCAAAAAGGTGGCGAGCAGCACGAACGGAATCGTCAGCCCCACGACGGCGCCAGCGCGCCAGCCCAGCGCCAGAAAACTCACCAGCAGCACGATGACCACGGCCTCCATGAGGGAGCGCATGAAGGTGCCCACCGCCTCCTTCACGACCTTGGGCTGGTCGCTGACCTGGTGAAACTCGATCCCCAGCGGCAGGTCATTGCGGATGCGCTGCATCTCGCGCGTCAGGTGTTCGCCCAGTTGCAGCACGTCGCCGTCGCTCTTCATCGACACCGACAGCGCAATCGCCGGCTTGCCGCCATAGCGAATCGTCTGCACCGGCGGCTCGGCGTAGCCGCGCGCAACGCGGGCGATGTCGCCCAGCAGGATGCTGCGCCCGTTCACCGCCAGCTGCAACTCGCGCACCGATTGCACCGAATCGAAGTGGCCGCTGACGCGCAGCGCGAGGCTGTTGTCGCGGGTCTCGATCGTGCCCGCCGCAGCGACGGCGTTTTGCGCCTGCAACTGCTGCGCAATCGACGTTGCGTCGATGCCCAGCGAGGCCAGCTTGGTGTTGCTGATCTCGACGTAGATTTTGTCGTCAACCACGCCCACGAGCTCGATCTTGGCGACATCGGGAATGCGCAGCAGCTCCTGGCGCACATCCTCCACCTTGTCGCGCAGCTCGGACAGCGTGAAGCCGTCGGCGGTGAAGGCGTAGATCGAGCCGAACACGTCGCCAAACTCGTCGTTGAAGAACGGCCCGATGGCTTCCGGGGGCAGCGTCTGGCGGATGTCGCCGACCTTTTTGCGCACCTGGTACCACAGCGCGGCCACCTCCTTGCGTGGCGCCGTGTCAAGCAACTCCAGAATGATCATGGATTCGCCGGGCTTGGAATAGCTCTGCGTGCGCTTGAAATACGGCATCTCCTGGAGCTTCTTTTCGATCCGGTCGGTGACCTGCATGTCAACCTGCGCCGTGGTCGCGCCCGGCCACAGCGTGCGCACGGTGATGGCGCGAAACGTGAAGTCGGGGTCCTCGCGCTGGCCCAGCTTGAAGTAGGCGAACAGCCCGGCAAGCGCAATCGCGACGATGAAGAAGACCGTGAGCTGCTGGTGCGTGATGGCGGCGGCGGAAAGGTTGAGCTTGCCCGATCCCGGGCGCTGGTCGCTCATGATTTGCCGGCTCCGGGCTGCGCGGCAGCGCCGTTTGCCGCGCCCAACAGGCGCACCTTTTGTCCGGCCATCAGCAGGTTCGCGCCGGCGGTGACGACGGTGTCGCCCGGCTTGAGCCCGGAGACGATGGTGACGCCATCGGCCGTGCTCTGGCCCACGCTGACGGCAACCGATTTGACCGTCTGCGTGGCGCTGTCGATGAGCCACACCAGGGTTTGCTGGTCGCGCGTGTACAGCGCCGTGTTCGGCACCACGATGGACTGGGCGCCGCCCAGCTTGAGCTGCACGGACGCGCTCATGCCGAGCTGGAGCGCGGCGTCGGCGCCGACGATGGACAAGCGCGCAGCGTAGGTGCGGCTCGCCGGGTCGGCGGCGGGGGCCAGCTCGCGCAGCTTGGCCGGGTAAACCTTGTCGCCCAGCGCATCGATGCGCACCGCAAAGCCGCTGGCCTTCTTCATCAGGGCCACGGCGCGCTCCGGCACGTTGATGGCGATCTCCTTCTCGCCCAGTTGCGCCACGCGCAGCACGCTTTGGCCCGCAGCCACGACGCTGCCGGCCTCGGCGTCAACCGCCATCACGACTCCGGCCGTGTCGGCGCGCAAGCTCTGAAAATTCAGTCCATTGCGCACGTTTTCCAGTTGCGCCTGCGCCGCCTTCAGGCGTGACTCGGCCGCCTCGGTGGCGGCGGCCTGGCGCTCCAGCGCAGCGGCGGAAACGAAGCCCTGGTCGCGCAGGTTCTGCTGGCGCTTGAGTTCGCTTTGCTGCAGTTTGGCGTCGCTGTGCGCGGCTTGCACCTGCGCCGCCTGCGCGTTGATGGCCGGTTGCACATCCTGGGAATCGAGCACGGCGAGTTCCTGGCCCGCCTTCACCGTCTGCCCCACGTCCACCAGGCGGCGCGCGATCTTGCCGCCGACGCGAAAGCCGTAACGCTGCTCAAAGCGCGGCCGAATCTCGCCCGGCAGGTAGGAGAGATCGTCCACCGGGCTCAAGCCGACCTTCATGAAGCGCACCGGTCGCGGCGGCGCGCTCAGGGCGGCAACGGTCTTGTCTTCCACGCCTGCGGCGCCGGTGCTGTTCGTCTTGCTGGCCGTGCCTTCGCTGCAGCCTGAGATCAGCGCTGCGGCCAGCGTCAGGAAGAGGGGTAGAACCTGTCGATATTTCATTTCTTGTTCCGTTGTTGTGGTTTGGCTGCGGCCTTGAGCGCGCCGCCATCGATGCCGGCGACCTGGGTCCAATAGCGGGTGAGGGCGAGCAGCGCTTCTTGCTGAAAACTGCCCATGCCCTGGATCTGCGCGCACTTCAGGCCGCCGCTTTGCTCGCTGCGCATCAGGCTGTACAGGCCGATCATGAAGGCGTAGCTGTGATTCAGCAGCCTGGCGCCTTCGCCGCGGGAGAGCTTGGGGAAATGGCGTTCCAGGCCGGCGCCGGCCGACTCCAGCCAGGCCGTCAGACAGGTCTGAAAATTCTCTGCGGCCGCGCTCGACACGGCGCCAGCGGCAAAGCCGGTGCAGCACGCGCCCAGCGGCAAGTCGTTGGAGTCGCTCAGCATGTGCAGGCTGACCAGGGCCGTCAGCTCGTCAAAGCGAAACGCCGACTCGCTGTCCAGACGCGCGATCAGCGCGCCCAGGAACCGCTCCATATGGCGCAGGTGCAGGGCCAGATAGATTTCTTCCTTGGATTGAAAGTAGAGGTACACCGTGCCCTTGGCCAGTCCGGCCGCCAGCGCGATGTCGGCCACGTTCGCCAATTCATGGCGCTGCGCAAACAGTCCGTCGGCGGCGTCCAAAATAGCCTGGCGCTTGGCCTGCTTCTCGTCATCGCCCAGCGCACGCAAACGGCCGCGACCCCCGCTTTCAGCGGCGAGTGCAGGGGCGGCGTGGCAACTGAAAATCTTCTTGAGTCGGTTCATGAATGAAGCCAGCCGGGGGCGATCGCGGCTAACTGACTTTGGGTCATTTGGACTGGAAATATAAATGACCGCCGGTCAGTTGTCAATCGTCGCGTCGGTTCCGGCCCCTGATGGGCGCACACTGCGGTGCGCGGCGCGGGCGCCACTTCCACCAAGTATGGCTATGACGATGTCTCGCGTTTGCAGACCCTGGCGCAAGACCGGTTGTTCTGATTAACTGAGGGTTGAGCGTAAGGCTCAAATAGATATTGAAAAAATAATTATGAGTGCACCGTTCCAGCAGTCGACAGAAAAAACGATCGGGCTTTGAACGCAGTTATAGTGTTGCGCAGACCGTAACTACAATTAAGTTAAAGCGCGATCTGGACCGCCGTCAGAATCATCCCGACTTGCATGAAACCATACCTACTTGTTCTCGAGAATTTCCAGTCTCTCCGCGAGAGAACCGAAATACCGATCAGCCCACTCACATTCCTATACGGACCAAATTCCGCCGGAAAAAGCTGTATACATGACGCACTCTCCTTGATCAACAATGTGATAAGCGGTGGGAGTCTTGCTCGCGTCCATTCACCGGTTTCAAGATGGTTGCACATCAATCCATTGATAGATCTTAAATCGAATTCAAAACGCCCGGAATTATCGATTGATTTGCATTTCAAGACAGGTTATTTCGATGCTGCCATTCACAAAGGGCGTTTTGACATACAAGATATATTTGAAATAAGCGGCGGAATATATAATTGGTTTGACGAGGCTGGCTGGGAGTTCGTTTTATCATTGCGGGGCGAGCCCGATGGGCTATCTGTAATAGCGCTTGCAGCTGGAGGGTTAAATATATTTAGCATTAACCTTGATCTAACGCATGGCCCAGATAAATTAACTATCACGAAAAAACCATTTGGAAATACATTAACATCCCTCATACAAAAACATGCAAACCCTTTAAAGAAACAGGATAAACATTATAAACTGGATTGTCTGGTTAATTTTGCGAAACCTATTTCTATTTCGGCATCGGGAGGTGAATCCGAATTTGAGCGAGATTTAGTAGAAATTGTTAATATTCTATTATCTGACTTGGCTGAGCATATTTCGGTTCCGTTTAATCTTGGCGCAGACAGAACAACCATTGAGAACTCGGCGCTCAGTCACATTTGCAGCAATCAGATATTCCCTGAAGGCATCAGCGGATTACCTTCCAATTTTGCAGAGGCGCCAATATTCAATCTAGGTTTTCCCATAGATTCCAAATTTGATTTCATGAATTCCCTTGCAAAATCGAGTTACGTGGAGTTGTTCAAAGAAAAGAATGAAATTTTCATCGACAATCAAACCACAGATAGATTACCTGAACAAACTTTGGATCCGGTTTTATCGGCCGCGGCCAAGCTCGGTTTTGCTATGGGTGCACGCGGGCGTGGTCCACGACGATCTATCAATGAGCCAATTCATGGCTTTGTAAATCGGTGTCTTAGGGAACATCTCTTTATTGATCACGGTTACCAACTAGTTTTCGAGGCCCTTGAAATAAGGCCCGCTACCAATTTGTCGGTGCCACCACTGTCGGCTGCGCTAATGATTGGCTCATTGGTTGACAAGACTGGGCGCAGAATGACCTTTGAGGATGTTGGAACTGGCATTAGCTGCGTGATTCCAGTATTGGTTGCAATTCACAGCGGAAATGGTTTCTTCCAGCAACCGGAGTTGCATTTGCATCCAGCCTTACAGTCGGCTTTGGGTGACACCTTCGCTGAGGCGACAAAGGTTGAGCATGCGCATCATTTCATAGAAACCCACAGCGAATATATTATGCTGCGTTGCCTGCGCCGTATTCGTGAAACCACAGCCGGCAAGCATCCGGACGGGAGTCCTCTCGCACTAAAACCAGAGGATTTATCAGTGCTCTATTTTGAGCCGCAACCTGACGGCTGTTCAAAAGTTAAGAATATTCGTGTCAGCACTCAGGGCGACTTTATTGACCGATGGCCGCGAGGTTTTTTCGAGGAGCGTGGCAAGGATCTATTCGATGAATGATCTGATTGGAATTGATCCGCAAGCTCCAGGTGGCTTGCGTGATCTTATCGATCTTCTTAGGCTTTTCAGTCCATCCGAAGGGCGGTTTATTGCCGATTTTCCGATGGAGTGGGAAGGTCAGCTGCGCGAGCATCTTCGTTCCATTTCAGATCTGGGCGTAATGGCTTCTGATGAGGCCATCAAGTATCGTCTGTCCCATGCAATTTTGCCCACGAGCGTCCGCTTTCGGTCCAGCATGTCATGGCCGGAAAATGCGGTGAGTTTGCGCAGAGAGGTTTTCAAGCTTGTCGGCCCGGCTGGTAAGCCTAGCAACCTGGTCGAACCGATTGATATGGTTCTCAGCGATCCTGACGCTTTTCCTGATGCAAGTGGGGCATTGATTGACAGAACGTCACATGCATATGTGGCGGTAGCTCGGCCTATTCTGATGCTCTCTCGAAAAGTAGTGTTGGTTGATCCATTTTTCACATTGAGATTTCAGTCTGATTCACGCAGCACAGGGCTTCCGGATAGGCGGCGCAAGGTACTTGCACAGTTTTTGCATGAGGCGGTTAAATGGAAGCAGGTGGAGGCGTTTGAAATCTTTTATTCGCCTTCCAAAACTGGACGAAGCTTGGATTTGCAGGGCGCTGATTTTGAGGATGTTGCCAAGGAGGCGGGAGCTACTCGAATTGCGATCAGAGTTCACGCCCTAGACCGAAACGAATCCGACAGGCAACACGCCCGCTATCTGTTAGGACTAAGAAATGGTTTGCATTTTGACCATGGATTTGATGTTGCAAACGATGGGTCAAAGAATCATGTGGAATGGATCAGCAAAGCCGTTTTGAATCCACTTTTAGACAAATTCACATAGCTCGACTCTCACCTAGCGTCCAAAGAACGACACAGATAGAAAACATCCGCTCGTTACGAGAATCACAATGCAGTGACTGGCCATTGCCAGCCACCATCTTGCAGACTCAGTCCGAGTATTTTCTGAGAAATGCCGGGATCTCGAAGTCGTCAATGTCCTTCGCAGTTGCCGGCCCGAACATGCCATTACCGGCCGCGCGCCCTTTTACAACCGACGCCACAGTCCGGCCCCAGGCGCCACTTGTCACGCGGGCCAACCTGTCGGCCACCTGCTTCGTGCCCTGCGGCAGGTTGGCCGCGTCCACTGGCTTGAGAGCGTGCCGCAGGACGCGTGCGCCCATGCGCGAAAAGACAAAGTCATCGCTCAGCCGACCCTGAAGCCATTGCAGCACCAGTGCCCATGCCTGAGCGCGCGAACCCAGGGCTATCTCGAGTTCACCGAGCAGCCGCGTCAACCCGACCGGCAATCGCTGTTCATCGAGCCTGTCACCGAACCAGGCCTCTGCGCCGGCCAACTGTGCCAAGGCGTCGAACACCTCCAGCAAGGCAAGCGGCGTGACGACACGACCCTTGCGAAGGAACGCCGCATCCTCAATGGGATCGCGCGACAGGTCATCGTCCTCATAGGAATAATCGCTATCGCGCAATACGAATGAATCGTCCATTGGTGCCGCCATCGCCTTTGACGTCCTCCACACCGATGGCACGCTGAAGGAAACTGGTTTATTGCTGTACGCAATCGCACCTTGGCAAGCAAACACCGACCCCACGGCGCCCCACCCTGCTGCCTGCATGTGCTGTACCGGCGCGAGGGCCGGCAGCCCTTCGGCCTTGCTGCCATCTGCGCGCACATGCACCAGCAGCAGATTCGTCCGCTCCGTCACCAACTGGTAACGCAGCGCCAGGTCCAGTCGTTGCGCATCCGGTTCCGGCGTGACCGACTTGGGCAGCCCCACCGGCAGTGACGCCAACTGCGCCGCAGCACCCATGCGTGCCAGGCTTTCACCTGCCGCATTTTCCAGCTCTGCTGCGGCAAGGTGTGCGCGCTCGGCGCCACCGACCCACGACAGCATCGGTGGCCAGCTCGGCGCCCGAGCCAGTCGCGCAAACACATGCACCGTGTCGCCGGCGAACATGCTCTTCGGCAAGGGTGACTGCCACACCGGTTCCTGTCCCCATTCGATGGCCAGGTCGCAGCTGCGCGTGGCACGCATGCGCCGAAACGTGCGCAGGATGACTTCGGCCACATCCTGATTCGGCGACACCAGCTCACAAGCGCCGCCGGTTTTTTCCGCCAATTCGCGCAGCAAGCTTTCCGCCGGCGCGCTGCCCACACCCACGGCAAAGACGCGGTGCCCCGAGCTTTTCGCGCTGCGGATGACTTCTTCCACATCCCAAATGTCGCCATCGGTGATGAGCAGCACGTCCTGCTGCGACGCCCGTTCCTGTGAGAGTTGGAACAGGCTCTTCCAGCCGCGCTGAGCGCCGAGCTCGCAGGTGGAAATCAGCGCCGCGTTCATCTCCGTGCCGCCCAGGTCGGCATCGGTGGCCGCGATCAGGTGCGCCACCTTGTTGACGGTGGCGCCATCGCACGGTCGGGTGCCGGCCAGGTCGTGCACGACGCTCGAGCCGAAGCGGCTGTAGCCGATCCAATCCTCGGCGTTGAGTTCCTTCAGCACCTCATGCAGCGCCCTGCGCGCGGCCTCGATGCTGTCGCCACCCATGGAGCCCGAGCAGTCCACCAGCACCTTGAGCAGCAGCGGCGCGTCGGTCCTCTCGGGCAGCGCGGGGCAGTAGCTGGCCAGCACGGCGTAGTGCTCGCCGTCGGGTGTGACCGTGGCAAAGGACTTGCCCTGCAGGCCCTGCAACAGCAGCACGAAGTCGCGGTCCAGAAAGGCGCCCTGCTTCAATGAAACCCGCACCGTGTCGGCCAGTTTGGCCAGTTCCACCTTGTGGCTGGGGCACAGCACGGCGGCTTGGGTAGCCTGACCGGTGAGCGTGAGTAGCAGCGTCAATGGGTAGTCCACCAACAGGCTGGATTCCACCGACTCGTGCCGCGCCAGGCCGCCGGTACGGTGCGCATCGCCATAGCGCGGCGCCACCGTGGTGGGCACGGTGATGCGGATCTGCCCCTGCTCGAAGCGCAGCAGTTGCGCGTATTCGATCTCGATGACGGCTGACTCGCCGGGCTTGAGGTTGCCCAGATTCGCCGTGTACAGGCCACTCGCCGAGCGCTCCACCATGATGGGCGTGTCGCCGGCGTCGATGGCTTTTTCGTAGCGCTCGGTGGCCTGCTTTTTCTCCAGCACCGTGCCCTGAAGGCGATGACCATCGATCTCGGCGTTCAGACCCAGCAGCGTCGCGCCCCAGGGCAGAGGGAAGGTGAAGACCGTCTCCAGGTTGTTCTTGCCATCGTTGCGGTAGTGCTGACGCGACGTCAGCTGCAGCAACAGACCATCAAGCCGGCCCTCGATGTGCACGGACTGCAGGGTGGCCGCTTCGCCATCTGCGCTGACGAGTTGCGCTTGTTCTTCTTGACTGTTTGTATTCATCGGGACTTGTCCTGTAAATCTTGATAGACCTTCATCACGGCGCGCACCAGCTCCCTCACCTGCTCAGACTCAAGGCCGGCGTCTTCGGGAGAGATCTGCAGCTCCAAGCCGGGCGCGATGTGCACGTGGCTGCGCACCTCCACCGCTCCGGGCTTGCGCTGGCGCAGCGGCACGGGCGCGACCTCGCCGGACAGAACCTCGCGAATGCGCTCCAGCGAAACACCGGCATCGCTGAGCTGGCGAATCTTCAGCAGCTGATCCAGATGGCTGCCCAAGTAGTGCGCCGCCCTGGTTTCGCCCATCGGCCGGTCCACCAGCCCGATCTGGATGTAGTAGCGCACCGTGCGCTTGGGGCAGTCACTCAGGGTGCAGAGCTCGTCGAGGGTGAAGGTTTTGGGGTTTGACATAGTGACAGCACGTGTTCATTTATTATGCCACTTATGGTGTTTTAATTAACTGTTTATTAATGCACAGCAGCCACGGTCCACCACTGAGGGTGAAGCGCGCCACTGATGCACTGGGACAATGATCACCACCGGCAGGCTCGCAGCGTGGCCCTCACATGTGGTGCTGTCGACTGAAACTGCTGTTCTTACGGCCAGTGTCAAAGGCTCACGTGGTGCGCCACTGGTGTGGCAAAGTTGCATCCGAGGCACGCTGTACTCGTCATGCATTGGGCACTTGTCCCGCCCTTGCAGTGATTCATCCGGACTTCAATACGGAGAAGTTCGAGCTGATGGCGATATAGCCAGTGGCATATGTCTTTTGCGAATTGCCGCTGTTGAACGGCTGCCATTCCTAGATTGCTCCGAGGGCGAAACGGCGATTCTGTCTTACCGAGGGAGTGCTGCGCATGCTGCAAACCGAGAACCTAGTTGAGAGCAAGGGCGTAGAAAATAAAATTCTCCGACAATGAATTATTGCGTTTTTCGCCGCAAATTGACACAATTGATGCATGCAATATCGAAATATATGAATTAAAATTCCGAATTTGCAATCAATCCCCTTTACTACATCATATTGTTTTAAATTTTGGATTCAACGCTAATTAAAAGTGAGTACGGCATGGCAACACGTTTAACACCAGAAAAACTAAAAGAGCTTCAGTTACTTCGACACGAAGACTATCTTAAAAATATGGAGCGAGAAAGAATTAAAAAGGCACTCGAAAAATATCGTAACGATGTTATAAAAGAGAATGATAAGAACGAAGCCGTCATGGTTTCTGCGCTTGAAATATCACAGCAAAAATCGACCAATCCGCAGAACGAGGTAGTAGTTAGCAGATTAGCGAACCTTGAAAAAGTGCTTCGTCAGTAGAACCTGTGGGTGAGTTCGGGCTCAGGAAGCTTGCCAAGCACGTGATATAGGGCGAGTTCGGTGATTCTGAAGGTCCGAAAGCCGTAGGATTTTCTCATGGTCACTTTGACCTTGTTGTTCAGGCCCT